>NZ_JADEWX010000303.1 GCF_015207395.1 Nodosilinea sp. LEGE 07088
TGGTTTGGTAGGATGCAGGAAACATATTGGTTTAGGGGAGCTGCACTGAGGCTCCCTATTTTTTGTCCCCTTTATTGTCTCAAAGCCCTGTACCGCATGACGTTGAGTACCCTTGTCACCCGTTAAGAGTATTGCCCTCGGCCTCGGCCCCAGCTTGCAGGAGAGCCGCTAAGGTCAGCGTATCGGGCGTCGCTGGCAGTAGCGCAAAGGCGGTCGGCAGCTGCCCAACCAGATCCTTAGGAAAGCAATCGCGGCTGCCGGGCTCACAATCTGACTCTGATTTAACCTTCCCGACAGCCTCAACCGCAGCTATCGGAATATTGGCGGTTGCCGTAGCGGGGGGTAAATCTGGTAAAAGTTGAAAGAAGAGCATGGGAATTCTCCAAGGCACCCTAAACAGCATGGTGGGCTGAACTGTAGTTTGAGAGCGCCGACGATATCATTCTCGCTAGCGTGAATAGCCAGAAAAGTCGCTGGTATAGGTAAGCACAAACCCAGACTAGAGATTATAAGCAAAATCTCAATAAACTAACCGCATCTAGAGATGGCATTTTGGTGACTTTTGATCCCTAAGAGTCGCCTACATCGATTGCTCTCCCACCAGGGCGTTATCATGCGCTCACTAGCATCAGCTTGGCGATGGTTCAGATCACCAAGATTTGAGTGCTTGACGAGCGACATCGAAAGACTGAACAACATCTTGAGGCCGCGGATTTCTCGGCTGGTGAGGAAGACACTGTCCTTTTCCAAGAAGCTAGAGCATCACATCGGTGCGATCTGGATGTTCATCCATGCCTACAATTGCCGAGTCAGAGAGCAGCTGGCAGCAAGGGAAGAGTCTATCTTTTCCTCTGTCCTTTAATAAAATGCACTACCAGAATATGAATTCCCTGGTCTCTTGCCATGCCGTCAATTCGCGCTATTCGCCCTGGGCACCATCCGTTTCCATTTTTGCTGTACGGGGAGTGGGTACTGGTGGGAATTGCTTTGATGAGTGAATTTTCCCCCAACCTGTTGCCCAGAAGTGGGGGATTTCCCGCCGCCGCGCTGATGGTGATTCTAGGGTTTGGGGCGTTGGGGCTGTGGCTACCGACCAGACCCTTAGGCCTCAAAATTGCTCACGTTGTCTTGCAGTTTAGTTTGATCGTGCTTGCCGCCCGCTTGAGCACATTAGGACTGCGGCTGTTCCCGCTGCTACAGGTCGTACTGGTGCTGAGAAGCTGCCTGCTATTTGATCGATGGGGACGCCTACTCATCACCAGCGTCACGTTCGTCTTCTTTCTGGGTATGGCGCAGCATCGGCTGCAATCTTTAGATCGGGCACTCCCACCCCGCCTGGGCGGACGACTGATGTCTCAACTGATTGGCATTCGGCTCAACCTGGTGGTCATGTTTTTGCTGCTGCTGGTGTTTCTGCTGCTGTTGATGAATGCTTTGATTTCAGAACGGGAACGGCGGGAGGAGTTACGCCAGGCCAATCAAAAGCTGCGGGAATCTGCTGCTCAAATCGAGAAATTGGCCATGAACCAGGAACGCACCCGCATCGCTCGGGAAATTCACGATTCTTTGGGGCATGCTTTGACAGGGCTGAACATTCAGCTGGAGGGGGCCTTAAAACTGTGGGATGCGAATCCTGAGCAGGCCAGGGCCTTTGTCACTCAGGCCAAAGAAATGGGCTCGACGGCCCTGCAGGAGACGCGACAGGCGGTGGCGACCCTGCGGCAACCTCCGTTATGGCAGCAAGATCTGGCCACTGCGATCGCACCCCTCACCCAGCGACTACAGCAAGTGACCGGGGTGGTTCCCGATATGGTGGTGGACTGCCCACACTTGCCCGAATCCTTGAAGCTGACGGTCTACCGCATTGTGCAAGAAGCCCTGACCAACGTCTGTAAATATGCGCAGGCCACTCAGGTCAGTATCGCCATTCAGCCCTTGCCGGATGCATCACGGTTGACCATCACCATTCAGGACAACGGGGTTGGCTTTAATCCGCAAGACAACACGACCGGGTTTGGGCTGCGCGGCATTCAAGAACGGGCGAAGGCTGAGGGCGGTCAGGTGCAGTTAACCTCTGCGCCTGGGCAAGGCTGCATCCTGACGGTTTGGCTGCCGTTACCCTTGGAGGTGGCATGATTCACATTTTGCTGGTGGATGATCAGGCGATCGTACGTCAGGGCCTCAACGCTCTGCTGTCCCTGGAGGCAGACCTGCAAATTTTGGGGGAAGCTGCCAATGGACGAGAAGCCGTGGAGATGGCGCAGAAATTGTTGACCACGCCCAATGCCGTTGAGGTCGTGCTGATGGATATCCGTATGCCTGTTATGGATGGCGTTGCGGCCACCCGTGAGCTCCTGCGACAATACCCCACCCTGAAAGTGCTGGTGCTCACTACCTTTGAGGATGATGAGCTGGTGCAGCAAGCGGTGCAGGCAGGAGCGGTGGGATACCTGCTCAAAGACACGCCATCGGAGGAAGTAGCCCAGGCGATTCGGGCGGTGCATCGGGGCTATGCCCAATTTGGGCCTGGAATTCTGCAAAAAATGCTGCTGCACCGGACGGCTCCAACCCAGCCGGAAATTCCGCCTGGTTTTGCTGAGTTAACTCCTCGGGAGCGGGAGGTGCTGGCGCTGATTGGCCAGGGAGCCAGCAATCGTGAAATTGCTCAGGCGCTGTTTCTCACCGAGGGAACGGTCAAAAATCATGTGACCCATATTTTGGGGCGGCTGGGGTTGCGCGATCGCACTCAGGCCGCCCTTCTCGCCGCTGCTTTGCCGCTAGATAACGCTTAGAAACTCGTCCTAGACAACCTCCAAGACCCGGTCAAAGTCCGTACCGGGGACTCTTGTTGCAGAAAACTCCTGAAACCCTTGTAAATAAAGGATTCTCAACAAGACAACAGATTTGGGATTTCTCGACGAACCGAACCAAGACAATGAGTCTCAGCGTGTTCAAGATTTGGTTTTGCTCTGTCTGGGTTCCATTCAAGCTTTGGTGCGTTGAGCGATCCCGACTGCTGCTTGTAACTTCTGTAGACTGCAGTCTTTATCCGTGCTCAACTCGCCTTGCAACGGCGGGGTTGACATCTCCAGAACCACTCCCTTGATAGGTTGCTAGTCAGCTTACCTCCATCGCTACGTTAGTTCCGCTTCTCTACTTAGAAGAACAAGGCAATTCCAGACCAATTAAATCAGTATCAGACTCTTTGTGTAGCAGTTCGGCTATTTTTTGGGCATAAGCTAGGATTTGGATGTGTTTATCAGTATCCATGGGACAGACTGCTAGCAGAGAGTGATGTCGCTGATTGGCACCAACCTGATTGACTGACAAAACTTGTGAGCAGAATCCTCGAAAGCCCTCACCCTAGCCCTCTCCCGGGGGGAGAGGGAACCGGAAAAGTGGATTGGCTCCCCTCGCCCTCTGGGCGAGGGGTTGGGGGTGAGGGGCGGATAACTTTTGTCAGTCAACTAGGGCACCAACACTCCACGCTGTAATCCCAGGTAGTTCTCAGAGAGGATGAAATATCTTTGGGGCGTAACCCCTTAACTGGACAGTGGGAAGTTCTCTGTCCAGTGACGAGCCGCCAAGAAAAACGGACATGGGTTAAGTCAAACGACCCGTCATGCCCGAAACTGGCTGATATAGAACGTTTCAGCCAGCAATATTATGGAGC
>NZ_JADEWX010000304.1 GCF_015207395.1 Nodosilinea sp. LEGE 07088
GTTAAAGGGGATGGGACAACGGCCTAAGCCTGCCCCTCTGCCCCTCCGCCCCTCCGCTCACTACTCCTCCGGTGGCATCAAATAAAACGGGAACACCATGCTACGGATGTCGTAGCTGTTTTTGGGCAGGTACTGAATCTCGATATCGACGCGTCCGGTGTTGGGGTTGGGAATGGTGAGAATATCCTGCAAAACAATACGAGGTTCCCAGAGTTCAAGAGCTTCTTCGACGTACAGGCGCACGAGCATGAGGGTGCGAGCATTAAGGGGCTCGAAGACCAGCTCTGAGAGGCGGCAGCCAAAGTTAGGGCGGTAGACCCGCTCCCCTAGTTTGGTACCGAGGATAATGGCGATGGATTCTTCGAGGTTGGGGGTATCAGTGCTGAGCTGGAGGCTGCCCTGGACGTTGACCCGGATGGGGAAGGCGAAGCCAGCACCGATGTAATTATGGGCAGTAAGGGGAGTGGGCATCGCTATTTAGGTGCTAAAGGGCTGACGGGATAAGCCTGGCTTACGTTAATAAACCAGCCCTTCTCCATTCTTCAAGTAGTTCTCGCGAAGCCTCAAAATGTATTGGGTCTTCATTAGTTGAAAATTCTGCTCCCCAGTAAAACCCTGCATCCTCGAAGTAGGGATATAACTCCACCAGTCCTCTATAGGTCTGACCATCCCGATCGAGATCAGCTTCGGTGTTGCCAATCTGTATATCAATAGCTGCCCCCCAAGCATGGTTAGACCAGGTTGTTGTGCCAGCAATCTTTCGGACGTTAAGCATCCCTAAATACCCCAGCTGCTCATAGAGCTCCGGCTTTTCTTGCTCAACCTTTTCAAAGATATTCGTTAGCGCTTCGACTGCGGGCTTAAGCCCAGTAGCTGTAAACGGGCCAACGTCTTCAGTGACTAGGTCAAAGCTCGGGTTCTCTGGATCGCCAAGCAGGTTTAGCATGTATTCATCGCCACCAACGGAGGGCGATGTCAGCCCTTGGTTCATTTCGGAGTCTGGCGGGATGGGAACAAGCGTAGTGTAATCGGAACCGTCAGTAGGTGGAGGAGCTACAGGTGGAACATCGTTCGGTGTAGCGGCTTGGTCATCAAAGCTTGCTTCCCAGGTTTGCGGACCAACAATTCCATCTACGAGAGTAAATCCTTCTGCGGCTTGAAACTGTCGTGCAATATCTGCACTTTGTGGACCGTAGTAACCATCGACAGACAGTGTCCAACCTACATCCTTCATCCGCTGTTGCCACTGCTTCACGGCAGGATTGTAATTTATACGTCCTGACTCGTAGATAAACAGTTCTCCTGGAAATGGAGGAGAACCTGTATCGAAGGTTTCTCTCCAAGTGTTGGGGCCAACAATTCCATCGACGGCGAGATCTTTAGCCTGCTGAAACTGTCGAGCAATGCCTTCGCTTTCTGGACCATAGAAGCCGTCTACAGCCAGCTGCCAGCCTCGCTCCCTCATCTGCCGTTGCCACGTCTCTACGTTTTCGTCGCGGGTTAGTGTTTGCCCTTCTATATATCTGAATAGATAACCTGGATAGGGCAACGAGTCTTGCTCCAGGACACTGACGTCTCTATCAAATCGACTACTCACATCAAAGCTTTCCTCCCATATCCCCTCTGGCAAAAGTGTAGATGTAGCTCCAGTTAAAGGGTCAAGGGAATCTAATTCCACAGGCTGTTGAGGCATGGATACAGAGTTTTTAGGACTTCTAAATCCATTAAAAACGCTATCAAGGGGTTGATTAAGAGATTCTATGACCGAATAAGGGCTATAAACTTCAGTCTCGATGGAATTTGCAAGGGTGTTCAGCTGACCAGGGTCAGATCTGGAGATTTGAGATAAATCATCCAGACACGACATATTAAACGATACGCCTAGATCCGTCAGGGGCGAATCTGGATTGGCAAATGAGGCATCTTGGTTGTACATTTTTTCCTCAGCGTAAAAGGTCAATTTTGTCTGCTAAAAACCTGTTAATGAGCGAAAGAATGGGGCAAATCGGCTCACATTTTTTGACTTATACCTTTCTCTGTCAATACAGTCGTATCGCTTTCACCAGTCTTTGCCGATATATTTCTGAAAATGACTTCAGCGGCTAATCGTCCAGTTTGGGCGGCACCGTTCATGTAGCCATAAAATTCGTCGCTGAGATGTTCTCCAGCGAAGACTAAGTTTTCAAAGTAGACATCTTGGCGATCGCCTGGGGTGTCAGATTCGATGTAGAAAAAGTCAGCGAATTCGGTGAGTTGGCCTGGTTTAAAGCTAGAGTAGGCCCCTTGGGTAAAGGGATCTTGAGTCCATGCGGTACGCAAAAAGTGACCGTTGGCAGCGGTAGAGAGATCTGCGATCGCACCTGACAAGTGCTGAATAAAGGCTTGACCTTGGGCAGCGGCGGTCCCAGTTTGAGCGGCGATCGCATCTTTGCCGCCCAGGTAAAAGGTGAGGGCACCGGCCTGGCTTTCGCGCTGCCGCTGGGTCGATTCCCACGCTTGGGAAAACCCTTGGTCGGTCCAGATTTCGTTGACAAATCCGTTGTCTTGTCGCCAGACTTTTTGATTAAATCCAGCGAAGAGTTTTTCGTTGACCCCGAGGTCTACCTCGTGGATGAAGCGAGTTAAGCCTTCGGGTAGCTCGACCTGCAGGTCTACCTGGCGCAGCACTGTAAAGGGAATGGCGAGGATGACGTAGTCGGCGTCGACCGTTTCAGCGCCATTGAAGGTGAGCCGAAACCCTGAGTTTTGAGACTCAAGGCGGGTAAGGCGCTGGCTGGTGCGAATTTGGCCAGGTAGAGCGGCGACGAGGCTGTCGATCAGCCGACCGATGCCTCCCTCCATGACGTAGGTTTCATCGCTAGACAGCACCGCCACGCTGTCACCATCTACGGTGGGCAAGTTAAACAGAAGCTGTAGAGCAGAGGAATTTTCGGGTTCGACCCCGTACTCGGTGCGGATAGATTGCTCCAGCAGGGTACGCACAAAAGGGTCATGGATTTTATCGGCGTGGATGTTGAGGTAGTCGGCGACAGAGAGCTGGTCAAACTCAGGGGCGAACTGCTCGTAGTCATCATCTAGCCGCTGGGCATCGTCGGCAATTTGCTGGGCAATGGCTCCGAGGCTGGCGGCCACCTCAGCCTCGGAGCGTCGTCTACCATCGAAGTAGTAGCTAGCCTCAGGGATCGGCGACTGCTCGGCATCGTCAACTCGGTTAAACAGGGTGAGGCCAAACTCCTCTGCAAGGCTCAACATATCGTCGTGGTCGGTGTTGATGAAGTGGCCGCCAAGATCTAGAACTAACCCCGGCCCTACCGGCCCGGTGACCGATGGGGTGCGGCCCCCCACCTGGGGTTTGGCTTCGTAGATGGTGGCGGTCAGGCCGAGCTTTTTGAGCTGATAAGCGGCATTTAGCCCGGCTAGCCCAGCTCCAACGATGGCAATTTGGGGAGATGCCCCAAGTGACTGAGCCTGGGTTGGTGGTGGAGTTACCAGCAGGCGGGTGGCGATCGCACTCCCCCCTACCAGAGCGGTGGAGCGGAGAAACCGGCGACGGCTCAGGCGCGCGATCGGGGTAGCTGGGCCAGAGGTCTGGGACTGGGTGCTCTGCCGCATCAGGCGCAGGCAGTGGCGAAACAGGGGAGAGTGGGGCATGGGGGACTCCTTTCGAG
>NZ_JADEWX010000049.1 GCF_015207395.1 Nodosilinea sp. LEGE 07088
GGTCACGGGTTAAGTTGCTGGGGTAGTCTTTACTCATAGCCTCACTCCGGCGTTGCTGACATCTATCTGCAACCTACACGGAGTGAGCTTTTTTACTCAAGCTCTAACTTTTAAAACATCCTCTAAAGAGTTTTGCTATTTGATAGGGAACCTAATTGAACAATGCCCTTATGTCTGTGTTCAATTAAATATTAGACAAAATCTAAAAATGAAGACATCCTAGATTTCAAACAATAAGAAGGTAAAGCCTTATCCTATAAACACTAAAAAATAGGCGACAAAAGTCTTAGCCCGAAGTAGAAACTTTGGAAAAATCAATTCCAAATCGCTCCTTAATCAGCAAGCGCCAATTATTTCCATTGACTAACCAGCTTAGCAGAATATACAAGCACTTAATTCTATCAGGCACAGAGAGAGAATAGGAGGATATACAGCGGAAATACCCCTGAACACACTTGACTCGGGACATGATTGCCCCATAGTTCAGATCTGGCGAGATCCAAGCAGCTCTTTCCTTAGAGTCTTTTAATGCCTGCGATTGTTGATCATGAATTCTAAAGTAAGCGATCGCATTTGAGGCTTCTTTTAATTTTCCCATAACCGCTAGTTCGCAGAGGAGTACTTTATCTGAGCCATAGAAAGCATCATGCTGAGAAGTCTTTTCTATATTCTCTCTACGGGACAGGCCAAAAAATTCATAGCATTCGTCCACCTTGAAAAGAACCTCAGAGTATCTTTCGCCTGGCTTAGATGACATGAAATTTCTCTGGAGATTAGTAGTGATAATTCTACCGGTGGGGGTAATATAGGTATTTTCCTTAATTAATGGAAGCGTATCACTATCTTTTCCAATGAGAACCACCCTTGGAAAGCACATGACAACATCAGGATCTGCGTCCAAATTCTTTACACATTCCTCTAAATAGTTGGGAGAGCAAGTATCATCGTGAGCCATCCATTTAAAGTACTTGCCTTTTGCCAAGCTAAATGCCTTTTTGTAATTCCCAGCTGCCCCAATGTTTTCAGGGTTCCTATAATACTTGACTCTATTATCTGAGGCTTGAAAAGTATTGCAAATTTCCTCAGTTCTGTCCGTCGATGCATTATCACAAATAATGATCTCAAAGTCTCGAAAAGATTGCTCAAGAAGAGAATTTACAGCTTCCTCAAGATAATTTTCTCCATTATATACAGGTATGCCAATGCTAACGATAGGCGAAGAATTCACTTGCTCAGACATGGATCAAAATTCCCACTAAAAAGTATGTCGAAAATATTAGCTATGCTAAAAATTTTAGGCCAAAGATCTAAATTAATACCCTAACTATATATAACTTTTCTGATGATTATTCCGAATTATTAAAATTGTCATCATTGCAGGTAAAAAGAAGCTCAAAAAATAAAAAGCTACTCTAAGAAACCACTGGTTTATCGGCGTTATCTGAAAATTTCTAACGCCGACGGCAGGTAAAAATCGAAAGAATAGAACATCGGTAGATAATCTAATAGTATAAAATTTCTCCACACTGTCAATGTACAACTTTAATCTAGTATGGTCAAAAGTTAACAGTAGCCTATGGGGTTGGTCGTCTTTAAAGACCCCAGGAAAAGCAAACTCAGGATTCCTACCCTCGATCCCGCTCCAAGGTGTACGAAGTCGAACAATTAATCGACCCTGCTCTTGACCAATAGTCAGATTTCTCTGGAAGAGATCCTTAGAGAAAGAAACTATCCGAGCAGGGCCAAATTGCTGATGATCATTCGTAGAAACCGTTAGCATAAGGCTAAATTGGGACGACTGCCTGATAGCAGAAATCAATCTAGTAGCGGGTTCTTGCGTTAATAACCAGGCTTTTTGATTTATTGGCAGCATCCTATTAGGGGCCATTTGTGGATTATGGTCATGCCATACTAAATCTGGTGAATATCCATTTCGATCAGGAAATCTAGCTCCATTGGTTAGTTCATAAAAACTTGTCCAAGTATTCATTTTTTCTAGTGAACAACAGCTATCTAGTGCCTGGTGGATTTCTGATTTAGACAAAGACCGCCCAGCAATATAAAGCTGGGAAATTCTACCATGCCAAGGACGATCACCTGTACTCTCATTGCCTACAACTAAAGGAAAGGATTGATCCCAGTTGCTGAAATTATTGGTGCGCTGAATCGATACAGTCAAAAATACTAATAGACCAATGTATGCAATTGCTATGAATGTAAGTTTTTTTGGGGTTATATAATGCTCCTGTATATAGACTCCCAACACCAAAACTTTAGATGAGAAAGTGCCACTAAAAGACAATAAAGTTGCACCTAGTAATCCACCAAAGCTATTCATGATTAGGTCTAGAATGCTAGGGGATCTCATTCCAATAAAAAACTGTGACATCTCCATCGCAAGAGATAATGTCGTGCAGGTAAAGAAAATGATTATGAACTTTCTGATTTTCTCATATCGGTCACCCAATATTCCTGACAGACTAAAGCCAAGTGGAAGAAAAAGAAGGATATTAGCGCTTAAATCATCGACTGAGACCGCTGAATTTAAGAATTCATGAAGAATATCAGAAATAGAAAGTGATGATATATCTGGATAAATGATATCAAATGGAGACAGACAAACCAGCACTATTAACATTGAGCTACTGGTCAGTCCAATAAAAGCCCAATATTTAAGAAGAAATTTTCTTAGCTTATTCAGTTTGTGACTACTGTTTCGATAATCATTCATTTGAGAAAAATTAAAGAATGATCAAGATCTAAAATGAACTAAAGTATGAGCTTTGCTGACCACTAACTTCTATTCTCATTATCACATTCCTTCAGAATCGCTCTGTCTGGTTTATTTTATCAGTTTTAGCTTTATCACTATTTCTATAATGCAGTCTGGGGAAACTCTGCAGTTGATTAGGATATAAATAGGAATACTAATTAAAATTCTTAAAGTAGTATTCCTATCTCCAAAATAATTCATTAGATACTCTAAAGCTGACTAATTTCATCCCCCATAGCAATAATCTCTGCTTGAACATTCATGTCATCAAGCATTTTCTGGATCTCATCGCGATAGATACTATTCATCACAATAATACGATTGGGAGAGTAATCTTTCAAGAAGCTAGGAGGCTTAATCTCTTTCCCTACGCCAGGAATAAACTTGCCATGTCGATGGGGATTAATATCCACGACATATTCAATTTTATCAATAGTATTTAGCGTAGTTAAAAATGCAACACACTTAGAACCTGAACCCCATACCACTACCTTCTCACCAGCTTCTTTCCAACTATTTAGATGCGTTTTCCACCAGTTTAGTTTTTTCTCAATAAGAACCTTAAACTGCTGAACATATTGAGCTGTTTGTTCCACAGACTCCTCTAGAGGATGAATTTTATCGGACGACGAGGTAGACGGAGTTGCCTCAATGAATAGGTACTGATCACCATAGTCTAAGTAAAGATCATCAACCTCAAATCTGCAAGAACGGAACAATCGAGCTAAAGAACCCGGAGTAAAATAAGAGCAGTGTTCGTAATAAATGTCTTCAAATGCTGCTTCTTTTAAGACCCGAATGGTGTCGGGTATCTCGAAGAATACAGGTGTTTGACGATCACCAATAGAATTGCGAACCGATGTAATAAAATCAAGGGTGGGAGCAATATGTTCTAGCGTATGTCGACAACAGATTAAGTCTCCTACGTGCTCAGAATATTTTTCCGAATAATAGTCTTGAATAAATTTAACCCGGTCAGTTGCCTCACTTTTAACTCGACCAGGGATAGCACT
Organism: Nodosilinea sp. LEGE 07088; assembly: GCF_015207395.1. GTDB lineage: Bacteria > Cyanobacteriota > Cyanobacteriia > Phormidesmidales > Phormidesmidaceae > Nodosilinea. The sequence continues at coordinate 3,787 of NZ_JADEWX010000049.1, forward strand.
AGGGTCAATTCCGACTCCTTGGTTATTTCCAAGCTCGCAGAGTAGGAGTATAAAGTCGCCTTTACTACATCCAATTTCAACTACATCTTTCTCTTGTAGATTATATTTTTCGATAATCCGACTTGCAAGATTATGTGCAAATTTGTTGAACGTTGGTGAAAAGCTTTGTTGATCCTCATAATTAGGAGCATAAGCTGACCACTGAGAATCAAAAGCCGTGTTTGTAATAAATCCACACTGATCACAGAAGCCCAATGATACGTCTTCACTAGGAAAATCTAGAGCTTCGGCTTGGGTATCTAGCATGAGGCAACTATGAACAGGTACCTGATCTACCTCATAGAAAATCGATAGCCCATGATGGCCACAGTTTGGGCAGGAGTGCTGTGTAGGGCCGGATGTTTCTTTCACCTGAGCTTGAATACTTTTTTGAGTCGTCATAATGGATTATAGATATGGGTTGTTTGACATCAAAGCGAGAGGAGAGTTAACTAAAAGTCTCTGGATTTCTAAACAATCTTTGGATTTGGAATGGGAACAATAAATTTCCCGCCATTTGCCTGGTATTCAGCTTGCTGACTTATAATTTCTTCAGAAAAATTCCAGGCGAGAATTAGGACATAATCAGGCCTATCTTCTATGAGCTTGGCTGGAGGAAAAATAGGTAGATGATTTATACTCATGTAGCGGCCCTGTTTGAATGAATTTAAGTCAACAACATAGTCAACTAAGGTTTTGTCAATACCCAAGTAGCTCAACATTGTAGTAGCTTTAGCCGCAGCACCATAGGCAGCAATTGTCTTACCCTGATTTTTTAGACTCCATAGAATATCCAATAGTTCTTGTTTGAATTTGAGAACTCGATCGCCAAACTTCTGGTAATAACCTATACGATCTATCTCTCTCTTCGCCTCCTCGCTCAGTAGAGCATCAACTGATGAACTAACTGATTCTACTTGCTCAACAAATAGGCGCAACGAACCTCCGTGAATCGTAGTACGTTCTACATCATTTAGATATAAACCATGGCGCCTAAACAATCTATCTAAAGCAGTGACAGAAAAATAGCATAGGTGTTGGTGATAGATAGTATCGAACTCACAATGGTCTATTAGATCTGCCACATAGGGTGCCTCAATAACGGCAACTCCTTCGGGTTTTAGCAAAGTCTTAATTCCTTGAACAAACCCATTCAGATCGGGCACATGAGCTAAAACATTATTAGCCAGAAATACATCTGCTTTTTTACCTTCAGCACTAAGCTTGTTTGCGAGTTCTTTCGTGAAAAAAGTACACAGGGTTTGTATGCCCTTTTCCTGAGCAGTTTTAGCAGGGCCAGAGGCGGGATCAATCCCTAATACAGGAATACCTTGCTCAAAGAAGTTTTTGAGCATATAGCCATCGTTGCTAGCGGCTTCAATAACAAGACTGCTAGAGGTAAGTTTGCGCTTCTCAATAATTGTCTTTGCGCTATTGCCAAAATGCCGTAGTAGGGATGGCGACACAGAGGAAAAATAAGGGTAATCTTGACAGAACAGAATTTCTGGAGGAACAGTCTCAGTAATCTGAGCTAGCCCACAGTCAGGGCAAAATGCTAGATCTAGAGGTGCCGTATACTCAGGTTTATCTAGTTGGTCTTTAGTCAGTAGATTATCTGCCAATGGCGTATAACCAAAGTCAATCACTAACTCCAGGTTAGTCTTTCCGCAGGATCGGCAGCTAGCACTCAAATTGTTCATTCTTAAATTCCTACAATGTCCGACTTGATATTTCTAGTATTTGGTAATTCATAATGAGTCTAAATCAAATAATCTAAAGTTTTTGTTGTCAAGCAGAAAGTTTATGACAATTTTTCATGTGCTCAATTGGCAGGATTCCAGCTTGTTCAAGAATCTCAGGAATTAGTTCCTCGCGCCTAACAGCCATCAGGTGAATCCCTTGGCAGTATTGTTTTGCCATCGCAATTTGTTCGACAACAATTTCGATGCCTATTCGGAGTGGATCTACTGCACTTGCAAGCCGTTGAATAATTTCATCGGGAATATGAACTCCAGGCACATGTCGGTTGATAAAATCAGCATTTTGAGCAGATTTCAGCAAAAATATTCCTGCAATAATAGGTTTTCCGGCATCCAATGCCAATTGGCTCATAAACATTTCTAGGCGATCAAAATCTACAATCATCTGACTTTGAAAAAACTGAGCACCAGCCATAAGCTTTCTCTCAAAGCGTCGCTGAACCGATGACCAGCTTTTGAGTTGAGGATCTACAGCCGCTCCTGGAAATATATCTAGGTGACCATCTGATAGACGGTTGCCTGAAGCATCTGTACCCGCGTTCAAATGCTCTATGAGGTTGAGTAATCGAACAGATTCTAATTCAAAGACTGCTCTAGCTCCTTTTTGGTCACCTGCATGAACTGGGTCTCCGGTCAATGCAAGAATATTACGAATTCCCAATGCCTGGGCTCCCATCAAATCTGATTGCAGTGCAATGATATTGCGATCGCGGCAAGTCATTTGACAAATAGGTTCTATCCCTTGCTGAAGAAGTAATGTCGATGCTGCTATTGACGACATGCGGAGGACAGATCGGCTCCCATCAGTCACATTAACTGCATGAACTCGCCCCTTAAGAAGTTTGGCAAGCGTTAACATCCGATCTGGATTTGCTCCCTTGGGAGGCATGATTTCCGCTGTGATCAAAAAATCTCCTTTTACAACAGCCTGACGAAAATAGTTCATGATTAATCTCTCATCAGAGATTGGGTCAAAACGGCAGAACTCTTGGCATTCTATCTTGATGCTAAATTTTGACTGATACTTTAGTGAAGCCTAGTAACTGTAAAGCCTTGGCGTGGATAAAAATCTGTCGAAGAGTTAACTATTGGGTCTATATTAGTCGGGAAAATTGCCCAGATTGTCAGACTTAATACCTATTAATTGATGCTTTTGTTTGGTAAAAAATCGAGATTGCCGTAGGGTGACCTAGCGTAGAAGCTTTGGCTTTGACAATCTCGATGGACTTTGGGATCAATCGATGAAGACGATTACTCTGCTAATACGCGTGACTTCCAACGTAGCGTCTCGTCTAATCTTCGATCGCTAAGTAGTTTCTTAATGTGGGCAATACGTTGATAACGAGGGCCTTCAAAATCTTCTAATGTCAGACCTACAGCTTGGTATGCGTCATAGAGCTCTTGGGCACCTAGGCGAGCATTCCACTGAGGCTTGAATTCTGGTAAAACTTCCAAAATTTTGCTGCAATTAACGCGATAGCATCGTTTGTCAGGTCCGCCGTCTAGTGCGTATTCAATTTCACAGCCTGGCACTGTTTCTTTGACAATATTAGCCAAATCTCGAATTTGATAGTTGTCTTCGTTGCGCCCTACATTAAAGGCCTCATTGTGGACAACTTCTCTAGGGGCATGAAGAACGGCGATAAAGGCGCGGGAGATATCAGCGATATGAACAATAGGCCGCCAGGGACTACCATCACTCTTGATATAGACTCTACCTGTGGTTAAAGCCCAAGCCACTAGATTATTGAGCACTAGGTCGAATCGGAGTCTAGGAGATACGCCGTAAGCAGTAGAGTTACGGAGGAACGTCGGACTAAAGTTGTCGTCGGCTAGCAGCGATACATCCTGCTCAACCCGAACCTTTGACTCACCATAGGGAGTTACCGGGTTGAAGGCGGACTCTTCAGTAAGCCAGTCTTCACCGCCAGCACCATAGTTGCTGCAAGACGATGAGAAGATGAATCGTTCTATACCAGCTTGTTTTGAGAGCTCCGCCAAACGAACCGAGGCTCTATGATTAATTTCATAGGTCAAATCAGGATTGAGATTGCCCAGAGGATCATTAGACAACCCAGCCAAGTGTAAAACGGCATCAAACCCTTGGAGATCAGTAGCTTCAATATCACGAACATCTTTGCGCAGTTCTGGGATGTCTTGAATACCATTGCCGAAAGTGCTGCCCTCAAAGATATCACTATCAATGCCTACAACCTCATGGCCTGCAGCCAATAGCATAGGAACTAAGACAGTTCCGATATATCCCTTATGACCTGTCAGTAATACTCGCATCTTCCTATTAAGTCTCCGAATCTAGTATTGACTTAGTTAAGCTTTGAAATATAAGCTCGATAAGCGTTAGCCAGCCATTGGCAATGGCTGAGCAACGGCTGGCTGGTCATTCCAGACTTTCCAAGGGGCCTGACCACTATCCCAAAGTTCTTCTAATCGCTTTTTATCGCGAACAGTATCCATGCATTGCCAGAAGCCGCCGTAACGATAGGCCATTAGCTGCCCATCCTTAGCCAAATTTTCTAGGGGAGATTTCTCCCACTGAGTATCATCGCCTTCAATGTAGTCAAAGATTTCAGGTTCGAGGACAAAAAATGCCCCGTTGATCCAGCCTTCGCGGGTCTGAACCTTCTCAGAGAATTCGACAATGCGATCGCCATCTAGATCTAAATGGCCAAATCGAGCAGGTGGATGAACGGCTGTTAAGGTGGCAAGCTTACCGTGAGAGCGATGAAAATCTAATAAATCTTGCAAATTGATATCGGAGATACCGTCTCCCCAAGTCAACATAAAGGTCTCATTGCCCATATAAGGGGCTAGACGCTTAATGCGGCCACCAGTGTTGGTTGATAGACCTGTTTCGATTAAATCTACCTGCCAACTCAAATCAGAAGCAGCATGAGGCTTGAAGTCACCATTCTTGAAGTTGACGGTTAGACTACTGCTTAAGGAACAATAGTCAATCATGTACTTCTTAATGACTTCGCCTTTGTAGCCTAGGGCAATTGAAAAGTCATTAAACCCGTAATGGGAGTATAACTTCATAATGTGCCAGAGGATAGGGTGCTCTCCAACTTGCACCATTGGTTTGGGCTTTGTCTCAGTTTCTGGTGCTAAGCGAGTGCCTAGCCCTCCTGCAAGAATTCCAACTTTCATACTCGGTGAACCTCTCGTTCAGTTAAAAAATATTAAGAAGACATAGATCAAGCTTTGGGATCTTCTCTGAATCTTAATTTTTCTCCCCAAAATTTTATTAATGTAGTCCATCCACTTCTTAAGACGAGAATAAACTCTCAGAGATATTACTCAGGCCAACTACTCTGCTGCTTCAGTTATTTTTAATCCAAAACTGATGTTCTACGAAGCTTAGAAGTTTTTCTATACTTTTTCCTGGTGATCTGGTAGGATAAATTCCATTTTAACCAGTGCTGCTAACCCTTTAGGGAGCACCCATTGATCCTGAGATGGAAGGACGCCAGGCTATAGCTCATCGCCATAGATTATGGCAATAGCACTTTATATAAGCTTGACTTTCTCGTCAGATACTACATGAGATATCTATGGAAACGTCTAGCAACCTTACAATGCAACTCTATCGGGCTTGGCAGCAAGCTATTGCAGACAACAAATTAATTAATGATTTTCAAGCTGTAGAAGATGACCCCGATGGACGCTGGGCTAAAGGTGATGAGATCGCCTTTGGAATCCAGCGTTTGGGAGATCAGTACGCTTACTATGCTCAAAATCACACCCAAGGGCGGGCTATTCAAAGTGCGGTAGAGGAGAAGACAGTTGATGAGACTGGCTTCATATGTCAATTTAATGGTTACCGTGCCCTGCGCCCAGGCGGGCAACGAAAGGCGTTGGGTCGCCAACCGGCTATTCCTGCCAATGCTGAGCGATGTCGCTTTTCGTGCCAGGATCCGACCCAGTCGCTCAGTTTGCTCGTTCGAACTCCTTTGATCCAGGTTCAGCTTCAGCATTTTACTTGGTCAGCATTTTATAATGCTGCACCTATCGATCCGAACGGACATTTTTTGTGGATTCCAACGCCCTTAGGTGATCCGCAGGGAGTATTACGTCATTTTCCCCAATATTTAACCCCAAGATTACTAGAGGATGCGTTAGTACTATTTCAAACATTCCATCAAACTATGTTGTTTTTCAACTCACTGCATGCAGGTGCATCGGTCAATCACATACACTTTCAGGCTTTGTATCATGGCAGTGTGTTAGCTGCAGAAAAGTATGCGTTTAAAGATTTTGGCCGTTATTCTCTATTAGACGGATATCCTGCAAAGGTCTTAGCTTTTTCTAAAGAAAATTCCTGGGAGAAAATTTTTGATTGGGTTCATCAATTTCAGAAAAATTCTATCCCCTTTAATCTCATGTTGCTGGGCGATCGCATCATACTCATTCCCAGAAACGGTGACCACGAGATTGTCTCCGAATTCCCTGGAAATGGGCTGGCAGCCTTGGGAATGTCTGGGAAGATAGTAACTATAGATCCGGAAGCCTATGCTAAAGTCACCCGAGAACGGATTGAAAAAGCATTTCAAAAAATGACTTTAGATTGGTAATGTTCAAATGCTCAAAATTTTTCTGCACAGATTTAGTTTGGTTAGAGTAAGGGCCATTCCAAAAACTGATATCTCAGCTAGCCGCAGAGCAATGCCCTGGTACTCCACGGCGCAAGTTTAGATACTATTCCTTAGGGCTAGGGAGCAGGAAGGCTAGGGAGCCAAGCGAGCCGGAACGGTGGACATATTTCAGCCTTCGAGTACTAGGCATATTGCTCAAACGGTCTATAGCAAACTTTTCAACCTTAGCTACCTTCCGGATTAACAGTTGTTTGAGATGTAAATGGAATGCAATCAATCAGTGTGTTGCCTGTTTAATGAATCTCATATAAAGCCGCCGTTAGCTTCAACCCCACTGGATACCTGGCCTAGATAAAGATAGGCTCCATTGGTTGGGCCGTACGGATAGCTACGATGCGATCGCAGTGAGTCATGGGCCCTACACTGAATGTGCGCTCTTCACATTCGTTAACAAAACGCTACTAAAATCAACGATAAACTGCATTGACGAAAACAGACATGGCCATTGACTGCCCCATTTCTTAACCCTTTTTGAACGCAGATTAACCTTTGTAGACGCTCCCCAAAGCCCAGAGAGAACTTGTTAGGATCGCTGAAACTCAAATACCATGGGAGATTCTATGACTCGCTTCCTCGTAGCCGTAGTAGATGGTGCCAAGGCCCGGTTCTTAACCTTAGAACCGCTAAGCGCACCGGAGTTAGAGTCTGGCCCTGACTTAATTGAACACTGCGAGCTGCTCAATCCAGCCATAGAAATGGCCGGTCAAGACCTCTGGGCCAACACCAAAACGGGTCGCAACCGGGGCAGCGGCAGCCGAGGCCACAGCTACGACGACCACCGAGGCAATCACCTAGTAGAGTTTGAGCGCCGCTTTGCCCAGGCCATTGACACCAAAATGGCAAGTTTGCTAGCGCAGTACGATCTCAATACGCTGGTGCTAGTGGCAGAGCCGCAGATTTTGGGCATCTTGCGCGAAAATTTAACCAGCGCAAACCACCGCATTCAGGCCCAGGAAGTGGCCAAAGACCTCTGCCGCATGACGTCTCGCCAACTGCACGAATATCTAGCCCAAAAGGGCCTGCTGCCACCCCGTCAGGTGGCTATGGCTGCCAGCAGATCGCGCTCCAGCAGTTGAATGACCGTCTAAGAAGATCAGGAGTTAGGAGCTGGAAAGACTCATTCTCTGGCTTCTATAACGCTATGGCAGGTTCTGCTGCAAGCAAGGCCAAGGCCTCGGGTAGCGGCAGTGGGTGGCTAAACAAAAACCCCTGACCAATATCGCAACCCAGCGATCGCAGTGTATCCATCTGGGCCTGGGTTTCGATCCCCTCGGCTACGGTCGGCAGGCCCAGCTTACGGGCAATATCGATGATTGAACCGACCAAAATCTGGGCGCGATCGCTGCTGCACAGTTTGTTAATAAACGAGCGATCGATTTTGAGACAGTCAATTTCGCAGCGCTCCAGATAGTTGAGGCTAGAGTAGCCCGTGCCAAAGTCATCTAGGGAAACCTCAAACCCAGCGGCGCGGCACTTGTCGATCGAGTGGATAGCCCCAATCTCATCGAGAAAGATGCGCTCGGTTACCTCTAGTTTAAGATGCTGGGCGTTTACCCCCTGGCGCTGCGTGCAGGCCAGCAGGCGATCAAAAAAGTCAGGCTGCTGAAACTGCCGCACCGAAATATTGATGCTGATGAAAAAATCGCGGCATCCCTGATCTAGGCCGTTGAGATACTCTTGAAATTGCCGCAGATCGGCACAGGATCGCTCTAAAATCCAGTCTCCCATGGGCAAGATCAGCGAGGTTTCTTCGGCTAGGGCAATAAACTGTTGGGGAGACACCATACCCCGCCGGGGGCACTGCCATCGTAGCAGTGATTCAAATCCGATAATTCTGCGAGTACTGAGGTTTAAAAGAGGCTGATATACCAAAGAAAGTTCATCATTCTGCACAGCATTTTGCAGATCGGACTCAAGCTTAATGTCAGCTAAAATTTGCTGATACTGCTGGCTTTGGGTATAGACTTTTTCAGTCTCAGCTGGGCTGGGTAGCCCCCCGATGGGGTGGGCCAGGTTGCGCAGATAGGTGTTGTAGGCTCGGTTTCGATGCAGCGACATAGAAATCAAGAGCCTTACCATCGGAGCCGAAGACTCAATACGTTCGGCCACCTGGGCCGCCAACACAATAATGCAGCGACAGGGGCAAATCGCCCTAGCCGAGGCCGATCGCGGCGAGGCATCGACAATGCCCATCTCGCCAAAAATATCTCCTGGTCCCAGCATGTTTAGCTGCACAGTATTGTCATCAAAGCCCACAAAAATTTCGACATAGCCCGACTCAATAATGTAGGCTTTGTCAGCTGAACTACCTTCAGCAAACACCATTTCACCAGCGCCAAAGAGACGAATATTACACTGGGGAGAAATCGCGATATCGGCGATCAGGCTGTTGCCGTCACCCTCGCTCAGAGGATCATCTACTGGTGCTGAGCTGTCGGCAGGCAACGCATAGGGAGGGGCATTGACAGGTTCCATAGCAGAGCGATTTTCAGAGGCATGGCTTTAGCATCCCCCATTTACTAGAGAGCATTCACACCGTAACGATGAAGTGTCCGTAAGTATTTTCGACAACCCGGCTAATCACAAAATAATTAGGGGGCTGTTACATCTAGCGATGATCTAAATCACAACGATTGCGGCCTAAATTGACTGGTATCCACCAGAATGTTAGCGGTGCCCTGGGCCGGTTAATGTGCTGAGCCAGCTCAGGTACTCAATATCCACCTTAGCTATTCCTCTCGTTATGATTGATACTCTGCCCCGTCTGCCTAACCAAGTGACTATCGTGGGGGCCGGTAACGTCGGCAGCACCTTGGCCCAGCGCATTCTGGAACGCAATATCGCCAACGTAGTGCTAATCGATATTGTGGCCGGGCGGCCCCAGGGGGTGGCCCTCGATCTGTCCCAGGCCGCCGGCAGCGAAGGGCACAACCGCGCCATTGTAGGCACCAACGATTACCAAGACACCGCTAACTCAGACATAGTGGTGATGACGGCGGGGCTACCCCGCCGCCCTGGCATGACCCGCGACGACCTGACCCAGGTCAATGGCAAAATCGTCATCGATACCCTGCGCCAAGCCCTGGCGGTATCTCCCCAGGCCACCGTTATGGTGGTGACCAATCCCCTAGATGTGATGACCTACCTGGCCTGGAAGGTGAGCGGCCTACCCGCTCACCGGGTGATGGGCATGGCCGGGGTGCTCGATTCGGCCAGGTTTCAGCAGTTCATTGCCTGGGAATTAGGCGTGCCGCCCCAGGATGTGGCAGCCATGGTGCTGGGCGGCCACGGCGATTTAATGGTACCCCTGCCCAGCTACACCACCGTCAGCGGTATTCCGGTGGCCGAGCTGATTCCCGCTCCGCGCCTGGGGGAGCTAATTGAGCGTACCCGCAATGGCGGCGCTGAGATTGTGCAGTTGCTGAAGCGGGGCGGGGCCTACTACGCGCCAGCCTCTTCGGCCTGTGTCATGGTAGAAGCCGTGCTGCAAAATCAGCGCCGCATCCTGCCTATGGCGGCTTACCTACAGGGCCAGTATGGCTTGGAGGATCTCTTCCTGGGGGTGCCCTGTCGCCTGGGGCAGGGGGGCATTGAGCAGATTTTTGAGTTCTCCCTCACGGCCGATGAGCAATTGGCCCTGAATCAATCAGCTGCTGCTGTTAAAGCTCAGCTGCCGTCGGCCTTGGCCTTGCTTAATGTCTAGCCTGTGCCTACAACTGAGTACGCTGTGTTTCCCGAATGGCTGTATGTCTGGGTGTGTGATCTCGGGCATCGATGAATTTCTTACGGCTTCCACTCTATGCGTTCCACCGCCCTGCTGCCGGGCCTAACGGCGGCTCATTCCCACTACTGGTTGCAAAATGTACGGCTGCCCCTGGCTGGCCTCGATGCTTCGGTGCCGAGGCCAGCCCCGATTTCAGCCCTGTCGGCACCCCCGTTGGCGGAACCTTTAGTCGCGGCCCACATTGAAGTGCGCGATGGGCAAATCGCCGCTGTGGTCTCGGCCCACCAGCCACTAGTCTCGACTCAACCCGTCTGGGATCTGCGCCAGAGTCTGGTGTGGCCCTGCTTTGTTGACTGCCACACCCACCTGGATAAGGGGCAGACCTGGTTGCGCAGCCCCAACCCCGATGGCACCTTTGGTGCAGCCCTAGCGGCGGCCCTAGCTGACCAGCGCCACTGGAGCGCTGAAGATCTCTACCCCCGGATGGCGTTTGGGCTGCGCTGTAGCTACGCCCACGGCACCCAGGCGGTGCGTACCCACCTCGACTGTGCCGACGGGAAAGCAGACATTAGTTTTGCGGTTTTTGATCGGCTGCGGCGGGAGTGGGCCGGACGGCTCACGCTCCAGGCGGTGTGCCTGGTTGCGATGGAGGATTATGAACGCCCTGGGGTTGAGGCCCTGGCCGATACCGTGGCCCGCTACGGCGGTCTTTTGGGCGGGGTAATTTACCCCCAGCCGGGTCTCGCAGCCCAGATCGACCGAGCCTTTGCCCTGGCCGAAGCGCGGGGACTAGACCTAGATTTCCATGCCGATGAGAGTCTTGACCCGGCGGCAGAGGGCCTGCGGATCGTTGCTGAAACCAAGCTGCGCCGAGGCTTTCAGGGCCGAGTCAACTGCGGCCACTGCTGTAGTCTCTCGGTGCAGTCGAGCGATCGCATTAGCAGCACCCTGGCCCTGGTCAAAGCCGCAGGGGTGAGCGTGGTGAGCTTGCCCCTGTGCAACCTCTATCTGCAAGATCGCCAGCCGGGCCACACGCCTCGCTACCGGGGGGTCACCCTGCTGACCGAGCTGCAACGAGCTGGCGTGGCGGTAGCCCTGGCCAGCGACAACTGCCGCGATGCCTTTTTTGCCTACGGTGACCACGATATGGTGGAGGTGTTTACCCAATCGGTGCGCATTGGCCACCTCGATCGCCCGATCGGCGACTGGCCCCGGGCGGTGACCCAGACCCCAGCCCAGATCATGGGGCTAGCGGTGGGCCAGATTGGGGTGGGTCGCCCCGCCGACCTGGTGGTGTTTAAGGCCCGCAGCTTCAGCGAGCTGCTATCTCGACCCCAGAGCGATCGCTGCGTGATTCGCCACGGCACCCCGATCGATACGACGCTGCCCGACTACGCCGAACTCGATGCCGTGGTGGGGGTAAGATAATTCGGGGTCACGACCCTGCCCCAGCATGGAAAACCGAACCCTGTGCTAGCGACAGGTTTGCTAGGCTTAAGCCAGGGTTAAGCAGGGCTTGGGGCCAGGCGGCAACCGCCCTGAAGACTAGATTTGATTACAATAAAATCGCTTGACGGGTTCAGCGCAGGTTTTTAGGAGGGCGGGAATGGCTGCTACGGGTTTTAAAGACTATTACGCCGTACTGGGGGTGAGTCGCACGGCGACCACCGACGATATCAAGCAGGCATTTCGCAAGCTGGCCCGCAAGTATCACCCCGACGTTAACCCCGGTGATAAGGCTGCCGAGGCCAAGTTTAAAGAAGTCAGCGAAGCCTACGAGGTGCTCTCTGACGCCGACAAGCGCCAAAAGTACGACCAGTACGGCCAGTATTGGCAGCAGGCCAATCGAGCCAGCCCCTACGGCAGCCCGGGCGACGTGGGTGGCTTTGACTTTAGCAACTACGGCAGCTTCGACGAGTTTATCAACGAACTGCTGGGGCGCTTTGCCACCTCGGGGCCAAGCGGTCGCTCCTCTCCCTACGGCTCTAGGCCGAGCGGGCCTGGGTTTGGCTACGACCCTGGGGCCGGGCAATCCTTTGACCAGGAAGCAGCGATGCGGCTGACCTTCAGCGAGGCCTTTCACGGTACCGAAAAGCGGTTGCGCATTGGTAGCGACAGCGTAGACGTGCGCATTCCCCCCGGAGCCAAGCAGGGCAGTAAGATTCGGCTCAAGGGTAAAGGCCCTCTCAACCCCTACAATAAGCAGCCCGCCGATATCTACCTGGTCGTGCAGCTCGATGCCCATAGCTTCTTTAAGCTAGAGGGCGATGGCCTCACCGCCGAAATCCCGATCGCCCCCGATGAGGCGGTGCTGGGGGGCAAAATCGAGGTGCCCACCCCCGACGGCAGCGTGACCATGAACCTGCCAGCGGGGGTCAAGTCGGGGCAGACCCTGCGGCTGCGGGGGAAGGGGTGGCCCAACCCGAGGGGCGATCGCGGTGACCTGCTGATCACTGTGGTGATTACCCCGCCCAGCCATCTCAGCGATGGCGAGCGCCAGCTCTACGAACAAATCCGCGATCGCCGCACCGTTGACCCCCGTCAGAGCATCATCCATACTCGGCTGTAGTAGATCTAAATGCCAAGCACCCCTGGATTACTCGGTAGCGGGTAATCCAGGGGTGCTTAGTTTAGAAAGAGCTGGGTTAAATCTCCTCAGCCCGGCTGAAATCGCCGTAGAGCAAGCTGAGCAGGGCGCCACAGCCCAACAGCTTGAGGCCCTCTAGCGCAAAATACAGTCCGTGCATTTGGTTCATGGTGGCGGGCACCTCAACGGTGGCCGCAAAGGGGTCTAGGGAGGTGCTCAGAGCCGCCATCGCCGGGGCCACCGCGTAGGTCAACACCAACGTCAGAGCCAAAAGCCCGAGCCCTAGTTCTACGGCCCAGCGGCTGCGCAGACCACTGGCCACGACCGCCCGCTGACGATGAGACTGGCGCGCCACCAGCAGCCCCGTCAAAATCACGCCAGCACAGAGCAGCTCCAGGCGATTAAACACCCAAAACATGGCGTAGCCCACCGAACCAAAGTCGGGCTGGCTCATCATGCCGCCGACAAACAGCCCCGGCATAATCACAAAATCCATCAGCAGGCTGCTGCTGAACCAAAACATCAGCGCAAACAAAACTGCCCCAACCCAGCGAATGGGGGTAGCAGCAGTGGAATTAGACAGGGTATTCATCGATGTATGCCTTGAAAATCACGAGCGATAAAACGCAGTTGAGGAACCCCTCTCCATGGAGTGAAGTTCCTTATGTATCAATGATCTCAGCCTAGCTAACTTTACTGATTGCCGATGTGAACTATTCTTGCGAGGTGCCCTATCGGCTTCGGCCTCAAGGCTGGGGTATAATAGCTCAACCCTTTACCCCAGAAGGCTTTAGGCCTATTCGACAGGGATGTTATAGCGACGATCCCCGAGAAAAATCGTAATCTCTCGTCACAGGTAATTGACCAGGGCAGGGCCTATAGCCACTGTGGCACTCCCTTTCTCCGCCCCCGGGTCAGCCTAGGGAAACCGGCAGACCACCTGGCCCAAAATATGGGTGAAGGGCACCAGGCCGTACTCACGACTGTCGGTGCTGGCGGATTCATTCAGCCCCTTGAGAAAGCAGCCCTCAGCCTCTACATACACCACCCACTTGACGATGGGCAGGTCGGGCTGGCGTGGATGGTAGGCCACCACCAGATCCCCCGGCTGAGGGCGGCATTGCCGGTAGGCCGCTGGGTCAATCAGCACCTCAACCCCGTGTTGTAGTAGCGGCACCATCGACTCGCCCACAACACGCCACCGCCGTCGCTGACGCAATAACCACAGCACCACATCGGTGAAATGGCTGTTGCGCAACAGCGACGGCGGTTGGGAAAGGGGAGAACTAGCAGCCAAGCGCAGGTCGAGCCTAGCTAGCGGTGTACCAAGACACATCGCGGCTCTTAGTGGCCCAGAACATGCCGTGAATTTTTTGCACGGCTTCCATTAGTTCGGTAGCGTGCTGCACGCTGACCTCAACCTTACAGGCAGAGCAGAGCTTGGCCGCCTTCCAGAAAGTGTCGTGCAGGTCGGGAAACTGATCTAGATGCACCGGCTTGAAGTAGTCGGTCCAGAGAATGAGCAGTTCATCTTTGGTGATTTGAGCCTGCTCTTCTTTGATGGCGGTATAGCGAGAGAAGGTGTTGTTATAGGCGACGGTGGCTGCTTTGTCACCGGCAGCGGGCAGCTCCAGATCGACGAGCTTTTTGGTCATCGACAGCACCGCTTCAGCGGCTACGCGCGCCGAAGACGGATCATAAACGCCGCAGGGGCCATCGCAGTGGGCGTGTACCGCATCGGCGGGGAACCATGCCTGTAGCTTGGCGATTGCTTGGTTGAGCATAATCATCCTGGTAATGAACGGGGATACGAGCAAAACGTGAAAACTTCGTTGCGCCTGGCCCCAGCGACGCTCCTGGTCCGCAGGGATAAACATTCCCAGGACAGACCGGGAGGCTAGCCAGACCACGTCTCATATTGTTAACGCTATCGAGCCCTTCTGCAACCTCTCTCCCTCTCTCCAGCGATAGATTCAGCCAGGGCAATGGAGCCGCCTTGACGGATCGAGACATGAGTTTAGTACATTTATATTATCGCCCAGGGCTTTGCCTGTGCCTTTAGCCACCTTCGAGGCCATGACTAATTTTTTAACTCAGGTTTGGATTCGCTGTCTGCTGCTGTTGGCCCTGGGAGCGGGGCTAACGGGCTGTGGCGATCTGGTAATGCGGTTGGCTGCCTGGTCGACCCCGGTCGATTTATCGGCCCTGCCGCCCTGCGTCGATGACGACTGCAACTGCGGCGATTTTGCCACCCAGGCCCAGGCCCAGGTGGTGCTAGAGGCCTTTAGAGGCGACCCCTACGGCCTGGATGGGGATGGCAATGACCGGGCCTGCGAGCTCCTGCCCGCTGCCCCCCTGCCAGCCGATCCGCCCGCCCCGCCGTCGAGCAACCCTCACTTGGTGTTGGGTAACCCTAGCCAGGCGGCGGCGGTAAACCCCAACAACTATTTGATTCAGCGGCACCAGTACGCGCTCAGCTATAACCGCGATCGCAACGGACTCAACTGGGCCAGCTGGGAGGTCGATGCCGCCTGGCTGGGGCAGGTCAACCGCCAAAACGACTTTCGCCCCGACGGTGCCCTACCCCGAGGGTTTTATCAGGTCACCCCCAACGACTATCGGGGCAGTGGCTACGATCGCGGCCATGTGGTGCCATCGGGCGATCGCACCCGTACGATTGGCGACAACTCTGCCACCTTTCTCATGACCAATATCATTCCTCAGGCAGCTGCCAACAACCGGGGACCCTGGCGCGAGCTAGAAGAATACACGCGCGATCTGGTCTACCAGTACGACCATAGCCTGCATGTACTGGCCGGGGCCTACGGTACCCAGGGTAGTGTGGGCAACCGGGCGATCGCAGTGCCTTCCCGGCTATGGAAAATTATTGTGGTCTACGATCGCTTGGCCGATGGCGGGCTCGGTATCGGTAGTGACACAAAAGTCATTGCTGTCGATATGCCCAACAGTGACCAAATTGATCCAGACTGGCGTCGCTATCAAACCTCTGTTCAACGGCTGGAGATCGCCACGGGCTATCGTTTCATGGACAACTTACCGCTAGAGTTACAAACTGCCCTCAAAGCTCAAACCAGTAGTATCCCCTAGATAGTCCATGTCTTATCCCCACAATGGCAGTGCAAGACTTGTACTATGATAGAGAGCTGGCCATTCCTCAGGTTGAGCGGGCTAACCCGCAGATAAATGTTGAATATTCCTATATCTAAACGTTATTCGCCCATTTGCACCCTTGATCTTATTTGATGCATTACAGAATATGCTATGTCTTCAGGTATACTAGCTGCCTATGCTAATTCACCCTATCGACTCCAGTCGGATACAGATAGAGTGGCTACAGGACTATTCGAAGGCATCTACAGTGGTTAGTAAACAAAATAAATTAGATGGGTTTGCTACCCTTGGCCATGCCAAGCGTAGGATAGCCCTGTAGATATTCTGCCCCGGTTCCGCCGTGACTTTAGCTGAATCCACTATCCATTGCTACTAAATTTACTGATTGAGCCCAACTAATCCCTAGATTTTTTATGAAGAAAACGCTAAAATTTTGTCTTTAGATCCTTCTTCGAGTTATGCAATGAGTCCTTTAGTTATTCAATGTGGGTTTTAGTCGATCTGTCGAACGCTTTATATTGACCGGAAAAAATGTCCTGACTCTGTCAGAAACAAGATCAGTGTCTAGCCTGGCTACTATAAGATAATTTTCCCTAATTACCCTAATTTTTATGTCTAATAGATATGGTTTAAAGCGTCTATCGATATTCGTAGACGGCAACAATATGTTTTATGCTCAGCAGAAAAATGGCTGGTTCTTCGATCCTAAGCGAGTATTAGAATATTTCCTGAGCCTTGACGGTGGAACGACCTTGGTCAACGCCTTCTGGTACACGGGCCTCAAAGATCCACAAGATCAGCGGGGTTTTCGTGATGCTCTAATCAGCCTGGGGTATACCGTTCGCACTAAGATTCTCAAAGAGTACTACGACGATAACTCAGGCCGATATTCTCAAAAAGCCAACTTGGATATTGAAATCGCGATCGATATGTTTAACACAGTCGATCAATACGATGAAGTTGTTTTATTTAGTGGTGATGGCGACTTTGAGCGGGCCATTGAACTACTGCGCTCTAAGAACACTCACATTACCGTAGTTTCGACTGAAGGTATGATTGCCCGCGAACTGCGCAACGCGACCGATCGCTATATCGACCTCAACAGCGTTCGCAAATACATTGAAAAGGACTAATGCTTGACAGCGTGAGTTTGGAGACTATCCTCGTCATATCTAAAATCACTTGCAGATGCAGCCGACGTCCTCGAGGTCGATAGCGCTTTAGCTCTTGACGAATCGCGTGGCGCATTGGCGCTGATAAGCACTCGGCATCCCATCCACCAGTTGGTAAATTAGCTCTTGAGCGTGGGCAAGAATCTTCATGATCCCTGCTGTATATACGTTTCACGCCCTTTGCTCTCATCCCCCCTGTCAAGATGCAAGATTTGAACCTATCGACCTTGCCCCATAGGTGGTGCGTAGATAGGGGAGGGGTGCGATCGCGCCCCCTTAAATAGTGGCTACTCATCGGGAGTATGCTTACCGCTGGCGGAAGCGACACCGAGGAGGCCAATCAGGGTGGTGGTTCCGGTGGTCCACAGGGCGATAGGGGCGTAGGGGCGAACGGTGTTCGCCCTTTCAAACTGGGAGTCGCTAAGCAGGCCTCAGCACAAATCCTGGAGGCCGGCAATTAGCTGCTCTACTTCAGTCGCCTTTTTGGATACATCAAGCTCGCGATACAATGTGAGGCTAGTAGTGAGAAATTCAGCCGCTATGCTCGCAGCACTGGGTTCTGACCGACGGGCGCGGGCGATATAAATTTCCCCGAGCAGTTTGTTGGCTGCCGCTTGCAGCTTGCGGCGGTTGAAGTCTTGTAAGGTCTTTAACGCCTCCTGGGTCAGTTCCTCAGCTTTGTCGAGATTGGCTAGGGGCTCGATTTCTAGATAGGCACGGGCTATGTCGAGGGCTTCGTCGGCACGGTCTACGGTTTGACCCAGCTTGTTCAAGCGGGCAAAACCGTCGGCGACGGCTTGCTCAAATTGGGTAATGTGTTCGGGGATGGAATTGCTTGTTGCTGGTAGCCACCGAAGCCGCTCAGCGATGAGTAGGGCCAGGGCGATTTGGTCGTAGGCCAGGTTTTGGCGATAGTCATTTGCAGTGCCGAGGTCGATCGCCTGCTGGAGGTTGCTCTCCGCTGATTGAAGCAGCAAAATAGCGACTTCGCGAGGGCTATCTTTGACCTGGAGGCGCTGAGTATTGGCTAGTTGCTGTAACCGCCACACCGCGCTTTCGGTATATCCGAGGGTCTGGTGCTTTTCAAGGCTGCTTTGGTAATGCTTGATAGCTTGGGGATAGTCTTTTAGGTCTCGATAGCAAGAGGCTATCCAAGAAAACTGATTAGCTACAGCTTGCTGTAAATCAAGTTTTCTATAAAGATCTAAGCTTTGTTGATGGTAAGCAATCGCCTCCTTATATTTACCCCAGGCATGATAGATGCGGCCTAACTGGTGGTAAGCGAGCGCAATGTCTTCTTGAAGATCAAGTTTTTGGCAGAGTTCTAGGTCTTGCCGTTCGCATTGCAATGCCTGCTCATACTGACTCCATTCTCTATAACACCCTGCCAGGTTGTACCAGCAGCAGGATACTTCTTTCTGTTTTCCCAAATTCTGGTAGCGATCGCGACTTTGTTCATAGTGGGTAATCGCTTCATCATATTTACCCCAGGCTTGATAGATTTGCCCTAACTGGTAAAGAGACAAAGCTAGTCTCGATGGTTCTGCTTCGAGTTGTCTCAGTTCTAAACAGCGCCGATGACTTTCAATGGCTTGTTCATATTGGCCCCAATCTTTATAACTATCTCCAATCCAGAAGAACAGGTTGGCCACATCAGAGCCTTTCTCAAGCTGCTGATAGCGATCGCGGCTTTGTTCGTGATATGCGATCGCCTCTTCATACTTACCCCAGGCTTGATAGATGCGGCCTAGCTGCCAATACGCATCGGCAATTCCAGGTTGGTCGTCGAGCTTTTGCCGCAAGGCTAAATCTTGCTGTTCAGCTTCTAGGGCCTGCTCATATCGGCCCCACTCACGGTAGCAAATTGCTTTCCAATACCATAGATCAGCCACATTGGAGTCTTTCTCGAGCTGCTTATAGAGGTCTCGACTTTGTTCATAATGCGCGATCGCCTCAGCATACTTACCCCAGGCTTGATAGATGCGGCCTAGCTGCCAATACGCATCGGCAATTCCAGGTTGGTCGTCGAGCTTTTGACGTAGGGCTAAGGCTCGCTGTTCAGCGTCTAGAGCCTGCCTATACTTACCCCACTCGCGGTAGCAAACTGCCATCCAGTACCACTGGTTGGCCACATCAGTGTCTTTCTCAAGCTGCTGATAGCGATCGCGGCTTTGCTCGTAATGAGCGATCGCCTCACCATACTTACCCCAGCCTTGATAGATGCGGCCTAACTGGTAGTAGGCAAGGGCAATATTGGGTTGGTCGTCGAGCTTTTGGCGCAGCGCTAAGTCCTGCTTTTCGGCCTCCAACGCTTGCTTATAGTGGTCCCACTTGCGGTAGCAAACTGCCATCCAGTACCACTGGTTGGCCACATCAGACTCTTTCTCAAGCTGCTGATAGCGATCGCAACTTTGCTCGTAGTGGGCGACCGCCTCGCCATACTTGCCCCAGCCTTGATAGATGTGGCCTAGTAGGTAGTAGGCTAGAGCAATTCTGGACGGTTCGTTGAGCTTTTGGCGAAAAGATAATTCTTGTTGTGCGGCGGTCAAGGCTTGCTCATACCGGCCCCATACGTGGTAGCAAACTGCCATCCAGTACCATTGCTTAGCCACATCAGACTCTTTCTCAAGCTGCTGATAGCGATCTTGGCTTTGCTCGTAGTGAGCGATCGCCTCAGCATACTTGCCCCAATCTTGATAAGTTTTGCCTAGGTGATAAAGAGCTGAAGCCTCCTCCTGAGGCCTTAAAATTTCCCTGGCAATAGTCAACATTTGCTGAAAGCAGTTTAGGGATTGCTCATATTTTTCATGCAGGCGCTGACAAATTCCTCGATTTCTCCAGTAGACTAAAAAAGCATTGGGTTCAATAAAATCAGCCAGTTGCTCAAAACAGGTTTGGTAAAAGTCGTTGGCTTTTTCATAATCTTCTTTCTCTTGATGGCAGGTCGCTAATGACCAGGCAGCATACGGGCTCAACAGAGAATATTTTGCTTCAGATAGAGCTTCAAACAAGGCAACGGCTTTGTCATAGTGTTTTTCTCGCACATAGCTCATGGCGGTTATAAAGGCGAGCGAATGTTGCCCTTTCACCAACTCCTGATGTTCGCTGAGCAGTTCTAAATTGGGGCTAATCTCTGCGCCCAAGTCATTGACTAAATCTCGCAAGGCACAAAACAAATCTGGCTCCATACCTTCAACCAGTTCAGAAACGCAATCTGCCAGGTTAGGACCAGCCTCGCCACAGACTACATAGAACGTTGCCACCTGAGCTTTAAGCCGCATTTCCCTCGACAGAGTGGCGTTTTGGCTAAACTGTCGCAGGGCTTCAACCACTTCTCCCCGCTGATGGAACTGCTCAATTTGCCGCAGTAGCTGCAAAATTTGTTTAACGATAGCTTTCTCGGCATCATCCGCGTCAATTGCCAGAGCTAGCCCTGTGCAAATTAACTGGTAGATCAGCTTCTTGCGGGGGTTGGCGTTGACTTCGGCTACCTCGGCAATGACCTGGCCTGCAAACAGCAGTTCCTTAAGAGAAATCGCCTCTTTTTGACTAGGGTTATCTGCCTTGAACCATTGAATTTGGGCATCAGGGGAGTCTCCCCCCAGCAGCTTAATGTCGTCTTGGCCCGGTACAGGCTGGTAGACAACTAAACCTTCAAACAATTTTTCAAACAGTCGATTGAGTTGGCTGGGGCTATGATTGCCGTAGTACCCCAGCGCTAGCAAAATTGGCTCTACCCAGCGTGGTTCGCGCCAGTGCTGTTGAATCGTCTCCAGCATCTCTTCGCGATCGCGATCGGCGATGTCGCGGGCCGCAAAGTATTCTTCAAAGGTGAGGTGCATAAACCCATAGACATCGGGTGCCCGCTCCACAAATAGCCCGGTGGTTTCTCGCACGCGGCGTAAAAACTCTTCAACCGCGCCGAGAATTTCTGGCGAGTCTGAGGCTTCACCCCGCAGGGCTGCGAGCCTAGGCGCTAGTTGCTCGTTCAACTCAGCGTGGGTTACCTGACCCGAGGGTTTTTCTTCATGCATCCAGTAGGCCAGGGGGGCCAGCAATTCCACCACTTCCCCCTCAGGCAACAGCACTTTCTGCATGTTAGGTAGCTTTTTGCTGAGCTGCCAGTCTGCCGTCAGGGTTTGCACCGCCAGTTCGTACAGCTTCACCCGCCGCGCCGGTAGCTGCTCCCCATTGCGATGAATCAGCGCCAAAATCGTTAATAGCAGTGGATTGGTTGTTAGCCGCTTTACCCCCTCGCTGCGTTGAATATCGCTTAAAATCTGCTCAGCCTGCCGGTCTCCCGCCCGCTCCTGCTGCTCCGCAGTAGCATCTGGCTTTTGAGCTTTTTCTACCGCCCGACACCAGCGATGCAAAAAGTCGCTCACCTGGACGTCATTCATGTCGGTAATGGTGAACTCGGTGAAGCGGCTGGCCAGTTTCACCTCCTGGTATCCGGCAATGCGGCTGGTGACAATTAGCTTGTTGTGGCCAAACTGCTCGGCAAAATCGTTAATGCGGCCTACAATTTGCCGCCGACTCTCCTGGTCAAAAACTTCATCTAGGCCATCGAGCAATATCAGACAGTTGCCCCCCTGCATGCGCTCTAGCAGCCTGCTAGACAGGGCCGATGCCTCATCATCACCGTCAAAGTAATCTTCCCAGTTGCGATAAAACTGCTGGAGGTAGTCCAATAAACCCAGCTCTGGGTGAGTTTCTAGCCGCTCGGCATAGTCTGCAATTTTGAAATAAATTGGCCATCGAGTTTCGCCCAACTTTTCTTGCTCAGTTCCTCCCTGCACGATGTCCTGTTTATCCCGCAGAGCCTTGGCAAAATGCAGGGCCAGGTATTTGAGGAGGGTGGTTTTGCCCGCTCCTGGTGCTCCTAAAATGACGCTACAGCTATAAGAACCTCGCACCACGTCGGCCAAGTCGACCGTCTCAGTCACTGTTTTTGTCGTGCTAGTTTCAACTTCTGACACCGACGACTCTATTTCTAACTCGGGTGCAGGGGCGAAATCAGGCTCTAGATCCTCCTCCTGACTGCTGCGAGAACTAGGGCTGGCCTGACGCAGGCTAGCGACTTTGCCCACCGAGGCCCGCTGGTGCTTAGAGACTGCCGCCACCTGCTGTCGCCGCTCGGCCTGTAGCGACACATAGATTTGATCAAGAAAAATATCCACCTGGCGGTTTACCTGCATCACTCCGCTCATGGTGAGGTAAGCGTTGTCGGCAATCAGCCATTCTAGATAGGGATAAAGCAGCGGGTGGCGAGTTTCAAATCGGGCTACTCTGCCCCGCCAGTCCCAAAAGTCGGGGGCGCGGTTACGAAACTCGTCTAAAAAGCGTTCCTGGTTCAGCCAAAAGACCAGCACTAGCCCCTGCTCAAAGATTTTTTCGCGGGCTAGGTTGAGCTGCTCTAGCTCTTGCTTGAGTCGTGGCTTGGGCAGCTGCTCTAAGCCAAATGCCAGCACTACCCGCCGCCCCATTGCTGGGGGAGCTTGATTATCCAAGTCGGCTAAAAAGTTAAATAGTGAATTGTCGCTGTAGAAAAAGTTGAGAAACTGTAGCGGCTCCTCGCCATCCCTTAACTCAGCTCTAAGCGCTTCGACCACCGGATGGTCGGGGGCGCTTTCGGGGGCAATGGCGTATAGGGTCAAGCTGGTTTCGCTCAGCGCCACTTCGTTGACCAGCTTGCTCAGTTCCTCGTGGTCTGGGGCACTAAGGGGCTGTAGATTTGTTTCAGCGACGGTCACCATAGGCTCAATCCTGCGTGGCTTGCCAACGGTCTAAATCTTCAATCACGATCGGGTTCACGTCGAACCATCGCCCCTTTTTTGGGTCTTCATACCCCAATACTAATTTGTAGTGCAAAAGCTTGTCGCAGATGACGATCTTGCCTTCTCGGGGCGAGTCGTAGGTTTTGCTGGTGAGGCCTCCGGTACTATGCACTGCCGCTAGCTCTGGAAAGTGGTAGTCCTCAATGGAATAGGTTCTCCGCACTTCCCGAACGGCATCCTGGGCCGTGGCCAGATCTACTTGATTGGCCTGCTTTCGGAGGGCCACTTCGCAAGCGGTTTTGGCCAGCCGCACTAATCGCGCATTACCCCACCGCTTTTTTCACACAGCAAGTCTAGAGCATCTGGCGTGAATAGATGATTGTATGCATCACCCAACTTTTCCAGGCGTTTTTCGATTACCGTAGTCAAGATGTGCCGCCCTACCCGGTCTGATTCTGTCGTGGGGCGTGTCTGCTCATCACACTTAAAAACTGGAATGTTGGCTAAATCGAGGCACCTTCCAAACCCCTCCATGGGTTGCCGAAAGGCGGGCGAGTAGCGCAGTGAGATTGGTATAGCGTAGACAATGTGACAGGTCAAATCGGTCAGTAACGAGCTGGAGAACATTGCCAGAGCGACCTCAAAATCCTTGCGGTCTAGCCCATCTACAATTACCAAGAGCTTTGGCCGGTCGTTTTCTGCAGCGGCAATGATAGCATTCACCCGATCAAGAATCTCACTCAGGGCAGGGCGCACCTCTCGCGTTTGAGTCGTTTCTTTCTGAAACCCCACTCTCAACAGCATTCCTAATTCGGTAAACAGCTTGGGTAGTTCTAGCTGCCTACCCCCAGTCACTTTGTCTTGATAGGTGACTCGCGCCAGACTGCTCAATAGATCCTGTTCTAGTTTTCGGGGCAGCTTCCAGCCGCTTTCCCGCAGTTGCTGCACGATGCTCATGCCGATTAAGACGACAACTTCGGCATAGCCAATGTTGAATTTATCAAGAGCTGCATCCGTATCCACCCAGACTACGGTGTAGTCAGCAATGCAGGCCTGCTCTAACCGCCTCAGCTCGGTGGTTTTGCCGCCGCCTCGGTGCCCTGCAAGTAAAAACTTGGCTGACTCCTCTTCCATGGCCAGCAGGTTTACCAGACTATCCACCGGGCTATCGTCTCGGCGCACGTAGAAGTCTTGTAGATCTTCTTTCATGAGTGGTTCATCAGGCTTGAACAGCCGATAGACCGGTCTCCAAAAGCCAACGTCACTCATGCAAAAATTTTCCCTGAGCTTTCTCCTAAAGATAACGGCTTCTTTACAGTCAGGATTTCAGCTTGATACTTTTTTAAGCACTGAGCTTAAGCAGGTGCTTCTGTAGGTTGGCTAGCTGACTGTAGCCAAAGCCTGAATCGGTTCCCCGGTGAGGCTAAAGGGGCGAACTTCGGTAATTTTCACCTGCACCAATTCACCCTTTAGCGCCGCGAAATTGCCGGGGAAAAAGGTGAGGCGGCTGCCGCGGGTGCGGCCCATCACCTGGGTGGGGTCTTTGGGGTTGATCGCTTCCACCAGCACTTCTTCGATGCGGCCCTGGTAGCGCTGGGAGCGTTCGGCGGCTTTGGTGTTGACCAGATGGTTGAGTCGTTGCAGGCGATCGCGCTTGACCTCCTCCGACAGCTGATTTTCCCACAGGGCCGCCGGGGTGCCGGGGCGAGGGGAGTAGGCCGCCGTGTTGAGCTGGTCGAAGGCGATGTCGTTAACCAGGTCCATGGTGCGCTGAAACTGTTCCTCGGTTTCGCCGGGGAATCCCACGATCGCATCGGCACTGATGGCCGCATCGGGCATGTAGCGACGCACGGTATCAATAATGCGACGATACTTTTCGTGGGTGTAGCCCCGCGCCATGGCCTTCAGCACGTCGTTATCCCCCGACTGAAAGGGAATATGGAAGTGCTCACACACCTTGGGCAGCTCGGCACAGGCCCGCACCAGCCGCTCGGTAAAATAGCGGGGGTGGCTGGTGGCAAAGCGAATGCGCTCAATGCCGGGCACATCGTGAACGAAATAGAGCAGATCGGTCAAGGTGTGCTGGTGTCGGCCAGCGATGGTGGAACCGGGCAGGTCGCGGCCATAGGCGTCGATGTTTTGGCCCAGCAGGGTGACTTCCTTAAAGCCCTGGCGGCCCAGGTCCTCCATCTCGGCGCGAATGGCCTCTGGCGTGCGGGATTGCTCGACGCCGCGCACCCCAGGCACCACGCAGTAGGTACAGCGCTCGTTGCAGCCGTAGATCACGTTCACCCAGGCAGAAACGGTGCTCTCCCGCCGGGGCTTGGTGATGTCTTCCATAATGTCCACCTCTTCGGTGGCTACGACCTGGCTGCCGTCGAGCACCTGCTCTAGCAGGTCTTGCAGGCGGTTGGCGTGCTGTGGCCCCATCACCAGGTCCAGCTCGGGCACCCGGCGCAGTAAGGCTTCACCCTCCTGCTGGGCGACGCACCCGGCCACAATCAGGGTTAGCTCAGGGTTTTCGTGCTTGCGCTTGGCCTGGCGACCCAGGTATGAGTAGACTTTTTGCTCGGCATTGTCGCGAATGGTGCAGGTGTTGTAGAGCACCACATCGGCGGCGAAGGGGTCGTCAATATAGGTCAGACCCATGGTGTCGAGAATGCCAGCCATGCGCTCAGAGTCGGCTTTGTTCATCTGGCAGCCGAAGGTAGTGATGTGGTATTTGCGAGCAGAGCCGACCATAGGTCTCAGAGCGTATGGGATATAAGGATGGATCAATCTTAGATCTTACTGCGTTAGAGCAGATCGTGTGATAACTCTATGGACCGGTTTAAGCATCACAGGGCAAAGCTAATATCGCTGGATTGAAGCGAAGAAACCAGACAGTTGACTTCCAACCTTAATAAGGCTTAACATCATCTGATAATAAAAAGTCAACATATAGCGGTTCTCGCTGGCGTGAGGTACGCACAGATGCCTGTAACGCTTATCTAGCAAGGCTCCTACAATACTTCATCCGCTCAGGAACCGCTATAGCGTTTCTCATACTTGAAAAATAAGCGTTAAGAGTCCGTAGGATGTCTGTCTTGCTGAACTTTAGCTAATTTTTTAGTTATGAATCCAGCTATATTTGCCTACTGTCGGTGTTCATAAATTGCTGCTTTAAAAAGAAAGGCAGGTTCGTTTCTATGCTGCCAGAAAAATATCAGTCATACATGCGTTTATTGACAGAGGCTGAGCCTGACGGTCAAGAGTTCTCTCTGTCAGAAGTTTGGGCTAAGAAGTACGTCGATGACTTGCGCTACCAAGACCAGGTGCTAACGTCCTTAGAGCAATCTAAAGCAAAGACAGATGTTTCTAAGAGCTTGCTTGATGCTATGCGGTCTGTAAGCGCTAGCGCCTGGCACAAGACCGAAAGCCTTTTAGCCCATGAGGTACGACGGCATCAAATTAGGCGCGACCTGATTGATCCGTGGGCAATTTCTAAAGATGTTCACCAGGTTTACGAAGCGGCCTTAGATGCCTACGCCAACAACATTACTCCCCAGCGGTTTTCGGTGGAAGCATCTAAAAAGCTGGGAACCATTCGTGCAGCCCATACCGCTACTGATCCTAGGGTGATTGGGTTTGTTAGCATGCAGTTTCACTACTGTGGTCAAATGCTGACGCAGAGAGCACCCGAATCAGAGCAGCGTGCTCTACAAGACTTCTTCAAAGTCGTAGACGATCAGCTATACATGCCGCTGCACCGGGCCTATGAGGCAGCGGCTAATTATGACTATGACCATCCTCGGTTAAAAACCCTGCGTCTGGCGCTACCAGCCATTACCACAATTGCTCACTCTATTGTCGATAGGGTTGCTAGGGTTTACCCCAACTATGCCACTTATACTGGACAACTAACCAGCGAAGCCGTGCGCGTCTCCAGTGTCCGAGATGTGGAAATGTTCCAGATTTATCTATGGACCTGTGTGCTGGAAAATAACATTGGAGCCATTGCCCAAGAGCTCTTTCCTCTGTGCGTAATGCTGTATCCAACTCTGCGAGTAGATTGGGAATTGGTACGGCTGATGGCTAGCCTTTTGCACCAGGAAATAAACCGCTGTGTCGGATCAGATAACATGCAGTATTGCGAACCCTACTGTCGGGCATTGTTCGAGATGTTTTCTCCAGAGATTTTCCCAGCCACCCTGTAGGGCATAGTCTTTCTATTCGTTGCCCCAGGCCAGTTTTAGCCCCAGCCACAGCCTCAGCTTGGCGCCACGGTGTTGCCCAAAAGGCCAGTGACTTAGACCGCCTGCCAAACGCCGATTGTAGATGGCTACCTAATCAAAGGCCATGTACCCGCCGCTGACGTGCAGCGATGATGGCGAGGGCATCGCGATGTTGTAGGCACTCATGTCTGACGCCTGGGAAGCGGCGGCACCCCCCATCTTCACTCAACAGACAAGGGCAACCGTGGTGTATCGCATTGCCGCCTAGCCGTGAGGTACACCACGGTTGATCGCCATGACACCGTCTGCCCCTGAAGCTGCCGCTGGCAACACTGGTGAATGGCGGCAATATCGCCTTCGGTGAGCTGGTGGGCGAGCTGGTCGCGATAGCTGGGGGGTGTGCCATCGACGGCAAACCAGCGTTGCACCAGTGCCGCTGAGATGTAGACACTGGTGTCAAGGGCGTCGTCGGTGAGCTGAGCCCTAAACCCGGCGTCTTTAAACAGATCCTTTAGGGTTTGGGCCTGCCAGTTGAAGCGGGCGTCGGCGGTGGAGTTGGCGATCGCGGCTTCGGCCCGGTGCCAGCGCTTGACTAGAGCCTGGCTGAGGTCAGCAGGGTCGAGCAGGGCCGAAATGGGCTGACTGTAGCGGGGAATGGTCTCGACCAGCAGCACCACACCGTCGGGGGCCAGCAGCTGCTGGATAATCTCTACGAAGCGATCGCGGTTAGCGGCCTGGGCAAAGGCATTGCGACCAACGATGCGCTCAAAACCAATGCCGGGGGTATGGGCGGGTAGGTAGGTGGCCAGCGCTTCAAAGTCGGCGTGCACCAGCACTGGTCGAGCCAGCTCTGGCAGTTGGGCCACCTGTTCTTCGAGGGCGGCATGGTCTTGAGCGCTATGAACGCGGGCATAGACGCCGCCCTCGGGTACCCGACGTAGGGCTTCCCAGGTGAGCAACCCGGTGCGGGCGTTGAGATCGAGAACGCGGTGGTGGCGCTGGGGCGGGGCCAGGTCAAACAGGCGATCGCGCAGGTGGCCCAGCTGTTCACCGGTTTTGCTCAGGGTGCGCTGCAGCCAGCGATCGCGGGCCGGGTCATTGGGGCTGTAGGTCAGCACCTCGGGCAGGGCACCGCCGCCATCGACCAGGGCCGCCAGCTGGGCCTCGCGCTGCTGGGCCACCTGAATCTGAATAGTGGCCTCGTAGCCCTGGTCGGAGGGCTGGTAAAACACCTGGCCCTGGAGGCCGCTGGGCAAATACTGCTGGGCTACCCAGTGGTCGCGGTAGGCGTGGGGATACAGGTAGCCCTGGCCGTGGCCAAAGCCCGCTTGGTCGCGGTTGCCGTCGCGCAGGGGGCTGGGTACTTCGCGCTCGCGCTCCCGTTCGATGGCGGCCAGGGCATCAAAAAAGCCCATGGTGCTGTTTGATTTGGGAGCCGTGGCCAGATATAGCGTGGCCTGGGCCAGCGGATAACGCCCTTCGGGCAAGCCCACCCGATCGAAGGCAGCGGCGCAGCTGGTCACCACGGTGATGGCGTGGGGGTCGCCCAAACCAATATCTTCGCTGGCCAAAATCACCAGTCGCCGAAAGATAAAGCGGGGGTCTTCACCCGCGTAGACCATGCGGGCCAGCCAGTAGAGGGCGGCATCGGGGTCAGAGCCGCGCACGCTCTTGATAAAGGCGCTGATGGTGTCGAAGTGAGCGTCGCCCTCTTTGTCGTAGAGCACCGCCCGCTGCTGAATCGAGTCTTCAGCCACCGCCAGGGTGATGTGGAGGTGGCCGTCACTGTCCACATCCGTGGTTTCGACCGCCAGCTCCAGCGCGTTGAGCAGGGCGCGGGCGTCGCCATTGGCCACGTTGACCAGGTGGTCGAGGGCATCGGGCGCTAGGGTAATAGCGCGATCGCCGTAGCCTCGCTCTCCATCCTCCAGGGCCAGAGCAACGACCCGGTAGAGATCGGGCGGTTCCAGCGGCTTCAGCTGAAACAGGCGCGAGCGGCTGACCAGCGCCTTATTCACCTCAAAGTAGGGGTTCTCAGTGGTGGCCCCAATCAAAATCACGGTACCGTTCTCCACCCAGGGTAGCAGCGCATCCTGTTGGGCTTTGTTGAAGCGGTGCACCTCGTCGATAAAGAGAATGGTGCGCCGACCGTACTGGCCGCGCAGGTCCTGGGCGGCGGCGATCGCCTCGCGAATATCTTTGACCCCGGCCAGCACGGCGTTGAGGGCAATGAAGTGGGCACTGGTGGTGTTGGCGATAATCTGGGCCAGGGTGGTTTTGCCGGTGCCCGGGGGGCCAAAAAAAATCAGCGACGACAGCTGGTCGGCCTGAATTGCTCGACGCAGCAGGCGACCCGGCCCCACCACCGCATCTTGCCCAATGAACTCATCGAGGCTGCGAGGGCGCATGCGCGCTGCCAGGGGCGCGTCTTTGGCCAGTTGTGCCTGACGGCTATGGTCGAAGAGATCCATCCAGTGGGGCAGAGAAGGGCATGATGGCTTGGGGCAGGACGTTTAAAGCGCTATGGCGTAGCGGCCTCTACTCGTTTTACTACGTTACGGGCAACCCTGGGCGACTGTGTAGCACGACTGTGCAACTCGACCATGTGGTCTAGCCCTATGTTGCGGGCTTAACGGGTGACAAGGGTACTCAACGTCATGCGGTACAGGGCTTTGAGACAATAAAGGGGACAAAAAATAGGGAGCCTCAGTGCAGCTCCCCTAAACCAATATGTTTCCTGCATCCTACCAAACCACTCTTCGCACCCACCTCAGTGAAACCCAATACTTGACCTTACAGCTGTTGTTGTTATTGCTACAGGCCCACCAGCAGGTCAAGCTCTCGGTACTGGCCAGCGTCTTTCCTCAGCCGATTCAGTATCAAAGTCGAAAACGCAACTTACAGCGATTTCTAACCTTGCCAAAATTGACCCTCAAAGTGCTGTGGTTTCCGCTGCTCAAATATTGGGTCCGGCAAGTGGAAACGGGACGGGGGATGAACCGTGACCAACGCCGCCGTCTGAGAGCGCTCAAACATCATAAACACGGCTATTGGATTCTGGCTATCGACCGCACGGAATGGAAAGGACGGAATATCTTCATGGTCAGTGTGGTGTGGGGGACTCACGCCTTACCGGTCTATTGGGAGCTCTTGGGACAGGCTGGCACAAGTGATCTGAAAACACAACAACGGCTGCTAAACGCAGCGTTGCCCGTGTTTAAG
>NZ_JADEWX010000305.1 GCF_015207395.1 Nodosilinea sp. LEGE 07088
CGTTGGCCAACTCCTGGAGGCGAGTCTGGGTGCTGGTCAGCTCCTGCTGAAATTGGCTGAGCTGGGCTTCAAGGGTGGCCCGCTGCTGGGCCTGCTGGTGCTGCTGGCTCTGCTGCTGTTCGCCCGCTAGCTGCAGCTCACGGTACTGCTGGCGCTGGGTAATCAGGGTTTGGGAGAGGGTTTGCAGGGTGCTAGAGGTGGCATTGAGGTCGCGATCGCACCCCACGCTTCAAACAAACAGGCCACGTAGCGGGTCGTTACGGGGGCGCGAGCTTTGGTTTTGCGATCTTTTCGGGCATAGCAAAGATAGGGAACCCGGGCCGTGACCCGGGCCGCGGCGGCATCAACCCTTATGAGACCTGGAATTCCCGTTCTGCCTCTGCCTTCTTACTTCTGCCTTTCGGTACTAGTACCCTCATAAAGTCCTCAAAATGTTGACGTAGCCTTAAAGAGGTGGTGTGGGTCAGTGGACTTTCTTTTGTGTTGCGCTACGTAACAAGCCCTGAAGAATGGAGTCTAATTTAATAAGATCGAAGTAAGCGATAAACTATCGCTTGATTAGACTCCATACCGATCTGGCGAGGACGTCCGCTGTGTCAACAGAGGCAGATGGGTTGAGGTATTAAGTAGCCTTTTTAACGTCGAGATACAGCGCATTTTTCAAATTAATTGATCGCTTCAAATCCCTACAAATTCAGGTGAGTTCACCTCGACAAAAGCATAACCCTACACGTTGAGCCGGAGACAATCAGATGAAAGAATCATATTCCTTGGTTAGACAAAGCGAATTACTCAATCGGCTAGTGCTTGACTATAAAACAGCCGGTGATTTGGGCAAAGTGGGCGAAGTATGGCTTGATCCCCACTTGCACACCGTCAGAGGGCTGACCAGCCAGTCAGGATTCTGGAAGGCAAAAGCCCGTGCCTTTACCTGGGACTCGATTAAAGCGATTGGCGAAGACAGCATCATGGTAATCAGCGAGGGTGCAGATCCTGCGCCCAAAAAACCGGAGACGGTGAAGTCTGTCATTGGGCATGAACTGTGGACAGGTTCCGGTAGCAGGGCAGGACACATCGTTGACTGTCTGATCGATTCAGAGACAGGCAAAGTCGTTTATTATCTGTTCCGTTCCGACGGCTGGAGCGGTTTGATGGAAGGCATTTATGCCCTGCAACCATCGGCCATTTCTAGCATTGGGAACAAACGCTTAATTGCAGAGGACGAGGCCGTTCGCCAGAGCGAGAAATATGCCGAAGGGCTTGAAGAAAAACTGCACGCCGCCCAAGACTTCCTGAAACGCGATGTCGAAAAGACAAAGGAAGAGTGGGAAGTTGCCCAACAAAAAGGACGGGCGATCGCTGAGCAGGTTCAAGAAAAGACCCAGGTGGTCACTGAGCAGCTTAAAGATAAATTTGTTCAGGCCAAATCCTCGGAAGAGGCTGCTGATCTATCGGATAACGGCGCTGAGTCCAGCCCAGCCGATGAACCGAAACCCAGCAGTGTCTAGTACTCCACGGCGCAAGTTTAGATACTATTCCTTAGGGCTAGGGAGCAGGGGAGCTAGGGAGCCAAGCGATCCAGAACGGTGGACATATTTCAGCCTTCGAGTACTAGCCTGCCATAGCGGATTTCACTCGGCTGTAGTACATCGCGAGGTTCCCCCCTGCCTCCTTTGCAGAGGGAACCTTATACAGCCCAGCACTGGGGGGATCTAGAACTTAAACAGGGCGTACCTCACCAGCTTCAAAAACCCTGTATCTACGCGAAAGGAGGTTAAGGATATGGATAACCACCTCAATCAATCTGTTGGCATAGGACAAACTGACAGCAGTGCCAATCTGGCCAGTGAACCCCCTTTGGCCCCCAATGACAGCGATCGCGCCGTCTCAAGGGAAGATCATTTAGAAGACCGCATCCATCAGGTGCTAGAGCAAAAGCTGGTCTCACTCGTTTATCGGTATGCGGCTCCTAACCCAGATAGCGATGAATTCTAAGCGGCCTGAATCAGCTACGGATTGCTTATGCGTGCCATGATCTTGGAGAATCCACGGCAACCGCTGCATCCTGCAGAGTTACCCATTCCCAGTCCCACTGCCCTTCAATTGAAGCTACGGGTCCATGCCTGCGGTATCTGTCGGACTGACCTGCACATCCTCGATGGGGAGCTTGCCCATCCCAAACTCCCTCTAGTGATGGGGCATCAGATTGTCGGCACCGTGGTAGAAATAGGTGACCAAGTGGCGGGGTTTTCCCTGGGGCAACGGGTGGGCGTACCCTGGCTGGGGCAAACATGCCAGCACTGCCGCTATTGCCTATCGGGTCAGGAAAATTTGTGCGATCGCGCAGAATTTACCGGCTACAGCCTCGATGGCGGCTATGCTGACTACGCGGTAGCCAATGCTCAATTTTGCTTTCCACTCCCGGATGGGTATCCAGATTTGCAGGTCGCCCCCCTGCTCTGCGCTGGGCTAATTGGCTATCGCGCCTACCGCATGACTGGAGAGGCTGAAAAGATTGGATTCTATGGATTTGGCGCAGCGGCCCATATTTTGATTCAAGTAGCCCGGCACCAGGGACGCCAGATTTACGCCTTTACCCGGCCCGGAGATCAATTGGGCCAGTCATTTGCTCGCCATCTCGGAGCAGTGTGGACGGGTGGCTCAGACGAACTTCCCCCCGAGCCCCTCGATGCCGCCATTATCTTTGCCCCGGTGGGTGCTCTAGTGCCAGCGGCTCTCAAGGCGGTGGATAAGGGAGGCAGAGTCGTGTGTGCGGGCATCCACATGAGCGAGATTCCTGCCTTTCCCTACGATATTTTGTGGCAGGAGCGAAGCGTTTGCTCAGTTGCCAACCTGACCCGCCAGGATGGAGACACTTTTTTGAGCCTAGCTCCCCAGGTACTGATTCAAACGGAGGTGACTCCATTTGCGCTAGAGCAGGCAAACGAGGCCCTAATGGCGCTGCGGCAGGGTAGGTTCAATGGCGCTGCGGTGTTGGTGATGTAGCATTCACCTCCTGAGATGGTTCCCGCTCTAATTCATCTTCTTGGGTTTGGAGATTTAGCGCTGGTTCGCGCCACAACCGAGTATCGAACCACTCAACTACAGCCTTATTCATGTTGCTTAAGTACAGTCCAAAGGGAACAGGGAGTAGGTGACAGGGAACAGAGTGTACTTGTTTCACTAGATTGAGGGTAAATCTGAGTGATGAGGATACTGTGCTGATGGTGACTCAGCAGTTTCAGGCTGTTCCTTCCCGTCCTGATAGCCCCAAAGCAGAGCAGAATTGAGCGCTCCTTTGTCGAGCCAGGTTTGCAGATCGGTGGGCCGTTTAATCTGGGTCAAAAATGCTTTCAGCGTTTCGCCCTCCAGACTTTCGGCGTCTAGAAGCGTTTGGGCAATGCGCTCTAAAACATCTCGGTTTCGCATCAAGATCTCTAACGCCATCTGATGGGCTTGCTCCATCAGGGCTTTGATCTCGTGGTCAATGGCCGCAGCCAGTTGAGGGCTCACGGCCCGCCGCGAGGTTGGAAACGGGCGCATCCAGAGGTTGGGGGAGTAGGCCAAAAAAGAGGGTGCAGGGAAAATAGTCTTTGCACCCAACACAAATATTGATCATGAGCATAGCGCTCCAACTGAAGCATTGGCTAGAGCACCCCGAC
>NZ_JADEWX010000050.1 GCF_015207395.1 Nodosilinea sp. LEGE 07088
GCGCCATACCCTGGTTGAGTCACGCCAGCAGAAAAGCTGGGTACCGGCGATCGCACCCAGTCACCCTGGCCCTGATGCACAGCCATCTAGCGCCATTAGCGCTATTGACCACGCGGTCATCAATGTCCCGGCCGGGGAGTTAACCCAGGCGATCGCCTGGTATACGAGCCAGCTCGGGTTTTGCCCCCAGCAGCAGTTCACCATTGATACATCGCGCTCTGGGCTGCGGAGTCAGGTGCTGGCCCACCCCCAGGGCAGCGCTCAGCTGCCGATTAACGAGCCCGCTACCGCCAACTCTCAGGTGCAGGAATTCCTCGATTACAACCGAGGCAGCGGTATTCAGCACGTGGCGCTGCATACCTGTGATATTGTGCACACCGTAGAGCAGCTCCGAACCAGGGGCGTGAAATTTCTGGCGGTGCCCCAGAGCTATTACGAGGCACTGGAGCAACGCCCTGGCTACTCCACCGAGGGCGATCTGACGACAGCAGGGTGGCACCACCAGGCCGCAACCATCGCCCGGCTACAGATTTTAGTGGATTGGGAGCCCCATATGCCCCAGGCGCGTCTGCTGCAAACCTTTACCCAGCCATTTTTGACCGTGCCCACGGTGTTTTTTGAGCTGATTCAGCGCCAGTCGGTTTGGGCTAATGGTCGCCTTTCCAAAGCGCAGGGGTTTGGCGAGCGCAATTTTCAGGCGCTGTTTGAGGCGATCGAGCGGGAGCAGATCAAGCGGGGCAGTTTGGCCTAGGAGAATGTGGCATCAGTTTGATGACTCTTGAGCGTGGCTTGGGGAGCTAGGGAGCTGACGGTGTCGGCGGGTGTGTCCAACGCGGGGAAAGCCGGGTCGTGCCCAGGAGAGGGGGCTAGCGCAAAAAGCTGCTCACCGTCCATAGAGACAGGCAGGTCACTGCTGCTGCCACGGCATCGGGGCTAGCCCAGGCAAACTGTGCCCCCTGGGGAATGAGCAGTTGCCCTATGGTGAGGCCCAGCGCGAGGCCCGCCGCCAAACCGCCAATGGTGAGCAGTATCGATCGCCAGAACTTGTTTTCTTTGCGGTTGAGAAAGTAAATTGCCGTGGCGATCGCCACGGCTAGAGCCAAAGATGGCGCGGCAAAACCCAGCAGCGCCAGCCCCGCATAGATAACAGCGGGCCAGAGAATATCGTCGCGGCTTGGGGTATCGACCAGGTTGTTGAGCCAGTCAGGCCGAGGCAACGTGGGCACAGCTTTGACCGCAGGGGGCGTTTCAGGCACGTTTTCAGCAAAGCGAATGCGGTCGGGCACCTTAATTTTGCCCTCTTGGCGGAGCCGTAGGCGCTCCATCAAGATGGCATCGTAGGCGGCTTCAACGGCGGCTTGCTGCTGAGGCTCCTCGGCATACTGATCGACCATGCGATCGCGAGCCGCCTGAATCTCTTCGAAGGTGGAGGCTTCGGTCAGCCCCAGCAGTTCATAGGAATTTGGGTCGCTCATCTGCAAAACTCCACAGCCTCCAGACGACTTGACAACAACAGCCAGCCATCGTGACTAGCCAAATCTAACCGATCGCCCCAAGCCAGATGACGATTGTCTAGCCTCAGTGTAACCAGCCACCCCGCAAATAGGGAACACCCGTTATAACAGGTATCCTCAAGGCCTATCTTACGGCCTGCCTCAAGCTAGCCGTAACCCCGCGCAATTTTTGTTTGCGTCATGCAGGGGCCGGGTTCAGCCCTAGGATGGGGAATAGGTTTAGCGCGGGTCTGCCCCCATGGGTATATATCCAATGCAATTATGGGGGCTGGCCCAGTTGCCTGCTGGCGTCGGCACCCCTACTGATATCAGCCCCGCCGACGGATTCGGCGGTTGCGCAGCACCATCAAGCCCATTGCCCTGTTAGCCGGGCCAGGGGTCGTCTTGGCGGCGGCCATTACCGCTTTCAGCAGCTCGACGATGCCCTGAGCAATATTTTGCTGACGGTAGCAGGCAACTGGGCACCTTTCAAATTGGCCAGGCGCTAGGAGTCTCGAGTGCGATCGCCGTGGTCATCGCCGGTCTGGTCATCGGCGACCTGGGCTTTCGTTACACGACAGCTTCCACCAAAGTCACCCTGCCCAACTTTTGGGAATACGCGGGCTTTGGGGTCAATACCGTTATC
The DNA here is from genome assembly GCF_015207395.1 of Nodosilinea sp. LEGE 07088. GTDB lineage: Bacteria > Cyanobacteriota > Cyanobacteriia > Phormidesmidales > Phormidesmidaceae > Nodosilinea. The sequence goes on from NZ_JADEWX010000050.1 coordinate 2,140, forward strand.
TTTTTGCTAGTGGGCATTGAGGTTGAGCCCCGCCTGCTCCTACAGACTATTCCCGCTGCCTTACTGGCCATTGAGGCTTACCAAATCGGCCGGATCTGCGTCATCGCCAGAATGGTGGAGCCACTTTCCAGCACCGTGCTGCCGTTGGGGATAATTAAATCTTCGTGGGGATGGGCTTGATAGCCAATGATCAAAGTTCCCGCCGACAAGCTTGAGTCTTGATCGACCATGGCTACGGTATGTCCTGATCTTGAGCAGCGTTTTTGCCAGATCGAGCCCCAGCATGCCAGCACCACCCATGAGGACGTACATCGTTAATCACTCCTTAACCATCGAAGGTTTATGCTGTGCACAGAAATAAATCCCCAGGGGGATAGACCAACGCTGGCCCCTTGAGTATGCTCATCCATTGTAGGGAGTCTTAGAAAACCCCTAGAAAACCCCGGATACCAACTTCTCTACCTCTCACTCAGGGCACCGCCCGACTCGCACCGCCTCACCTTCCCCATCCCCCCATCTTCACCGCCCTATGAAAGGACTCACCGGCAAGACTGCCCTGGTTACCGGCTCTTCCTCTGGCATTGGTCAAGCCATTGCCGTCCGCCTAGCTGAGGAGGGCTGCAACGTAGCCATCAACTACCGTAGCGACAGTGATGGGGCCGAAGATACTCGCCGCCAGGCCATGGAAAAGGCCTGTAAAGACGTGGAAGCCTGCGGGGTTAAAGCCCTGCTGGTGCAGGGAGATGTATCTAAAGAAGCCGACGCCATCGCCTTGGTGCAGCAGACCGTTGACTATTTTGGTCAGCTCGATATTCTCGTTAACAATGCGGGCGTACAGACCGAAAGCCCCTCTGAAGCCATTGAGGCCGACAGCTTTGACTGGGTGCTAGGGGTTAACCTGCGAGGCTCCTACCTCTGCGCTCGCGAAGCTATTCAACACCTGCTGGCCCACAGCCGCCCTGGCAGCATTATCAATATCTCCAGCGTCCATGAAATTATTCCGCGGCCCCAGTACCTGAGCTATGCCATCAGCAAAGGCGGCATGGGCAACATGACCCGCACCCTAGCCCTGGAGTATGCCGCCAAGGGCATTCGGGTCAACGGCATTGGCCCCGGTGCCACCATTACCCCCATCAACGACGATTGGACAGACAATCTCGACAAAAAAGCCGAGGTCGAGCGCCATATTCCCATGGGTCGTGCCGGCACCAGCGAGGAGATGGCCGCTGCTGTGGCGTTTTTAGCCTCTGACGAAGCCGCCTATATCACTGGCCAAACGCTCTATATCGACGGTGGCCTGACCCTTTATGCCGACTTTCGCGAGGCCTGGTCGGCCTAGGCGATTGCCCTGCGGAGGGAGGTACAACGCTGTCCAGGCGCTGAGAGCTGAAGAGACAACTCTGGAACCGCTCGACATTGTTGGGGCGCATTTTCAGGGCTCAAACCTAGCTCTATCAGGCCTTTGGGCTCCTTAAACCCGCCCCAAAAGATCGGATTAAGGATCCGAGCTTTTATCAAGTCTTTCAACCCTTACCTGAAGAACTGTTACACTTCCTCAACAATCGGTATTACCCCCCAGGGTCGCGATGATACGATGCCCATCAAACGGTTGAGAGATAGGACTTCATGACTGAAACGCTGACAGGTCAAACACCTATTTTTGGAGGCAGCACCGGCGGTCTCCTCACCAAGGCCCAGGTAGAAGAGAAGTACGCCATCACCTGGACTAGCTCTAAGAAACAGGCTTTTGAGATGCCCACGGGCGGTGCCGCCTTCATGAACGAAGGAGAAAATCTTCTCTACCTGGCGCGCAAAGAACAGTGCCTGGCCCTTGGTGCCCAGCTGCGCACCAAGTTTAAGCCTCGAATCGACGACTACAAGATCTACCGCATTTTCCCCAGTGGTGAAATGCAGTACCTCCACCCCGCCGACGGCGTCTTCCCTGAGAAGGTGAACGAAGGTCGTGGCATTGTAAATAGCGTACCTCGCAATATTGGTGCCAACCCCGACCCCGCAACCATCAAGTTCAGCGGCAAGGAGACCTACGAGGTCTAAGCTCACTGAACGTGATATGGGCGATTGGTTCGCAGGTTGACTGCCTACTGTTGTACTGTGACTGTTGTGTTGTAAGGGGCGTAGCTTAGGCTATGCCCCTTTTATTATCTGGTCGGTCTGCATGGCTGTGGCTACAAGTTGGGCTCATGCCTGGGGAGAGGTTGTGCCAGTAACCGCCGTAGTGCTCATGCCCACGCTATAGAATAAATGCCATGATTTTTCCAGCCTTTGAACAATTTGAGGTCTGTGCCACTCAAGGTAACTTCGTGCCGGTCTATCAGGAGGTGCTGGCTGATTTAGACACCCCAGTATCGGCCTGGTATAAGGTATGTGCTGGGCAGCCCTATAGCTTTTTACTGGAGTCGGTAGAAGGGGGTGAAACCCTCGGTCGCTACAGCTTTTTAGGCTGCGACCCCCTGTGGGTATTGGCAAGTCGGGGCGATCGCGCCACCCAGACCCACCGCGATGGCACCGTAGTTGAGCACAGCGGCAACCCCTTTGCCACCCTGGCTGACTGCCTAGCCTCCTATCACCCGGTTAAACTCCCGGCCCTGCCCTCGGGTATTGGCGGGCTGTTTGGTTTCTGGGGCTACGAGCTCATCCGCTGGATTGAGCCTACGGTACCAATCTATCCCCTAGGCGACGACGATCTGCCCGACGGATTATGGATGCAGGTGGATAGCCTGCTGATTTTTGATCAGGTGCAGCGTAAGATCTGGGCCGTGGCCTACGCTGATCTGCGTGAGCCAGGGCTGGATCTGCAAACGGCCTATCGAGCAGCGTGCGATCGCGTACAACAGCTACTGCACAAACTGACCCTGCCCTTGCCCCCCGACCAGTCGGCTTTGCCCTGGCACCCTCCCACCCGCGACACGCCAGCTGTCACCTACACCAGCAACCGCACCCCGGCTGAGTTTTGCGCCAGCGTAGAGCGGGCCAAGGGCCACATCCAGGCCGGAGATATTTTCCAGGTGGTGATCTCTCAACGGCTCAACACCTCCTATGACGGGGAACCGTTTGATCTATATCGCTCGCTGCGGCAGATCAACCCCTCGCCTTACATGGCCTACTTCAATTTCTACGATTGGCAGCTGATTGGCTCTAGCCCAGAGGTAATGGTCAAAGCGACATTAGCCGATGACCCCAGTCAGCCCCAGGTCGCAACGGTGCGCCCTATTGCAGGCACCCGTCCTCGGGGTAAAACGGCCCCGGAAGACACTGCATTTGAGCGCGATCTGCTGCAAGACCCCAAGGAACGGGCCGAGCACGTCATGCTGGTTGACCTAGGGCGCAACGATCTGGGCCGGGTGTGTCTGAGCGGCACCGTACAGGTCGACGAGCTGATGGTGATTGAGCGCTACTCCCACGTCATGCATATTGTGAGTAACGTGGTGGGTCGCCTGAGCCCCAGCAAAACTGCCTGGGATCTGCTGAAGGCTTGTTTCCCCGCCGGCACCGTCAGCGGCGCGCCTAAGATCCGCGCCATGCAGATCATCCACGACCTGGAGCCCTGCCGCCGTGGCCCCTACTCTGGGGTCTACGGCTACTACGATTTTGAAGGTCAGCTCAACACGGCGATTACCATTCGCACCATGGTAGTCAGGGCCAGACCTGAGGGGGGCCACAGCGTTAGCGTACAGGCTGGCGCAGGGCTGGTAGCCGACTCAGTTCCTGAGCTGGAATATCAGGAGACCCTCAATAAGGCTAAAGGAATGCTCGAAGCCATCCGATGCCTGGGATAGCATCCTACAGCTGTGGTGAAATGTATGGTGAGAAATTCACCTGGTCTATCTCTACCTAAAGGCAGCCTTACCTAGAGGCAGCCTTACCTAGAGGCAGCCTTCAGACCAGGTTACCGCAGGAAATTGACCGCCACGAAACTGAGTAACTTGCCCCTGATCGTCGGTTTCAAACACGAGACGAAAAACGTCTTCGCCCGGGTCCTGGGGTGTGAACACTACTGTCTTGCCGAGGGTGATTGGGTTGGCTGTGGCCTCTAACTGCTCACCATAGGCCTGTACTAAGTCTCGCTCGGTCGAGCCAATTTTAATACCGCTCTGGGTCATCGTCAGGCTACCCGGCCATACATCGACTCTGAGGACCTGGTCATTGATGACCAGGATGCCAATGGGCTCACTCTGGTCTTGGATGCGGTAATACTGACATTCGCCCTGGCTGGCCTCGTCAATGACGACTGGAGCTAGCCCTGCCGCTCGGAGATCGTCTAGATCCATACCAATCCGAATTGGGCCTAGCCCGGTAGTCTTCAGAGGGGCCGCCAACAACGCCAGTGTGGGCACAGCATCAATATCTACCCCAGCAGTCAAGATAATAGCCCGCTGCATCACTGGCAATGACCTGAGCGGTACCAGCACCCCCGCGAGCAACGTGTCGGCTTTAGCCTTGTAGTAGGCAGACCCCTGAGATGCCGTCACTGTGAGGGGCTGATCGTGCGTAGCCTGGGCTATATCGCCCGACTGCTGGCTGTAACCTGCGGCAACTAGCCCGATCAACGAAGTAGCCACCGCGATCGCGGCCATTGCTCCTCGACGTTGTTGTCTCCCCTTCACCATTGCGTCTATAACCAGTGTGTGACGGACTGATGCACGATCATGTCTGATCTAGATGAGCGGCTTGAATACAGAATTGACCACAGCTCAAAACCTACGCAACAATTATCATAGTGAACAAGTTCAGTCAATATTACAGTTGATGACCTGCCCTAGTGTAGCAGCCGCCGTCCTACAGCCCCTACATGCTTCCGTTGTTCCATGCTTTGGTCACGTCTAAAGGTCAAGCCCAAGGGGCTTTGCCCCAGCCATGGCGGCGACGATTGCTGGCCCTCCTGGGTGCGATCGCAGCAGGCACGGCCCTGGTCGCCTGGACGAGTAAACGCCCCCTCAACAGGGAACCGCCGCTCACCCCCGCAGCCTTATTTCACCACCAGGCTAGCCGTCAACCCCTGACGGTACCGCCCCAGGTTTTGCCCCAGCCGCTGCCACCCCATCAGGCCTGGCCTGAGCTGCCAGTGATCAAGGCTCAGCCCAGGTTTACCGACCTGAGTGCCGATCATTGGGCCTGGCCTTTGCTCATCGACCTAGCCCAACGCAACCTTTTAGCAGGTTTTCCCGATGGTAGCTTTCGACCTGCCGAACCCATGACCCGAGCCGAATTCGCCACCCAAGTAGTCCAACTCTTTAGCTTGCCTCCGGATCTGAGCCAGCCTGCGCCAGAAGCTCACTACCCAGACGTGGATTCGACCCATTGGGCCCACGTGAGTGTACAAAAGGCGGTACAGATGAAATTTCTGAGCGGCTCCCCAGAGGGCAAGTTTTTACCCGATCAGGCGATTAGCCGCATTCAAGTCATCACCGCACTAGCCAATGGCCTAGGGCTCAAGTCCAGCAGCAGCCCTAGCACGGTGTTAGCTTTCTACGATGACGACGACGAGGTGCCGCCTTGGGCTACCCAGTCGCTCTTAGCGGCCACAGAGGCAGGACTGGTCGTTAGCTATCCTATGCCCACCCTGCTATCTCCAAATCAACCGGCCAGCCGCGCCGAGGTAGCCGCTATGCTGCATCGAACCCTGACATACATCGGCAGGCTTGAGGAAATTCCCTTCCCTTACGTGGCAGGTCAACCAACACCCACCCCCAATCGGGCTGACTAACGCCGTCAACCACCTACGCCACTAGAAGGAGGGTAGCGAGATGCCATCTTGCTCTAATGCAGGTAGCTCTAGGCGATGGCTGCGACGGGTGCGCATAGCCAGTCGATAGCTAACGCTCTGAAGCTCAGCCTGAAGCTGGCGATTTTCGCGCTGAATCTCGGCGACCCGTTGTTTGACAGCGGCCATGCGGTCGGCAAACTTTTGGCGGTAGACCGTAGGCAGCTCTTGCACCACCTGCTCCAGCATGCGAGTGCGGTCGGTGAGTTCTTGCACCGTTTGACGCAGCTGCATGACTTCGCCATCGCGCTCTTCTAGCTGGCCCTGGTAAAAGTCGATCTGCTTTTCCACTCCCCTGAGCTGGTCGCGCAAAGCCGTCATCTCGGCCTGGTGTTGCTCCGACACCTCTGGGCTAGGTACAAAACCGGTGTTCCCTTTTACCAGGCGAAACAGTTCCTGAGATAGCTGCTGTACCAGCTGGTCTCGGATAGCCAACTCAGACTCAAGCCGGACAATTTCGGCCTGTTGTTCGTTCATGTCTACAAATGAAGACTGCGTCACGGAAGCCTACTCCCACACCAACAACTAACCTGCTACTCGATACCCCAAAGCCTGCATCACCTCAGCGATGAATATAGCTTTACCCTGATCAATGCTGATCTGAGATCCTCACCGAGGTTAACTGTCTAGGTCACTGATTGACTAGGGCAGATAAGATGCAGCTAATTTATAGCACCTGTCAGAAAACTTGGCACACTCAATTTCACCCTGGCCTGCCATCCGAACAATGCCGCCCAAAAAAGACCGCTGGTCGGTCTGCTTGAGAGGCAAACCAACCAGCGGTATGGCCAAGAGTTTGTGGATAAACGATTTGCTCGGGGCGGTTACTCTTCTTCGCCAGCAGCGGCAACAACGGCCTCAGCCTCAGCCGGCTCTTCGACTTCGGCAGGCAGGGGCTCATCAGACTCCTGCTTGACGGTCAGAAAACGAATCACCTCGTCGCTAAGACGCATAGACCGCTCCAGAGGCGCGATCGCAGCTCCCGGGCTGGTGTAGTTCATCTGGATGTAGATACCCTCGCGATTGCGGTCAATTTCGTAGGCCAGACGCCGCTTGCCCCGATGCTGGGTTTCTAAAATAGAAGCGCCCTGCTCTTTTAACATGGTCTGATATTTGCCGATAGTGGCATCAATAGCCTCATCATTGAGATCGGGCCGCAAAATATACATGGTTTCGTACATGTATGCTTTCATGAAAACTCCTTGTGGACATAGTGGCCTTTGACCACCAAAAACGAGTCTAGAGGACTGACTTCTGGCCGCAGAGCCATCAACTCATCCAGATCTCAGATCTTGGTGCAAAGACAAGGATCTACAATCATACCAAGAATTAGCAGGCCAAGAGTTAGAAAATTATGGCGCAACGCTACGTTAGGGTTCAATCTCAGACCGGGCAGCTGCACTACGGGCTGCTGCGCCCTGATCGCAGCGTACAAGTCCTCGATGCGCCCCCCTGGCTGCAAGGGCAACCCATTGAAACGGAGCTACCATCCGGCAGCTACGATTTGCTAGCCCCCTGTGCTCCCTCTAAGGTGATCGCCGTCGGCAAAAACTACGCTGACCACGCGACCGAGATGGGCACGAGCACCCCCCCTGAGCCCCTGATCTTTATCAAACCCTCAACCGCTGTGACCGCTGCTGGGTCGCCGATCTACTACCCACCCCAGGCAACCCAGGTCGATTACGAAGGAGAGTTGGCCATCGTGATTGGCGATCGCTGTGCCCATGTGCCCATTGAAGCCGCCCACGCTAAAATTTGGGGCTATACCATTGCCAACGACGTCACCGCCCGCGACCTGCAAAAGCGCGATGGTCAATGGACTCGGGCTAAGGGGTTTGATACCTTCTGTCCCCTAGGGCCATGGATTGTGCGCGAATTGAGCCCTGGTGCCCAGATTCAAACCTTTCTCAATGACCATGAAACACCGATGCAGCTAGCATCGGTAGACGATATGACCTACGGCCCCAACTACTTAGTCGCCTATATTAGCGAAATCATGACGCTGCTGCCCGGCGACGTAATTTTGACCGGCACCCCTGCCGGGGTTGGCCCCCTTACGGTGGGTGACCGAGTCAAGGTAGCAATCGAAGGAATTGGCGTCCTCGAGAACCAGGTGGCCCTGCGCCCAGAGATGTCAGACTAACCCAATCACCTAGCGCACCTGCATATGTACAGCTTCTGAGATGGTTGGGATTTCGGCATATAGCCCCCGAAAGGTTTGCACCAGAGAATAGCCAACCGACAGCAGCATGCCCAAGAACAGCACATTTGCTAGGGTGCTAGATAGCAGCGCGCCAAACAAACTGGGGTCTAGCAAGCTCAGGATTAGCCCACAGACCGCCAAAATGAAACTGAGCAAGATCGCCTGCATGGTATTGAAGCGAATAAACCGGCTAATATTTTCGTTGCGAACTACTAGCAAAATCAGCGCAAAAAACACAATCAAGCCAAAGAAGGGAATGGCGCCTTCCAGGGTGGCGTAGAGGCTGATCAGCGGTGAGAGAGGCAGCAGCAAAAAACCAAATACAGGAAATTGACGAATAAGCTGAAAACCGTAGGGCAAACCAGCAGTAATCGGCAAAATGTAAGGGAGAGCCGCCAAGATGCGATCCAGGATCGTGGGGTTAGGGGAACTGCTCCAGGTCATAGGGTCATCTCCAGACAAAGGCCAATCGCTACCAATCAATAGCCTTACCATATCGCAAATCTCCGGTTTGTCGGTACCAAGAGAAAATGGGCCACCTAGAGAGGCCATTCTGCTGCCGACTAAGGTTTCAGCCCCAGCAAACACCCATTACCGTGTGGGGCCAGTTGGTACTATCTAGCCGATATCTGCAACCCTAAACCCCATCTGACATTCAAATTGGGCTGGCTGAGCTTGGTCTAGGCTAGACACCTGACGGCCACAGCTCAACACCCCGTGATGCCAGCGGGGTTGGCCATGGCGGTCGGCCATCAAACAGGTACAGCACACTGCTTGAGGCGAGATGAGCTGATTATCGGTCACTATCACCAACATTACGACGACCTCCCAAGAGCCAAGGTTAACCTAAGCTTTTCCTAATCTTAGGATGCCCTACAGAGCATGCTGTGTGCTGGCATACGCAATCAAACGCAATCGGGACAGGTAAAACGCAGCTTGAGGGCGATCGCGCCTACTCCTTAGCTTTGCTGACTTCGCGAGACTCAGGGTTAGGGGCATTGTTTTTGCGCTTTTTGGGCATCGGCGTGTTGCGCTCGGTTCCGTCCGGTTCGCTGCTGTGATGTTCCCGCTGCCAGGCCGGTACGGTCTGATCGTAGGCCATCTGCAATGCCGCTGCCGCAATGGTGCGCAGGTCATACTCGTCGCTGAGTTGAGACACAATGGGCAAAAATGAGGCCAGACGCTCGCTGGTAATGGCCTCGAGCATCTGCGTGCGCAGCCGCTCGAGGTTACGGGCGGCAATCTCAGCCCGAGTCGGAATTTTCATGAGGGTCATAGATTGCTTGGTGTGGCGCTCAATCTGCCGCAGCTTGTACTTCTCAAGCGGTGTTACCAGCGAAATCGCGATTCCCTTCTTGCCCGCCCGGCCAGTTCGCCCAATTCGGTGCACGTAGCTTTCGAGCGCGTCGGGCATGTCGAAATTGATCACATGGGTGAGATCATCGACATGTAGGCCTCGGGCGGCAATGTCAGTCGCCACCACCAGTTTTACCTGCTGCTGACGAAAGCGCATCAACAGACGCTCTCGCTGCGATTGACTGAGGTCGCCATGATATTCATCGACGCTATAGCCTGCCGCCTGGAGTTGGCGGGTTAGATCGCCAGCGGTACGACGGGTGCGCACAAAAATAATCGCTGTTTCAGGGTCTTCGAGCTCGAGGATGGGTTGCAGGGCCCGCACCTTGGTCCAGCCCCGGGGCACAATGTAGCTCACTTGCTGAATCTGCTTGGGTGAGGCCTTGGGCGACTGCACCGTCACCGTTACCGGCGAGTGGAGAAACTTGGTAGCCAGCTCACGAATTGCAGGCGCCATAGTAGCTGAGAAGAAGGCAGTTTGGCGGTTACCCGGAGCCTTACTGAGAATTTTCTCAACATCTTGGATAAAGCCCATATTCAACATTTCATCGGCTTCATCGAGTACCAGCCAACTGAGACTATCGAGGGTGAGACTACCTCGATTGAGCAGATCGAGTACCCGGCCAGGGGTACCCACCACAATCTGGGTACCTCGTCTGAGCTGATCTTGCTGGCGCTCAATGGACTGGCCCCCATAGAGGGCCAACACCTTGGGTCGACCACTGATGCGAAAGCCCCGCATGGCTTGACAGACCTGAATGGCCAACTCCCGCGTCGGCGTTAGCACTAAAGCCTGCACCGCAGGATTACTGGCATCGACCTGCTCCATCATCGGGAGGGCAAAGGCAGCGGTTTTGCCGGTACCGGTCTGGGCCTGACCAATTAAATCGCGCCCCGAGAGGAGATGGGGAATGGCCTCTGCCTGGATAGCGGTCGGTTCTTCGTAGCCCATGCTTTCAAGATGGCTGACGCGGGCTGCAGATAACCCCAGACTAGTGAACGATAAGGTCATGGTGAATCCTCGGGACAATGAATTAAAGAGAATCAGGGTAGAGCCCGGTATCTCAGCGGGCCAAACTCAGAGCGGGAGATGTCGGCGGTGCGATCGCAGCTGTCTCCCCAAACAGGTCATAGGTGTCAGCGGCAGTAATCTGTACCGGCACAATCTGATTGAGGGAGGCCGTGCCGGTGACATAGACCAGCCCATCCACCTCAGGGGCAAAGCGGCTCGATCGCCCAATGGCCATACCCGTAGCCGGGTTCTCCTGCTCGATCAGCACCTCCACGACTTGGCCAATATGCCGACGATTGTGCTCCCAGGCAATCGGCTGCTGGGCCAGCATGAGGGCTTCGCGACGGCGATCGCGCTCGGGTTTAGGCACCGGATGGGGAATGTCAAAGGCGGGAGTCCCCTCCTCTGGCGAAAAGCCAAATACACCCACGTGATCAAAGCGGTGGCGCTCTACAAATGCGAGCAGATGCTCAAAATGGGCCTCGGTTTCACCCGGAAATCCCACAATAAAGGTAGTTCGTAGCACCGCCTCGGGCAGAGCTTCTTTAATCCGGCTGATCACCTGATCGTTGACCTGGCCCTGCCAAGGACGATTCATGGCCCGCAGCACCTCAGGGTGAGAATGTTGCAGGGGTAGATCGAGGTAAGGCAGCACGTTGGACGTTTCGCGAATGGCGGCAATCACCGCTGGGGTAAGGCCCGTAGGGTAGGCGTAGTGCATGCGAATCCAAGGCACATCGACGTTTCCCAGCGCTCGCAGCAGCTCGGCCAACCTGGGCTGGCCGTAAATATCCATCCCGTAGTTGGTGGTAATTTGGGAGATCAGCACCAGCTCTTGCACACCCTCAGCCGCCAGCTGGTGGGCCTCAGCCACAATCGATTCAATCGAGCGCGATCGCTGATTGCCTCGCAGGTGCGGAATAATACAGAAGGCGCAGCGGTAGTCGCAGCCCTCGGCTACCCGCAAGTAAGCCACGCTGGAGGCGGTGGTGCGATAACGAGGCACGGTTTCATCGGCGATGTAGGTGGGTTCTGGGGAGACAATCTTAACCCGCTCTCCGGCCTCAGCCCGCTCAATCACTTCTACGATACGGTGGTAATCTCCAGTGCCCACCAACGCCACCGCCTCAGGAATTTCTTCCAGCAGTTCATGCTGAAAGTGTTGGGCTAGGCAGCCGGTAATCACCACTTTTTTCTGGGCTGCAGCCAGCTCAACTAGAGTCCGTACCGACTCTTCTCGGGCGGCTTCGATAAAGCTACAGGTATTCACCACCACGTAGTCAGCCAGTTCTTCATTGACGTCAACCTGATAGCCAGCCTGTACCAGCAGACCCAGCATATGCTCGGTATCGACGCGGTTCTTTTCACAGCCCAAATGGTTAAATGCAACCGTTGGCTTTAGCCCCATGGTGTCTCTCAGTCTATGAACAAGCCCATCATGCCAAAAGCTAAGGAGTTCAGGTGCAACCCAGGCACGCCAAATTACCTGTTCAATACCAGCCGACTGGTACTGACATCCCTAACACCACCGCTTAGGCATCCATCAATCCTGTGTTGACAAATTGCCCAGCAAATCTTTTGGCCAATGGCACCAGGGGGCAATACAAATTAACACTCATAAATAATACATCACAAAAGCAGGAGGTAGCCTAAATCCTGTCCCAGGGATTGATATGCTGATAAGGCAAAGATCGGCTTAGGTTTGCTGCGGTAGGCTGGGTTGATCTATGCAGGTTTTATCCATTAGGCGAGTCCAGGCAAAATTCACGTGGACTTAATTGAAGTATTTAACACCCAGAATCCGGTCATTGGGGTACTGCACCTGTTGCCCCTACCCACCTCTCCCCGTTGGCAGGGAGACCTACAGGCCGTTATCGATCGCGCTGAGCAAGAGGCTACGGCCCTGGCTTCGGGCGGTGTAGACGCCATTATCGTTGAAAATTTTTTTGACGCTCCCTTTACCAAGGGGTCGGTAGATCCGGCGGTGGTGAGCGCCATGGGGTTGGTAGTACAGCGACTACAAACCCTGATTACGGTACCTATTGGTATTAACGTGTTGCGCAATGATGCCCGCAGCGCACTGGCGATCGCCACCTGTACCGGCGCTGCCTTCATTCGCGTCAATGTATTGACCGGCGTCATGGCGACCGATCAGGGGTTGATCGAAGGTTGTGCCCACGACCTGCTGCGCTATCGCAAAGAGCTGGGCAGCTCGGTGAAAATTTTGGCCGATGTGCTGGTTAAACACGCTCGCCCACTGGGGTCACCCAACCTGACCACAGCGGTGCAAGAAACCATTCACCGGGGTATGGCCGACGGCGTTATTCTCTCGGGTTGGGCCACCGGTAGCCCCCCCAGCCTAGAAGATCTGGAGTTAGCTAAGGCGGCAGCAGGTGAGCACCCTGTCTTTATCGGCAGCGGAGCCGACTGGGAAAATATCGGCACCTTAATGAAAGCCGCAGACGGCGTGATTGTAGCCAGCTCTCTCAAGCGGCAGGGCAATATCAACCAGCCCATTGACCCAATTCGGGTGGGCCAGTTTGTCGAAGCCATGCAAGAGAGTCTGGAAGCCCTAGAGGGTCCCCTGACGCTGCCCAGCATGGTAACCCCGTAACCCTATGGGCTCCTAGGTGAGTAGAGGCATTAATATAAGCACAAGACTAACCAGTCCTAGCGGGTTGTTGATCACTCTAGACGTTGAATGTGGTGGAAAGACGCATCATGAGTCGTCGTCAGGAAAAAAGTTGGATGCATCGCTGGTCGCGCTGGCTGGTGGCGGGCATTGCCTCGGTGGGTGCCCTGGGCACTGGCTTTTTAACCATCAACAAACTGATGGGGGGCGCTGGTGCCTGCCCTACCGAGGGCTGTGAGCAGGTGTTGTCAAGCCCCTATGCCATGGTGCTTGGCCTGCCGCTCACCCTATTTGGCTTTTTGGCCTACGCAACAATGCTCGTCCTCGCGATCGCGCCATTGCTGATCAATGCCGACCAGCATCAGCCTTTACGTCAAAAGATCGAGTCTTGGACCTGGCCGCTGCTGTTCATGCAGGCCTCGGCCATGGTGGTGTTTAGCGCCTACCTGATGACATTGCTTGCCTTTGAGATTCAGGTGTTTTGCCCTTATTGCATTGCTTCGGCGCTGTTTGCCGTCTCAATGTTCGCCATGATCTTGTTTGGCAACCGGTGGGACGACCTGGGTCAGCTAGCGTTTATGGGCATTATCGTTACCGTGCTGACGCTGACCAGCACCCTAGCTATCTATGCCCCAGTGCATGCGGGCGACAGCCCCAGCACCCTAGCGGCTGGGCAGCAGGGGCCGCCGATTACGACCGCGTCAGGCCCTGCTGAAGTAGCGCTAGCTAACCACCTCAAAGATATTGGGGCCGCTATGTACGGAGCCTGGTGGTGCCCCCACTGCCACGACCAAAAGCAGTTATTTGGGGCTGAAGCGGCTACCGCCTTTACCTACATCGAGTGCGCCGAAGACGGCCAAAACTCTCAGACTAAGCTGTGTCGGTCTAAGCCAGAGATCACAGGGTTTCCCAGTTGGGAAATCAAGGGCGAGTTTTATTCGGGCACCCAGAGCCTGGCGCGCTTGGCAGAGGTGTCGGGCTATAGTGGGCCGACTGATTTCCGCCGGTAGCCTCGGCTAAACAGAGGCGGTAGCGCTAGGTGACCACCCCTAGCGCTGCCCTGAGAAGACAGTTGGTGAGTCTCTCCTGGCTAGGGGAGGCAGTCTAGATAATTTTCCATATCCCAGTTAGTGGTGGTAGCTAGAAACCGCTCCCACTCGTCACGCTTGTACTGGTCGAAGAGTCGATACATTTCTCCTGGCAGGGCCGATTGAATCACCGCATCGGCCGCCAAGCTATCGAGAGCATCGCCCAAAGACATGGGCAGTTTTTTCACCTGCTTGCCGGCTTCCATCGCCTCGTAGATATTGCGCTGCTCAGGTTCACCGGGGTCAAGTTGGCGGCTCAGGCCGTCGTCAAAGGCCTTGAGAATGGCCGCGGCCATCAGGTAAGGATTCACCATCGAATCGACGGCGCGGTACTCAAATCGACCCGGGGCCGAGACCCGCAGACCACAGGTGCGGTTTTGGTAGCCCCAGTCAGAATATACCGGGGCCCAAAAGCCCGCATCCCACAGGCGACGATAGGAGTTAACCGTGGAGCAGCCGATCGCGGTCAAGGCGGGCAGGTGCTCAATCACGCCGCCGATGCAGTGCAGCCCCACCTGGCCTGGCAAACGCTGGGAAGCACTCTCGGGTAAAAAGGTGTTTTCGCCCCCCTGGTGGTAGGTAAAGTTGCCTTCTAAGCCGGGCAAGGTGTCGAAGCCAAACATCTTAATGGCCGTGTCGCCGCCGCGCCACAGCGACAGGTTGTGGTGGCAACCCGAGGCCGATACCCCCATAAAGGGCTTTGACATAAAGCAGGCGATCAGGTTAAACTCGCGGGCTACCTGGGCGCAGATCTGGCGATAGGTGGAGAGGCGATCGCAGGTTCTGACCGCGTCGTCGAACATAAAGTTGAGTTCGAGCTGCCCGGGCGCGTCTTCGTGATCGCCCTGGATCATATCTAGCCCCATGGCTCGACTGTATTCAATCACGCGCAGGAAGACCGGACGCAGCTCTTCGAACTGGTCGATGTGGTAGCAGTTGGGCTTGGTGACGCCGCCATCGGGCTTACCATCGGGGCCTTTTTTGAGCCACATCATTTCGGGTTCACAGCCATGGCGCAGCTGAAGGCCGTGCTTGGCCTGGAACTCAGCGTGAATGCGCTTAAAGTTGCCGCGGCAGTCGCCGGTGAGAAAGGCCGCCGCATCGACTTCTTCTTCTCGGTTGCGGAAGCAGACGCAGTAAACCCGCGCCACTCGCTGATCCCAGGGCAATTGGCAAAAGGTTTCGGGATCGGGGATCGCCACCAATTCGGCGGCCTCGGGGCCGTAGCCGAGGTATTGACTATGGCGATTCATCGCCAGATTTGCTGTCGCCCCATACACCAGCTGAAACCCTCGCTCAGCGGTGACTTCCCAATAGTCGGCGGGGATGCCTTTGCCGACTATACGACCGGTGATAGAGATAAATTGGTAATAGACGTACTGAATACCCAGCTCATCGATTTTGGCGCGCACCTGCTTGACCAACTCGTCGCGCCCTTCGGCGTGAACGTAGCGTTCTAGATCGGTTGAGGTGTCAACCCTTGGTAGCACTCCAGTCACCGTGAGACCTCCTAATCTATGGGTAGAGGAGCAAAGATGGTCTCAGTAAAGCCGACTTGTTATAACAAGCTTGTAGCCGTTGATACGCGATCGCGAAGCCAGACTTTT
Source organism: Nodosilinea sp. LEGE 07088 (assembly GCF_015207395.1). Taxonomy (GTDB): domain Bacteria; phylum Cyanobacteriota; class Cyanobacteriia; order Phormidesmidales; family Phormidesmidaceae; genus Nodosilinea. The sequence goes on from NZ_JADEWX010000050.1 coordinate 17,820, forward strand.
TCTGCAATGTACTAAGGATCGACGGCGCTGGCCCAGAAATTTAGCGGTCTGTTAGCTATGCTCTATCGAACTCAATGACGCCCAATTATCGCTAGGTGAGCCAGTCATGCCAATAGTCACAATTCAGCAATCACCCGGACGCACCAAGGAACAGCGACAGCTCCTGATTCGACGCATTACTGAAGCGTTTGAAGAAGCCTATGGCCTGGGGCCAGAAGCCGTCACGGTGTTTTTTCAGAACTTTGACGATAGTCACTGGGGTAAGGGTGGTCTGCTGCACGACGACAGGCGCAAAACATAGGGACGCAAAACCGATCGCAAGCGCGCCAGCCACAAGCTATGAAACCCTCTGTGGATAGACAGTGCTGGCGATCGGTTGCAGGTTTCTTCCGCTTAACTTCTTGTTCTGGCTGGGTTAGGTGAAACATTCTTAATGTTTGTTCCTCACCCGCGGATGTAGCTCTTACCATGCCAGAGAGCCACCGGGCCATGTTTTGCCTGCTGCCAGCCTGGGTGCAAATCAAAAAACAATCTGGATATCTGCGCCATTTAGAAAACTAGAGGGGATGGTAGTAGGCAGCGGGAGAAAAATGGTTCCGTTGAGTGTGGTCGTTTTAACGTTCAAGCTAGGCTACGACAATCCTAGATCTTTCGAGTCGCAGATAGAGGCTTCTAAGCCGAGCTTCTGCTTTGGTTTCTGAAGGCTGTTGGCGTCTGGATTGTAGAGCTATGGCGCGTTTCTCTCTGTTGTTCTGACTCTTAAGCTGCCACCCAGGCAAGGGTCGCCCAAATTTTTGCTACTGCAGTTGTTTGCTCCGGTTTCGATGCCAACTTTGCTTTGGCGCGATCGCAGTTCTCAGCGTGTCTTTTGTATTTGTTGTTCTAGCTATTTCGGTAACTATCCTATGACTATTGCAGCACCCCAGGAAAACCCCGTCACTAAGTCAGCAGAGTCTGTTTCTACAGGGTTAACGGTCGGCATTCCCAAGGAAGTTTTCGCGGGCGAACGGCGAGTCGCGGCCACCCCCGACACCGCCCGCAAGCTGCAAAAGCTGGGCTTTAAAGTATTGGTCGAAACCCAGGCCGGAGCCGAGGCTAACTTTACCGATAGCGCCTACGAAGCTGCGGGCTGTGGTGTAGTTGCTGACGCCGCAAGTCTATGGAGCGCCGCCGATGTGGTGCTCAAGGTGCGATCGCCCCAGTGGCACCCCGACCTCGATCGCCACGAGGCCACGCTGATCCAGCCCAGCACCACCCTAGCTAGCTTTATCTGGCCCGCCCAAAACCCCGAGCTGCTGACTCAAATGGCCGAGCAGGGCGGCACAGTGCTAGCGATGGACTCGGTGCCGCGTATTTCTCGGGCTCAAAAGCTCGATGCCCTCAGCTCAATGGCCAACATTGGCGGCTACCGAGCGGTGATCGAGGCGGCCAGCCATTTTGGTCGCTGCTTTACGGGCCAAATTACCGCCGCTGGTAAGATGCCCCCCGCCAAGGTGATGGTGATTGGCGTTGGGGTAGCGGGGCTGGCCGCGATCGGTGCGGCCAAGAGCCTAGGGGCGATCGTCAAAGCCTTTGACACTCGCCTGGTGGTGAAAGAGCAGGTGCAGAGCCTCGGGGCTGAGTTTTTAGAACTACATTTTGAAGAAGATGGCAGTGGCGAAGGCGGCTACGCCAAGGTGATGAGCCAGGCCTTTATCGCCGCCGAGATGGCCCTGTTTGCTCAGCAAGCTAAGGATGTCGATATTATCATCACCACGGCGCTGATTCCCGGCAAGCCCGCGCCGCTGCTGATCACCCGGGAGATGGTGGAAAGTATGAAGCCCGGCTCGGTGGTCGTGGACCTAGCCGCAGAACAGGGCGGCAACTGCGAAGTTACCCAGCCCGGTGAAGTGATTACCTACAACGGCGTCACGATCATCGGCCTGACCGATTTGCCCAGCCGCATGGCGGCCCAGGCCAGCCAGCTCTACGGCAACAACCTGGTGCACCTGCTCAGCGACCTGGGCGGAGCCGAGGGGTTTGCCATCGATATGGAAGATCAGGTCATTCGCGCTACCACCGTCATTCACAACGGCCAGGTGACCTGGCCACCGCCAAAGGTAGAAGCGCCGACGCCGACGCCTAGGGCCTCGACCGCCGCCACTGTCACCGAGGAAGCTCTCCCCGCCACCAAGCCCTGGTACACAAAACTGCTCTGGCCCACGTTGATCGGGCTAGCCTGTGTTGCCATTGGCCTCTGGGCACCGGCCTCGTTTATGACCCATCTAACGGTCTTTGTGCTGGCCAGCTTCTTGGGCTGGAAGGTGATCTGGGATGTATCGCCTTCGTTGCATACCCCGCTAATGAGCGTCACCAACGCCATCAGCGGCATCATCATCATCGGCGGCATGCTCCAGATCTCGAACAACATCCTGTCACCAATGACGATCTTGGGTGCGATCGCCCTCTTCCTCGGCACGGTCAACATCGCCGGGGGCTTTATGGTGTCCCAGCGCATGTTGAATATGTTCCATAAGTAAATTTTGAGTTCTAAAGTTCAAAAAGCAAAATTCAAAAAAGTCTGCCCCCCATCATCTCCTTAAAGACATGGAAAATAACCTGATCCCTACCGCCTACATCGTCGCCAGCGCTCTCTTTATCTTGAGTCTGGCCGGGCTGTCGCAACCGGAAACCGCCAAGCGGGGCAATCTGCTCGGTATTCTCGGCATGGCGATCGCCTTTGGGGCTACCGCTGCCATCAGCCAGGGCTACCCGGTGCAGCTCGGCTCCATTGGGCTGGGCGTACTGGTCGGCGTGCTGGCCGCCTCTCGCGTGGCGATGACCGATATGCCCGAGATGGTGGCCTTACTGAATAGCTTTGTGGGTCTGGCCGCCGTGCTGGTGGGCTTTGCCGAATACCTTCAGCCCAGCGCCGCCTTGACCGGGGCCGATGTCACCATTCACCGGGTCGAAATCTACGTGGGCGTGTTCATCGGCATTGTCACCTTTACCGGGTCGATGATTGCGGTAGCCAAGCTGCGGGGCTGGGTACCCAGTCGCTCGGTGCTGTTGCCCGCCCGCCACGTGCTGACGCTGGGGATGCTGGGGGCGATCGCCGCAATTGGGGCCCCGTTTCTAACCGCTGGCGGCGATACGCCATTGATTGCGCTCAGCGCCATGACGGCGATCGCAGGTATCTTTGGCATTGCGATCGTGATGGCCATCGGCGGGGCCGACATGGCGGTGGTGATCTCCCTGCTCAACAGCTACTCGGGTCTGGCTTCGGCGGCGGCGGGCTTTATGCTCAACAACGACCTGCTGATTATTACCGGAGCGCTGGTAGGCAGCAGCGGCGCCATCCTCAGCTACATCATGTGCAAGGGCATGAACCGCTCGTTCTTAAATGTGGTGCTGGGGGGCTTTGGAGCCACGACCACCAGTGCTAGCAAAGCCACCATCCAGGGGAATGCCACCAGCACCACCACGGTTGAGGTCACCGACCTGTTGACCAATGCCCAGAGTGTTGTCATCGTTCCCGGCTACGGTATGGCCGTGGCCCAGGCCCAGCATGCCGTGGCCGAGATTACCCGCATTCTGCGCGCCCAAGGCAAGCAGGTGCGGTTCGGCATTCACCCAGTGGCGGGTCGTATGCCCGGCCACATGAATGTGCTGCTGGCGGAGGCCAACGTGCCCTACGACATCGTGCTGGAAATGGACGAAATTAACGACGACTTTCCTCAAACCGATGTCGTGCTTGTGATTGGAGCCAACGACACCGTCAACCCCAGCGCCAAAAATGATCCCTCCAGCCCCATCGCCGGTATGCCTGTCATGGAAGTGTGGGAGGCAAGCACTGTGGTGGTGCTCAAGCGTGGCATGTCGTCGGGCTACGCCGGAGTGGAAAATCCTCTCTTCTTTAACGACAACACGCTAATGTTTTTCGGCGATGCCAAAACGAATGTCAATGGCGTATTGGCCCAGCTGGCGGCCACCAACAGCCAGGAGACGGCAGCGGCCCCAGCCCTCTCTGCCGCTTAATCTTAGCGGTAGCATTCCCCATCCTGAAACAGCGCCGGTTGAGCTACATCACCCGGCGCTATCTTTTGTATTCAGCGTAGGGAATACCGCTGTAGTTGAGTCAACGATCTATAGCCTTCGCCATAGCAGTTTTTACCAACAGTCCACTGAGCCAAGCCTCTTCACCGCTTTTGTCTTGGCTTCTAGCTATCAGGGCTGTCCTCAGTAACCTAGCCAGCGCTATATCAACCGACCGTCCAGGTCGTAGGATGGATCAGCACAGCACGATCCATCCTACGACATTGCGAATTTGCCGGTATGAAGTTTCAGCGCAGCACAATCATTCTCGTTGGGGTAGCGTTTTTACTGGGGGCCGGCGTGCTGATCGCCGAGTCACAGCGTCCCCAGTCAACTGAATCTGACACCCAAAGCGAATCGTCTGAGCCCATCTTGACCTTTGAAGAAACAGCGGTGGTCACTGTGGCGATCGATCGCGGTGACGAGACCCTCATCTTTGAGCAAGACGACGACGGCAATTGGCAGATGACCGAGCCTGAGGCAGCCGTAGCCGAACCGGGCGCGATCGCTTTCCTACTCAGCCGCCTCAACACCGACTCGCCGCTGCAAACCGTCACCATGACCGCCGACCAGGCCACCGACTTTGGCTTTAATGCCCCCGTCGGCATTGTCACCATCACCCTCAAAGACGGCACCGAGCACGAGCTAATTTTGGGCGGCCCCGACTTTAGCGGCGGCAATAACTATGCCGTTATTGATCCCGACCCTTGGCCCCCGGCAGAGGGGCAGGATTACTCTGTGCTAGTCGTCACCCGCGATGTGGCCAACGGCATTAACCGCCCTCTGGAGGAGTGGCTTATGCCCCTCGAAACCCTGGAGCCTGAGGTCAAGGCAGACGATGCGGCCATCCCCGGCGCAGGCGAGACTCCAGAGGATGCGGCGGGGCTAGACGGTCCTGCCGTCAGCCCCGCCGCTCCGGACACCACAGAAAACGGTGCCGAAACCACCAATTGATGCTTGTTTGGGATGCTAGTCTGAGCCCACTGTCCCTTTGCACCATCCCCATTAGGCTATTGAATAGTTCGGAGAAGCTGGTGGGCACTGTCTACCCTACGAACCCATCCACCCATCTACTCATCCACCTCTTCCATGGCCTCTCCCACCGCCATTCTGCTGCTCTCTTGCCCCGACCAAAAGGGGCTGGTGGCCAAAATTGCCAACTTTATCTACGCCAACGGCGGCAATATTCTCCACGCCGACCAGCACCGCGACCCGGAGGCGGGGCTGTTTTTGTCGCGGCTGGAGTGGGAGCTGGCGGGGTTTAACCTACCGAGGGAGATTATTGGGCCAGCCTTTGCGGCGATCGCCCAACCATTGGGAGCCACCTGGCAGCTCCATTTTTCTGACGATGTGCCGCGCCTGTCGATCTGGGTGAGCCATCAGGATCACTGCCTGCTCGACTTGCTCTGGCGGCACAAAGCCGGAGAGTTCAAGGCCGAAATTCCGCTCATTGTCAGCAATCACCCCCACCTCAGGCCCATCGCCGACCAGTTTGACATCGTCTTTGAGCACCTGCCAATTACCAAAGCCACCAAAGCCGAGCAAGAGCAGCGACAGCTAGATCTGCTGAAGGAGCACCACATTGACCTGGTGGTGCTGGCCAAATACATGCAGGTACTCAGCCCTACATTCCTCGATCAGTACGATCGCGTGATCAACATTCACCACTCGTTTTTACCCGCCTTTATGGGAGCCAACCCTTACCAGCGGGCCTTTCAGCGGGGGGTGAAGATCATCGGGGCCACCGCCCACTACGTCACCTCTGACTTAGACGAGGGCCCGATCATCGAGCAAGATGTGGTGCGCATCAGCCACCGCGACGATGTGAAGGAGCTAATCCGCAAGGGTAAGGATGTGGAGCGCATTGTGTTGGCCCGCGCCGTGCGCCTGCATTTGCAGAATCGCACCCTGATCTACGGCAACCGCACCGTCGTCTTTGCCTAGGCCCGGATCCAGGTGACAATTTACCCAAAGCTAAGCTAGCCCGCTCAGGCGGCCTGTTCTGTAGCGCCGGTAGATGCCGCTAGGGGAATCACAGCATCGGCGGGCTGAAATTGCAGCTTCGTCCACTGGTCGAGGTATCGAGTGAGGTGATGATCGCCTTGGGCAATGCGATCGCGTAACAGCTGCCGCACCCTGTCTTCCTCATCAATATATTGTGCGGCGCTAAAGAACCCGGCAAACCGCGCCGTGCGCAGCCACACCAGGTAGGTGCTGAGGGCATCGTACTGACTCTGCGCTGCAATAGAGCGCAAATCCCCCTCAACCCACCAATCGACCACCCTGGGCGGCTCTGCTCCCACCTGACCTGGAATGCCCATGGCGGCGGCTAACTCATGTAGGGTCGGCGCAGCAATGCCCCAACCGCTAAGGGTTTGCTTAAGATCAATATGGGCGTCGCCGTGGCGGTTAAAGTAGTCGCTGCCCCAGCCCTGGTCGGCGCGACGGCAAAAGTCTGCCGCCGAGATACCCGCTACCAGCCCCCGCTGAAGCAAAATCGGCAGATCTGTCATGTGCGACTTAAAGCCCACCAGCTGCGGGCGGTGCTGCCCCAAATACCCTAAGAATGTGGCAATGAGCTCCCCTTCATCCATCAGCTGGTCAAGGTCACGGGGCAGGGTAGTCAACCGCAGGGAGATAGCGCCATCGGTTTGCAGCTCACGGATGACAGCAGACACCGCTAACACCCGACAGAGCGCTGTTTGGAGGTGGGGCCGGGGCTTCTCGGCAGTCGCTCCGGCCTTGGCCCAGAGGGTCTTAAACACCTCGCCATCGGTTACCGTCGCGGGCAACCCGTACAGCCGTCGCCCTGAGGCTGGGTCAGGCCCCCACTCCAGATCAAAGGCACATACCTGCCGACCAACGGATTTGAACATGGCTGCATCCCTAGGAACATGAGCACCTACCCAGACGGCCCTGGGCGCTGGGCTTAATATTCCCCCCAGCCTGGCCTAGGGAACCTGCCAGGCCCGCTGGTGATAGTCATCGGGTTCGGGAAACAGATCGACAGGTTCGCCGTGGTGGTGATGGTCGTGCCCCTGTCCGTGGCCATGCCCCTGTTCATGGCCGTGCCCGTGCCCATGCCCATGATCGTGCCCCTGTCCGTGACCATGATCGTGCTGCGATCCTCCGGCGGCTAGACGGAACTTGCACATTTCGCAGTTCATTGCCACCTGGCCCAGGTGAGTTTCGATTTCGCGATCGCGCAAAATCTGCATCAGCTGGGGGTGGCTACCCATCTCTGGCAGGTAGCTCACCCGCTGCTCAGGGTGCGCCACCTGCTCGGCCTGGGTGATATCTAAAATTTTCTTCACCAGTACACCCGTAAACAGAAAGTAGGGCAGCACGATGATGCGCTTGGGTGCGTAGAACCGGGCCCGGCGAAAGCCTTCTTCCAGCCGGGGGTGGGTAATGCCAATAAAGCAAATTTCCACCGTTTTGTAGCGGCTGCCCTCCCAGACAATGCGAGCCAGCTTATAGACATCGCCGTTGGCATCGGGGTCGCTGGCCCCCCGCCCCACAAACAGTAGCACCGTATCTTCGCGGGCAATGCCCTGGGGGTTAAACCGGGGGCCATCTAGTTCAGCCAGGCGCTCTTGCCACAGCTGAATAATGGCCGGGGTAATGCCAAAGTGGCGACCGTAGTGAAACGTCACCTGGGGGTGGCGCTGACGGGCGCGATCGAGCTCGTTGGTGACATCAAATTTGTTATGGCGGGCCGCAAATAGCAGAATGGGCAGCACCGAAATATCGGTGTAGCCCTTCTCGACGCAATCGTCTACGCCATCTTGAATGGTGGGCTCCGTCAGCTCTAGAAAGCAGGGAATCACCGGGCGAGAGGTATCTAGCGCCTGGTAGGCAGCGGCAAATTCGAGCACGCGATCGCGCCCGTCTCGATCGCGACTACCGTGCCCCACTAGCAACAGCGGGCGCTGGGCAGGCAGGGGCGACCAGGTACCCGGCGCAGTGGGAGAAAAATCGGTGGGGGTTGTAATAATGGGGGCGATCGCCATAGGTGCCAGAAATGCTGCAAACGTAAAGAGTAAAGCGTCAGCTCAGTCCAGACGGTGTCCAGGCCTGCCATCAGCCCTGGATTCGCGGGGTCAAAACCAAAAACCCAAGCCCATCGGTCAAAAAATCTGGCCAGATAAAATTACTGCCGCCTGGTTATCTTAGCCCAGAGGCCTGCCCATAACTATCCTGGGGGTAGGCATTGACGCTGCGGCTGCGATCGCCCCAGATTTTCTGGAGCGTACAACCCGCCCGCTCATCCGCCGTCACTATCAGAAATATAAAGATTATTGAAAAAACAAATAGGGCTTTTGCCACCCCGAGTCTTTCCGGTACAATGCGTCGCAAAAGCTGCGTCGCCCTGTAGTTCGCATCGGCTGCGCAATCTTCTTGCTTAAGCCGGGTTCATCCCCGAGTCTGCCCCCTCCATTCACAGTTAGGACGCTCCATGACTTCTGTGCTTCATCGCCCCACCGACAACACCAAGCTGACCGGCCTCCCCGAGGATGTCAGGGCACGACTACAAGACCGCTTCAAGCTTGTGGTACCTGCCACCAACATGCCTAAACCCTTGACATCCTCCGAAACATTAGAAACGCCCCCAAAACAGTCCAATATTCGCCCCATCGTGTCGATTACAGACGTAGAAAAGACCTACGGCAACGGCAGCAAAGCCTTAACCAGCGTCAACCTCACCGTTAACCCCGGCGAGTTTTTATTTGTCACTGGCCCTTCTGGATCCGGCAAATCGACATTACTCAAGCTGCTCTATGGCTACGAGCGTCCTACCGGCGGCAACATTCTGGTCAGTGATGAGCAAATTGCTAACCTGCGGGGCAACCGCCTGGCCATGATGCGTCGCCGTATCGGCGTTGTGTTCCAAGATTACAAGCTCATTCCCCGCCGCACCGTGGCTGAGAATGTAGCTTTTGTGCTGTGGGCCCAGGGCTTTACTCGCAAAGAAATCCACCGTCGTCTCTGGCCCACCCTCAAAATGGTCGGGCTTCAGGGCAAGGCTCAGTGTTTTCCCGATGAACTCTCTGGGGGTGAGCAACAGCGGGTCAGCATTGCCCGCGCCGTTGTCAATACGCCGCCTCTGCTGCTGGCCGACGAACCCACCGGCAACCTCGATGCCGATAACTCACTGCAAGTGATTAAAATCCTCAAAAAGCTCAACTCCATTGGCATTACCGTCATCGTCACCACCCACGACGAACACCTAGTACGCATCTCTAACCACCCAGTTGTGCAAATCAAAAACGGGCGTCTTTATCATCTGCGTCGATAGTTTACATTCCTCAACACCAACCGCTACGCCTTCTCCGATCAATAGGATAATAATCAAAGCTAACCCCAGGCGACGGTTGCCAAGATCGCCTGGTGATTTTGGTCTTTGAGAGGAACCTGCCTTGGTCAGTACAGCCCCATTTAAAACAGCAAAATCACAAGAAATTTTCACCGCCGCCCAGAGCCTCATGCCCGGTGGTGTGAGCTCTCCGGTGCGGGCCTTTAAGTCGGTAGGCGGACAGCCGATCGTGTTTGACAGGGTTAAAGGCGCCTATATTTGGGATGTGGACGGCAACCAATACATCGACTATGTCGGCACCTGGGGCCCTGCCATCTGTGGCCATGCCCACCCCGAGGTGTTAGCGGCCCTATCGGCAGCCCTCGAAAAAGGCACCAGCTTTGGAGCCCCCTGCTATCTCGAAAACGTGCTGGCCGAAATGGTGATTCAGGCCGTCCCCAGCATTGAGATGGTGCGCTTTGTCAACTCCGGCACCGAAGCCTGTATGGCGGTGCTGCGCCTCATGCGGGCCTATACCCAGCGCAACAAAGTTATCAAATTCTCTGGCTGCTACCACGGTCACGCCGATATGTTTTTGGTGCAGGCTGGGTCTGGAGTCGCCACCCTAGGCCTACCTGACTCACCAGGGGTGCCCAAGGCGGCCACTAGCGACACCCTCACAGCGCCCTACAACGATCTCGAAGCCGTCAAAGCTCTCTTCGCCCAAAACCCTGGCGAAATTGCTGGCGTCATCTTAGAACCCGTGGTAGGTAACTCCGGCTTTATTACCCCCGATGGCGGCTTCCTGGAAGGGCTGCGGGAGATCACTCGCGAACACGATGCGCTGCTGGTGTTTGACGAAGTCATGACCGGCTTCCGCATATCCTACGGCGGTGCCCAGGCCAAATTCAACGTCACCCCTGACCTGACCACCTTGGGCAAGGTAATTGGCGGTGGCCTACCGGTCGGTGCCTACGGCGGTCGGCGCGACATTATGGAAATGATTGCCCCCGCTGGCCCGGTGTATCAGGCCGGGACGCTCTCGGGCAACCCCCTGGCGATGACGGCAGGCATTAAAACGCTGGAACTGCTTCAGCGACCCGGCACCTACGATGAGTTAGATCGACTGACAGGAAACCTGATTGAGGGGTTACTGCAAGCCGCTCGCGACGCGGGGCATGAGGTCTGCGGTGGTCATATCAGCGCCATGTTTGGGATGTTCTTTCATCCTGGCCCAATCACCCAGTTTGAAGATGCCAAACAGTCTGACCTGGATAAGTTCAGCCGCTTCCATCGCGGCATGTTAGAACGCGGTGTATATTTGGCCCCATCCCAGTACGAGGCTGGGTTTACCTCTCTGGCCCATACCGATGGGGATATTGACGCCACGATCGCAGCCGCCCGTGACGTATTTGCCACCCTATAGGTAAAGCAAGTCGATCAGGCTAAACCTTCAAAGCCCCCAGAAACTCGATTTCTGGGGGCTTTGAAGGTAGTTACGAAACATATCGACTCAGGGTTTGCCCTGGCCCATTTTAATATTCAGGTACTGAAGCATCGACCTCTTGGCTCCAGGCGGTAATACCGCCTTTAACGTTGGTACCCTCAACGCCGTGCTGCTTGAGAATGCCCAGGGCCTTGGCCGAGCGCCCACCCATTTTGCAGTGGGCAATCAGACGATGACCGTTGAGCAGAGACTTCACCTGATCAACGCCGTCACCGTTTTCAATGTCGGGCAAAGGCACCAGCACCGAGCCGGGAATACGAGCGATTTCGTACTCGTTGGGGTTGCGGACATCGAGCAATAGGATGTCATCGGCCCCGCTATCGAGCACCTGCTTCAGCTCGGTGACCGTCATTTCGGCCAGATTGGCCTGCTCTTTTTCAGCTTCCATACGCGCTTGGGGGATACCGCAAAATTCTTCGTAGTCGATCAGCGTTTCGATCACTGGGCGCACCGGGTTAGGGCGCAGCTTCAGCTCTCTAAAGGTCATCTCCAGAGCATTGTAGAGCAGCAGGCGACCGCTGAGGGTATTGCCTGTACCCAAAATTACCTTGATGGTCTCGTTGGCCTGAATCACGCCAATGATGCCGGGAAGAACCCCCAGCACGCCACCTTCGGCACAGGAGGGCACTAACCCTGGCGGTGGCGGCTCAGGATAGAGATCGCGGTAGTTAGGGCCATCTTGATAGTTAAAGACGGTTGCCTGCCCCTCGAAGCGGAAGATCGAGCCGTAGACGTTGGGCTTATTCAACAACACGCAGGCGTCGTTGACCAGGTAGCGCGTGGGAAAGTTGTCGGTGCCGTCAACAACAACATCGTAGGGCTCGAAAATCTTCAGGGCGTTCTCGGCACTGAGGCGGGTTTCGTAGAGGTCAACCTGGCAGTGGGGGTTGATCTCGAGAATGCGGCTCTTGGCCGACTCGATCTTGGGCTTGCCCACCCACGACTCGCTGTGAATTACCTGACGATGCAGGTTGGACTGATCGACAATGTCGAAGTCAACAATGCCGATGCGGCCAATGCCAGCGGCGGCCAGGTAAAGCAGCAGCGGCGAACCCAGTCCCCCGGTACCCACGCAGAGCACGCTGGCGGCCTTGAGCCGTTTCTGACCGTCGAGGCCTACCTCCGGCAAAATGATGTGGCGGGAGTAGCGTTCATACTCCTCTTTATTGAGCTGAATATCGTCCAAATTAGGGTTGAGCATGGTCTCCAGGGCAGCAATGTGATGGGGTACAAACGAAAACGGTACGGGGCAATACCGAAATCACACATCATTTCAGCTTATGACAAGAATAGGGGTTTGTTGATAGATGATCCAATCATCTTCACAGGCTCGGGCTGAAATTGATCGTCGTCGTCGAGTCGCCAACTCTTGAGGTCAACGGCCTGACCCTCGATCACTGAAATAATCACATAGGAATAGACGGGCCAGGCCAGGGCGCGATCGCACTCCGAAGGCACCGCTGGATGGTCGGGGTGGGAGTGGTAGATGCCAACAATCGCTAGCCCGCTTTCTCGCGCCGACTGCTGCACCCGCAGCAGATCAGCCGGGTCAATCCAGTAGCGATCGCGGGCACTGTGGCTGGCTGCATGGGCCGTCTGGGGGTCGGTATATTCCAGCAGCGAAGATGCCCAGGCATTTTCCAGAGCAATCACCTCAACCACTTGGCGGCAGTCTGGGTCAGCCTCAGCCGCTGCGATCGCCCCCCGCCCCAGTCGCCCGACCAACAGCCCACAGCACTCCCTGGGATAGCTGTTTGCCGCCACCTGGGCGATCGCCTGGCCATGGTCAGCGTCGAGATAGATACCAGTCATAGCAGTCAGAAGCTCGATATCGTGCTGATAGCCACAGGGCTACTCCTCAGGCACTGGGCTGTCCGGGAGTTCTTCAATTTCTGGGCTATCCAAGTTGCTCACCGCCCGCTCCAGACGGGCCAGGGCACGGTTATATTCAAGCACCGCAGCGACCAAATTACCCTCAGCTTGAGTTAGGTCACTAATGGCGTTAGTCACCTCCAACTGGGTGCCCACGCCAGCGTTAAATCGCAGATTGGCCAACTCCAGCGCTTCTTCAGCCTGATTGACAGCAACCGAGGCCGTATCGATGTTGGCCTGGTTAGACACCAGCGAATAGTAGGCTTCTTCCACCTGAACGCGAATGTCGTTGCGGGCGCTCTCAAACTCTGACTCATCGGTTTGAATGTCGAGGTCGCTCTGGCGGGCTCTGGCCACCGCCGCTCCCCCGTCAAACAACCGCCAGCTCAGCTGGGCCCCCACCGAAAAGCCGTCATTGATACCGGTGCTGAAGCTGGATGAAGAATTTAGCGACCCCTGGGCCTGGTACTGACCAAATAATCCCAGATTCGGACGCACCGCCGCCAGGCTAACCTGCCGCTGGGAGTCGTTAAACTCTCGCTCGACTAAAAACTGCTCTAGCTCAGCTCGGTTTTGGTAAGCCAGAATGATACTCTCCTCTAGCGAAAGGGGCCAGGCTCCAGCAATATCGACGGCCAGCGTCGTGAGATCGATGGAAGGCGGCAGATTGAGCCGTCGCGCCAGCTGCCGTTGGGTAATCTGCCGCTGGCTATTGGCTTGGGTCAGGGCTTGGCGAGCATTGGCCACCTGCACCTCGGCCTGCAAAACATCGAATCGAGTGCCAACCCCTACTTCTTCCCGCAGTCGGGTGTCGCGCAGGTTGCGCTCAGCAGCATCTAAAAATGCCTGGTTAATGCGAATTTGCTCGATCGCATCTTGCACATTGTAGTAGTCGGTGGAGGTGTCGAGCCGCAGTTGCTCGCGGGTTTGCTCGACCTGCAATTCCGACAGTCGCACCTGTCGTTCTGCGGCCTGAATACGGGCCGATCGCGCCCCCGACAGCCCCAGATCGTAGTCGGTTCTCACGGTGCTCGAAAGCGTAGTATTGACCGCAGAGGAATTTTGTCCAGAGGACGATAGATTGCTAGATTGAACCGTGCCGCTGAGGTCAACGGTAGGATACAACAGCGCCCGCTCTGCCCGCAGCCCCGCCTGGCTACGCTCCAGTTGTAGTAAGGCGATGCGCAGCTGTTCGTTGTTGCGGTAGGCCAGGTCAATAGCTGTTTCTAACGATAGGGGCTGGGTGCCGACAATCTCAACCTCATCGGGGCGAGTCGGCAACAGCAGCGGGTTAGCCGCCGGACTCAGGTAGTCGGGCGGGGTATCAAAGCCCTCATCAGTAGGGCGATCGGACTGAGGCGGGGCAAACGCTGACGATGGTGTTGAAGCCGATCTGCGCTCGTCAGCCGAGAGCGGTACCGCCTCTTCGCCGGGCTCTAGCCCCAATGCATCTGGCTCAGCAGGCGTCGCTTCAGTTTGGGCAATGGAGGGGCCAAAATTTTCCAGGGCATCAGACTCAACCTGAGCAGGCTCAGCCCCAGTCGATTCATCAGATAGAGCTATAGAGGCAGGGGCAGCAAGCCCTGCGGCGGACCAGCCCGATAACGTGATGCCCAAGCTCAGGGGTATCAAGCGACGGCAGTAGGAGTAAAGCATAGACACCATGGGCTATCAGTAGCAAGAATAGGTCATCAACCGAAAAAATAATTGTTTCTGCCACAGTTTTTTAGCATATCGGCTTTAGGGGTTACTTTCACTGCAGCAAAACGCTACGCTCCCAAACAGAGAATCTTTTAGGGGAGCCGCCAAAAACCGATCGTCAACAGCTTAGCAAACTAAACGGTTTAGTACAATCAAGAAGGGGCCCAATAGCCCGCTGCGGGCTGCAAATCGACCAACGTCGCCGGGGGCAACTCACCACAGCAGGCCTGCACCAGGGCATCGGTGTCGTCAACCGGCAAAACCGGGCAGCTGAGCCGATGGCTGACGTCAGCTACGCTCGTATCGTCTAGAAACAGCGTATCGCTGAGATGGCCTGTGTCACTGGGCTTAAGCATGACTGTGGGCAGCAGTAGCGCATCGCCCAAGGGGCGATCGCCCAGGCCGTGAATCAGATCGTGGCCCGTGAGCAAGCCGGTAACCGTCAGATCGCGGCCCCAGTAGTCGCTAGCCAGGGCGGCCAGGTGGACGGTCAGCCCCTGCACCTGGTTGAGACGGTTCACAATGGGCTGAAAAGCATGTTCGACGGCATTGCCCACCACCCAAGTCAGGGTGCGTGATGGGCTGACGCTGGTTGGTAAGTAAGTCTTGGCAGACTGTTCAAACTGTCTGAGAAACTGGCGAATTGAGCCGACCCCGTTACCCAATTGGGGATAGTCTTCGTAGTGGCTCTCGGGTGGCACCAGCTGCCGAGCGATTAAAAACCACTCATCGGCCAGCCAGGCAAAGGTGGTGCCAAACCGTTGCTGAAACTCTGCCTGCAGGGCCTGCACCTGGGCAATCACCGCCTGGGCCTGGGTCTGAGTTACCGGAGTCAGCTCGTCAGCTTGGGGGCGAAACCGGGTTAGGCCCACGGGCACCACGGCCGCTGAGGCTACCGCCGGCGTGTCTCCGGCGTGAAACCGGGCCAGATCTCGCAGCGTAGTCTCTAGGTGATCGCCATCGTTAATGCCTGGGCAGACCACTACTTGGGCATGAATTTGCAGCCGCTGATGCTCAAACCAGGCTAGCTGTTCAAGAATTTGCCCCGCCCTGGGGTTTTTGAGCAGGTGCGATCGCACCTCAGGCTCCGTTGCATGAACTGACACATACAGCGGCGACAGACGCAGTTGAGCAATGCGATCCCACTCCTGGGGCAGCAGGTTGGTCAGGGTTAGATAGCTGCCATAGAGAAAGCTCAGACGGTAGTCATCGTCTTTGAGATAGAGGGTATTGCGTTTGCCCGGGGGCTGTTGGTCAATAAAGCAAAAGGGGCAGGCATTGTTGCACTGCATCAACCCGTCAAACAGGGCGGTCTCAAACTCCAGCCCTAGATCTTCGTCGATGTCTTTTTCTAATTCAATCCGGTGGGTTTTGCCACGAGTGTCAAGCACCTCCAAGGTCAAGTCCTCATCGGCACAGAGAAAGCGATAGTCAATTAAGTCTCGCGGCGGCTGACCATTGATAGCTACCAGCGCATCGCCCGGCTCAAAGCCGATGTCTTCGGCAATGGAGTCAGGCACCACGCGAGTAATGCGAGCCGGGCGAATTGCCAGAACAGACATAGCGAAACTGAGGTTTAAGGGGGCAAAATATGCTCCCCTATCTTAGATGCTTTGCCATCAGATATTTTGCATTTTGCCAGTGGCCAGAGCTAACAAGATTGCAGCTCCAAAGGCGAGGCGATACCACACAAAGATCCAGGTGCTGTGCTGCTTCAAGAACCGCAGCAACCAAAAAATGGCCAGGTAAGACGATACTAGAGCCGCCATCAGCCCACCCAAGAGCGGGATCACCC
>NZ_JADEWX010000306.1 GCF_015207395.1 Nodosilinea sp. LEGE 07088
GTGTATAAGAGACAGCGCATGGCCTGGCCGGGGTGGTCGAGGTGCTCTAGCACGTGGGAGCAAAACACAAAGTCGTAGCGGTTGTCCTCAAAGGGCAGGCGCTCCAGATCGGCCTCAAAGAAGGGCCGCTGGTCACGCACGATATCTTCGACCCGGTGGGTGGTTTCCTCAGGGTAGCGATCGGCCAAATGATTGGCCCGCTTAAAGGGCCAGCCGCCCGACCCCACATCTAAAACTAGGGCGTCGGGGGCAATATCCCAGGTCATCACCTCGTTCTGGTAGGTCCAGGTGTTCATCACCGGGGTGACGCGCTTTTCGAGCGGGGGAATCAGGTGCCAGGCTTCGACCGGCAGGCGGTTCAGCAGCAGCGATCGCAGCTCTTGGGGGCTCAGCCCAGGGTCTTGGGACTCCAGCAATAGGTTAAACGCCCGGCGGCACAGGTCTACGTCGTTGGCCCCGTCGTAGAGCTCAACCAGGCGGTTCCAGGGCGGTAACAGACCGCTGAGGGGATTGCCCACTGCCCCAGGGCTGGCCGCCGGGGCCTCAGGCTCCAGATTGGCCAAGGTTGTCATCAGTTCGCCAATGCCCTTGGCCAGCACCCGCTTGGCCAAGGCCTCTAGTTTCAGCCGTTGGATGGCTTTGGTCAACAGATCGCTTAGGGTGGCCATTCAGTACAGGGGTAACTCAAGCAGCGGCAGGGTCGTCCTAGAAAAGACGTTGTTCTAGACAGAAATATGAGCGATAAATTCGCGAGTGAGCGGCAGTCGCGCAACCTCGGCCTGCCACTCAGCTAAAAACGACTTTAACGTGGACTGGTTCCAAAACCAGTAGTGGCCCAGAAAAAGATCCACGTCGCCATCGGGCACCACCACAAACACAGATCCACCGGGCCGGCAGATGCGCACCAGTTCGGCCACCACCGCCCTGGGATACTCCAGATGCTCTAGCACGTCGGTACAGAGCACCACATCAAAGGCATCGGTTTCGTAGGGCAGCGTCTTGGCGATCACAAATTGAGTAAAGCGGCCATCGGGCAACGCCTGCTGCGCCCCCTCTACCGCCTTGGGCGAAAAATCGAGCCCCGCTACGCGGATATCGGCCTGCCGCCGCCGCATCTCCAACAGCAGATCGCCCACACCGCAGCCAATATCGACAACGGCTGCCTGGGCATAGAGCGTTTTTTCAACCACATCGGCAATTTCTACCGTCAGCTTGTCGCGCACATGGCCAGCCTCGGCCCGAAAGGCGGCCAGATTATCGCCGTCGCCCCACAGCCGGTCGTAGCCTGCCGGGGTGTTTTCTTCGGTGACCCACCCCACCCCCAAATCGCTACTAACGGTCTGCCCCGGCAGCAGCACGGCCCGATACCGGTTTTTGGGCATCAGCACAAACCGATCCATCGGGCCAAAGACGTAGGTTCCCTTGGGTACGTAGTCGTACTCGCCCTTGGGCACCAGGTCAAAGCCGTCCTCAGGGACAAGCCGCCAGCCCTTAGGAATCAACCCTTTTACCAAAGGCAGTAGCCTGTACTTCAAGGCAAGAGATAGCTTTTTGAGCATGTTACCGCTGTCCTGTCTTGGTCAGATGTCGCTGGGGTTTGAGCCAGCTCAATAGCCGTCGAGGTGACGGCTGTTGGGCTGGCTCTGGTGTCTCTATCTCGCCGACAAACTGTCTATAGACCGCGTCTCTTTCAGCAATCTCTGCTTCGCTACCCACCCGACAGTCCTCTGAGCAGGTATCGCAGGGGGATGCCTTAGGACTAAATCTCAGCAGGTCTTGACGCCACTTTGCCAGGGTTATAGAAGCATAGGCGGCAAAAATATCGGGAAAATCGGCAATATTGCCGATAGAGTAGTAGGTTTGGTGGACGTCATTGTCGGCAAACATTTGGCAGCAGGGAAAAATGGTGCCGTCGTAGGACACAGTGAAGTCGTTGAAGGGGCGGCTACAGGGTGAGGTACGTCCAAGGGACGCATTGGTCAGACTAGCAACGGAACCACCCCGATCGGATCCATATATGGTGTAGTTGGTTGTAAACACGTTTATTTTCAGGTTGAATAGCGTTAACGTTCCCTGAATGGTGTGCCCTGGGGATAGTACATGCACCTTGACCCCTTTGCCCAGGCGGCTAGAGAACTCAGTAAAGCGAGTCATGGCAGAGGCATCGTCATAGGCGTGATTTTTGGGTGGGTGCAGCGTGACATACAGCTCAGACAGGCCGGCCTCAACCATGGCTTGGAGATAATCGCGGGTCAAAAAGTCCCCGTTGGTGCTGAAGTAGATCCGACTCTTGGGCAAGTGCTGCCGAATATAGGCAATGCGCTGTAGCAGTAGAGGGCGATCGGCAGTGGGCTCATTGTAGAGGTTCAGACAAATGCTCTTGTCGTATTCAATAGACTCCAGATCGTGAATGATTTGATCAAAAATCTCGTGGGGCAAAATCGCCCGATTTGTTAAGCGATCTACACCCGACACCGGGCAGTAGGAGCACTGTCGGTTGCAGTGCTGAGTGATCTCAACCACTACGTTTGACACTGACTGGGCAAACAGCGCCGCCCGTTCCTCCAGGGTGTCAGGGGCGATAAAGTGATGCTTTAAAAACGAGGTGCTAACCATATTCAGAGTCTCACGATAGCTTTTGATAGGAAAAGTCCGCAGGCACATGCATTACGGCTAGCGGCTCAGAATAGAAAAATAGGTTTTTTGGCGTCAATACAATAATGTCTCCGCACTTTAGCCATAAAAATAGGTGGGCTGCTACATGCTTGCTAATCACGGCAATATTGAAGTTATAGGCCCCGGGTCGTAGATTTTGATTGCTCACGTTAACGGTGAATCGATACCTCCCTGGGGAGACGGTACCCATGGGGTAACCCTGCTCATAGCTATCTAGAGTGAGAATGTTTTTGTAGTGAACGGCATCGATCACGATTCTTAAAACAAAGTCTCTGATTTCTTGGTAGACCTCCATGTCAATTTCTAGAATTATCGGCTCCTGAAACTCAACTTCGTTGACGACCAAGCCAGTCTCTGCGGAAACAACTCTCAGGGAATGACAAATAACGTCGTTTGTTCCACAGAGATTGGCACCGTACTCGTTAGCTAGGGCTTCTAGACCACCGCCTTTTTTGAGGTTAGCAGCAACGGCCTGATTAAATTGAATATTTGAGGCAACGGCATTGCGCGAGTTTTGATCGTCGTAGGCCCGCACGACATCTTCGGCAGTACCGTTGACAACCACTAACCCATGATCCATAAATAGGCCGCGATCGCACACTGACCAAATCGCCCCCGGCGAATGCGACACCAAAATAATCGCCGTGCCCTCCTGCTTGAGCTTGAGGATGTAGTCAAAGCACTTCTTTTGAAAGTTGAGGTCGCCCACCGCCAGCACCTCGTCCATCAGCAAAATGTCCGGGCGGCTGAGGGCGGCGATCGCAAACCCCAGCCGCACGTACATGCCCGACGAATAGTTCTTAACCGGCAGATCAATAAACTCGCCCAGCTCCGAAAACGCCACAATCTCATCGATCAGGCTGTCGATCTCTTCGGTCGCCAACCCCAGCAGGGCCCCGTTGACATAGACATTTTCACGCCCCGAGAGCATCGGGGCAAACCCCGCCCCCGCCGCAATCAG
>NZ_JADEWX010000307.1 GCF_015207395.1 Nodosilinea sp. LEGE 07088
TAAGAGACACCCCTACCCGCCCCTGACTTGCTACAGGTTGCTGCCTCAGGGGCAAAACCCGAGGCCAAGCCGGTAACGGCGGCGCTACTGGCGGCTGAGCGCCAGACCAAGCAACAGCGGCGGCGGTTTTCGCCTGAGGCTTTGCTGGGTACTTGGCGACTGCGGTTTTCGGCCCCTAAAAAGCCGGCCTATAAATCTGGCCAACCGACGGGCAGCGGGTTTTATATGCCGGGTATAGCGGTCGCTACTCTCAGCTTTAGCCGCGATCGCGACGCCGCCGACCAACTGACTATCCAAAACCAGCTGCGGGTGGGGCCGCTCAAATTACGGTTTACGGGGCCAGCCAAATTTTTGTCTAAAAAGAATCTGCTCGCCTTTGACTTTGTCCGTCTCCAGCTGTTGGTGGGTAGCCTGACGCTGATCAATCTGCCCCTGCGCGGTAAAACAGCCCAGGATGACTTCGCCACCACCGCCGTGGGCAAGCTACCCTTCTTTGCGTTTTTTGCTGCTGCCGAAGACTATATTGCGGCCCGAGGCCGGGGGGGTGGCCTCGCCCTATGGGTTAAGGCTGACAATCACTAGCTGACAATCAATCAAGATAGGGCTGAAACCCTGAGAACCAATACCCTAGCTATGCAATAGCTGCCCTAAAAACAGCACCAGGCCAAAGGCCAGCAGGCCCAGCATGACATTGCCAAAGCCACCCAGGTAGGGCTGCGACAGATCGCGCCGAAAATCGCAGTTGAGGCAGACATATTCGCTTTCGCCATGGCGAACAACGCTGTGGCGACGACACTGAGGGCACTCGATCTGAGGGTCGTGGGGTTGGTGGTAGGGAACAAGCATGGGGTATCCTCTGGCTAGCTGGTTTATGTATGTCATATGTCATTCGCTCGCGCGACAGCGATGCCCATCGAGCAAATTTTTCGGCTCCGTTGCTATTCATTAGTGAAAGAAATACCTAGGGTGTGACACTTTATTTTTCTGGCCGACCTGTGCCGACGCACACAAAACCTCTGAAACCTTTGCCGTAGCTTTGTATATCAAGTAGATATCTTATGTATATTGATTTTGGGCATATTCCTATGGGCCCTGCTGTTGACAAGGAGAACCTATGAATAGGAAGTTGGTCAGCTATCGGTTGGCGGATGATCTGCAAGCGGCGCTCAAGACTCGGGCGAGTCGCGAAGGTATTTCTGCCACTGAGTTGGTCAATCGGCTGCTGCGCCAGGGCTTGGCGATGGATGTAGCAACCGATGGAATGCAGCAGCGGGTGTCACAGTTAGAGCATCTCTTGCACCAATTAGAAAGACGAGTCGTTGTTCAGGCGGTGGGCGATGGCCAGGGAGCCGTCGCTGACTGTCCTGGTGAACCGGCGATGGCTGCGGCTGACGGGTTGCCAACCCGGTTGTTGGCCCTAGAGCAAAAGCTGGATGCGTTAACGATGGGTGTGGAGGAGGGGCGTCACTATCTACAGCAACTGCATCGTTCAGTCTTGGGGATTTCGGCTCTGGAGATGCCTCAGGGTTCTGCCCCATCTGTCCCCAAATTGTCTATCCCAGCGCCAAGCATCTACCCACCAGAGCGGTCGGAGGAGGTTGTGCAGTTGCCCCTGGCGACCCTGCGCAAACTGCTAGCTGACCAGTCTGATTAGGTACTGTCTTGCCCTGGGTCTACTCTCACAGGAGTTCACCATGGGAATTCGGCGCGTTTTACTAGACGAGGGGTTGTTGCTAGAGCTGTTGTTTGGTCGTCCCTTGCCGATGGGCCAGGGCGATCGCCTGTGGGATCTCTTTTTGCAGGGGCAGGTCGAGGGGTACGTCACAGATGTGGCCTTGGCACAGGCGGGGCGCTATGCCTTAAAGTCACGCGATCAGACCCTGGCAAAGATGACGTTAGAGCAGTTGTGTAGGCTGTTTCATGGCTGCCCGATCGACCCGGTAATGCTATATACAGCCCAGCGATCGCAGCTGGGGCTGCCCTTTGCCCTCCAGGCCGCCGTGGTGACGCAACTGGGGCTCGACGGCATTGTTACCCATCGCCCCCTCGACTATGTGACGGGCAATGGCGTAGACGAGGTACTGGTCTACACCCCTGGGTTCCTGTTGGCTAACTGCGCGCTGGGCTATGTCGATGCCCAACGCAGTGGGCTAGAAACCCAGTACCAAGAGGATGTGGCGATGGAGCATCGGGCTTGGCTAGGTCGCCTGGAGCATGTGGAAGTGTGCTGTGGCCAAGCACGCCCGACCGCCACGGTACGACTGCAAACTCCCCTGGGCTATATCTGCCAGGAAACGGCCTCCGGGGTCGGGCCAGTGGATGCGGCCTTGAGAGCGCTAAACCTGGCGGTCAATCAATTTATCCCGGTGGAGGATGTGCGCATGGTGCACTACCGCTGCCTGGCCACCACCGCCGATTCGCCCGTGTCGGCGGTGGTGCTGCTAGAGCGACAGATGGCGCTGTTTCCGGGGCGGGGTATGCACCCCGATGTGGTGATGGCGTCGATTGAGGCCTACCTCGATGCGCTGGGGTATTTGATATTGTGCGATCGCCTGTGAGACCGAATCCTGGTTACATACCCCCGATTGCTAGGGGCATAGCCTGCTATGCCCCTACGAAGTTCCTAATTGTGAATCGGGGTTTTCCGCAGCGGATTTGCTCTGAAAATAAGCTAGCTCTAGGGGGATAAGTGCGTGATTAGCTGACAGCTTTGCTGAGGTCAACTTGATAACCCAGCTTTTCGAGCCGACGCTGCAACCGTTTGACCACAGTTATCCCGTAACGGAGTCACGACCAAGGGAGTCACGGCTAAAATTTCAAGAAGCGAATCAACATGTACAGGCCAATGGCGGCCAGTTGCAGGGCCGCCATCGGCAGGCCGTACCGCAAAAATGTTTGAAATGAAATGGGCTTGCCGTGTTGCTCGGCGATCCCCGCCGCCACAATATTTGAGGAGGCGCCGACGAGGGTGCCATTGCCCCCCAGGGTGGCACCATACATCATGGCGTAGAACAGGGGCAGCACCTCAACCGGCAGATTCCCGGTAAAATCTGGATCGAGAATGTTGGGGGCGGCCAGATCCACCGTCACCAGGTACTGCTTTAACAGCGGCACCATCGCCACCACCAGGGGAATGTTGGGAATCAGGCTGGACAGGAAACCGACGACCCCCAGCAGCACGATCGCACCCAGAACAATATTTTTGCCGATCAGTAGGGCCAGAATGCCGGATGCACTGCTGAGCACACCGGTTTTCTCCAGACCGCCGATCAGCACAAACACGCTCATAAAAAAGACCAGGGTGCTCCAGTCCACATCCTTAAAAATGTTTTGCACCGAGTCGATGCCGCTGTGGTGGGCAATCAGCAGACACAGGGCTGCCCCCGACAGGGCCACCGTGGCTGGGGAGAGCGGCACCGGAAACGATTCTCCTACCACAAATAGCCCTAAGACTAGGGCCACAATCACCCCCATCAGCGCCCTTAACGGGTGACAAGGGTACTCAACGTCATGCGGTACAGGGCTTTGAGACAATAAAGGGGACAAAAAATAGGGAGCCTCAGTGCAGCTCCCCTAAACCAATATGTTTCCTGCATCCTACCAAACCA
>NZ_JADEWX010000308.1 GCF_015207395.1 Nodosilinea sp. LEGE 07088
GGGTTGTTAAGAATCGGAGACACTGAATCTCAAGACGTTGCTTGAGCCGTGTACGGTGAAAGTCGTATGCACGGTTCTGAGGGGAGGGAGGGGGATATATATCTAAAACCTCCTCCTTTACCCGACGTGACAGAAGAGGACTATACCCCGTGCAACTCATCGGAATGCTCGATTCGCCCTATGTCCGCCGCGTGGCCATCTCCCTGCAACTGCTCGACCTGCGCTTTGAGCACCAGTCGTTGTCGGTATTTCACACCTTCGGACAGTTCCAGCAGATCAATCCCGTCGTCAAGGCACCAACGTTTGTGTGCGACGACAGCAAGGTGCTGATGGATTCCACGCTGATCCTGCAGTACGCGGAAGTGCTGGCGCGTCCTCGAAACCTTATGCCCACAGCGCTCCAAGAGCTTCAACATCACCTGCGAGTCATCGGGCTAGCACTGGCAGCCTGTGAGAAGAGCGTTCAGATCGTCTACGAACGGGACTTGCGCCCCCCCGAGAAGCTGTACGAGCCGTGGCTAGCTCGTGTCACCGAACAATTACTCGCCGCCTATGAAGCACTTGAGGAGGAGGTTTCCCGTCGTCCGCTTGCCGTCACTAGCGAAACCATCATGC
This sequence comes from Nodosilinea sp. LEGE 07088, assembly GCF_015207395.1. Taxonomy (GTDB): domain Bacteria; phylum Cyanobacteriota; class Cyanobacteriia; order Phormidesmidales; family Phormidesmidaceae; genus Nodosilinea. Next base: position 616 of record NZ_JADEWX010000308.1, read on the forward strand.
AAGCCGGTGTGAGCGCGGCGGTGGCTTGGCACTTCACGCAGCAAATGATCCCCGAGGTTGTGCCATCCTCCAACTATCCGTGTCTAGTTGCTTACTCTGCAAAGGTGGAAGCACTACCCGAGTTCATCGCCGCCCCGCACGGTGACAGCACGTATCGCCATGACGGCTAACCCCGCGCTAAGCGGTCGAGCGAGCCCAGACTATGGATAGTCCTGAAAGATCTATCTGCTCCCTTTCCCAGACTGCACATGGTACAGCCAAGTTAGGATCTATCAAGAGATATGAGTTTTGACGCGCTTTCAAGTCTCCGCTGATTATCCTTTAGAGATACAGTCAAACATCACCTGAATGCCTACCCTGTTGACAATTGGGCCATATCGTTTCTTTTGCTATGCCGGAGACCGTGATGAACCACCCCACATACATGTTGAACGCGATCAAGATGAGGCAAAGTTTTGGCTGACCCCAGTCCGGCTTCAAAGTAATAGGGGATTTAGTCGTAAAGAGATCAACCGTATTCAAAAGCTGGTCGAAGAACATCAAGATAGGTTATTAGAGGGCTGGAATGACTTCTTTAATGATTGACTTACTAGATATACCTACAATTCGAGCTATTGAGATCACAGACGACACTTTATCTATTGATTTATCAGATGGTCGAACTATTTCTGTACCGCTAGCATGGTATCCACGTCTATTACACGGTTCTATGGAAGAGCGTCAAAATTGGCGATTAATTGGTAAGGGTGAAGGTATTCATTGGAACCAGCTTGACGAAGATATCAGCGTTAAAAATATGATTTTAGGCCAACCATCAGGGGAAAGTCAGAAATCATTTCAGCGATGGCTTACACACCGTGCAGAAGCAGGCTAACAAATCGTTGCAACGGCGGACGAAATATTATTGGTAATAGCCCAGGCTTTCTTGCCGCCGTTGAACTCAATCGTTGGGCTGCTCGAATTGTTGGTTAGAGAAATCATTTGGAAATCGCTGGTTAGAATTAGAGTCAAGCGGTCTGGATGTATCATTAAAGGAGCATTCTCATATGAAGCTATTAATTCTTGGCGGAACCCGATTTCTTGGTCATCATTTGGTGACGATCGCTCTTGCTCATAAACATGAAGTCACACTGTTTAATCGAGGACAACATTCATCGACTGCTTTCTCAGGGGTTGAAACAATTTATGGTGATCGCCATCATGACTTAGCGCTACTTCAAGGTCATCAATGGGATGCTGTGATTGATACCTGTGGATACCTACCCCGCTCTGTCCGAGCATCCGCAGAAATTCTGGCGAATTTGGTTGATCGCTATGTGTTTATTTCTAGCCTTTCTGTTTATGCAGATGTGACTGTTCCAGGTGTGGATGAAGCTTCATCTCTGGTGACATTAACCGACGAGCAATTGCAGAGAGCAAATGCAATCGATACATCAGGACAAGTCTCTGCAATGACCTATGGCGATTTGTACGGTGGCTTAAAAGTCTTGTGTGAGCAGGCAATCGAAGAAATCATGCCAAATCGATCGCTCATCTTGCGTCCAGGACTGATTGTAGGTGTGGGGGATTACACGGATCGATTTACCTATTGGGTAGTACGGGTAGCCTGTGGAGGAGAAGTATTGGCTCCGGGCAATCCCAATCGTTACCTTCAATTAATTGATGTTCGAGACCTAGCAGAATGGGTTCTTAACCAAATAGAAGCTAAGGCAACAGGTATCTACAATAATGTAAATGGAATGCCAAGCCAACTGACGATGAAAACTTTTCTGGAGCAGTGCAAAGCAGTCAGCAACAGTGACGCACTCTTTACGTGGGTGAGCGATGAGTTCCTCGTACAAAAGCAAGTGGCTCCGTGGAGTGAAGTGCCCCTCTGGATACCCGATGAGATGTCAGAATTAAAAGGCTTTATGTTCATAGACTGTAGTCAAGCATTTACGGCTGGACTTAAGCTTCGTCCAGTGAGCCAGACAATTCAAGATGTGTTAAGTTGGCGCAAAACTCATCACTCTCAAGAAAAACTGAAAGCAGGTCTTGATTCTGACAAAGAGCAGGATTTGCTGAGTCAATGGCACGAAATGCAGCAATATGAACATGCACAAACATAATCAATTCCTTTTTGAAGCATACAGGCTACTCCCCTGATTGAATGTGGCTAAAAGCGCAGCACAACAAGTCATTGGAGCAGACGTACACAGTCTTCTCGCTTTGTTTCAAGCATACCTGTCGCCGCTCAATTTGGTTTTAGCCGTCATAAACCCCGCCGCGAGGTTCAGAAGCTATCAATCCCGCTCTGCTCACCGCTGACGAGAGAATCAAATCGTTTGAGGATCAAGAAATGAAGCCCATCATGAACCTTGAGCAGGTCGAGTTCGACGACGTTGAGGAAAACGGTCTCTACACTTCAAGTAGAGGACAGATTAGTGACTACATCGGGGCGAAGAAGCTAGGCTACAACTTGACAGTTTTGCCACCTGGGAAGGCTCAGTGTCCATTTCATAACCACCATGGTGAGGAAGAAATGTTCCTGATCCTCGAAGGCGAAGGTGAGTTGAGGTTCGGCGACAAGCGCTATCCGATCCGTAAGCATGATGTAATCGCTTGTCCTCCCGGTGGTGCAGAGGTCGCTCACCAAATCATCAACACAGGAACGACGACCATGCGCTACCTGGCGCTGTCAACGCTCGTTGATGTTGAGGCGTGCGAGTATCCGGACTCTCAGAAAGTTCTCATAGTGACCGGAAATCGCGGGGAGCAAGGTCTTCGGAAAATGTTTCTTGCTGAGGACACTGTTGACTATTACGACCGCGAGCAGTTGTAGAACCTTCGATCAAGAGGCTCTTCCGGATCCAGGGTGGTAATTGTATAATGAGTTACGTTTAGGGGGATTGACATCATGGACTTTCACCTAGATACGCTGCTTAATTTTCCTAATGCAACCGTCGAGCAGTGCATTCAGGAGGCCGGAGAGATATTTCTGACATTG
>NZ_JADEWX010000051.1 GCF_015207395.1 Nodosilinea sp. LEGE 07088
GCCCCCACCTGACCCTCGGGAATGTAGCCCCGCAGGTAGACATCGCCCAAGTTCACCACCGTCAGCACCGTGGTGCCGGTCGAGATCACCTCCCCCGGTTCCACCATGCGGCTCAGCACCACCCCGGCGATCGGGCTGGCAATGGCGAGGTCGTCAAGCCGGGCGGCGATTTCGGCCTGGGCGGCCTGGGCCTGCTTGAGGTCGGCCTGGGCGGCAGCGAGCTGGGCGCGGGCCTGCTCTTGCTGGGTTCCCAGTCGGTTGATCTGCGCGGTACGAATGTCGGGGTTGAGCTCGCTGGTCTGGGCCTGGGTGAAGGCACCCTGGGCGGCGCTCACCTGCTGCTGGGCCGCCACTACAGCGGCCTGCCGCGCCGTCAGGGTATCGGCGGCGGTGGCAGCCTGAGTCTGGGCCTGGTCGAACTGCTGTTGCGGAATCGCCCCCTGCGCGGCCAGGGTGGCCAAGCGATCGCGATCGCTTTGCGCTAATTCCAGGGTCGATTTTGCCTCCTGCACGCGGGCCTCGGCCTCGGCCAGCTGGGCGCGGGCGGTCGCCACTGAGGCTTCAGACTGGCTGACTCGCCCCGCCGCATCACCCTGGGATTGTTGCAGCGTCAGCTGCGCCTCCTGAATCTGGCTATCGACCACCGCCACCTGGAGCTGGGCCTGATTCACCTGCTGCTGCGCCGCCGTCACTCGCGCCTGGGCCGCTGCGAACTGGGCCTGGAGCTCGGCATCGTCGAGGCGGGCAATTACCTGGCCCGCCGCCACCGCATCTCCTTCTCTCACTGCCACCTCGGCGATGCGCCCGCCCACCTTCGCGCCCAGATCGGTCTCGTACCCTTCGATGCGGCCACTGAGGGCGATCGCACCGTCGTCGGGCCGGGTTAGCCAGTAGCGCAGGCCGATTCCGGCGGCGGCCAGCACCAGCACCAGGGGCACGACAACTTTCAGCTTCGGTTTCAAGCCCCGGGCTGGGCTCGTCTGAGTAGGCTTTTGCGGCGCAGCGTCGGCAGGCGCAACCTGAGTCATGGGAACATCCTCGCGGGCCAGCAGCTAAACTATACGGTGTAGTATAAATTGAATATTCCGGCGATTTCGGGCCCCGGCCCAAAGTGTTTCAAACCGTATTTGGCGACCTCTCCTTTGAGGCAGCCCCCGAAACCGTGCTGCGCCACCTGGCCCACAACCTGCTGGCTATGATGGCTACCTTGGGCATTACTCAGCAGCTATTTTGTGGCTCACCCCGAGCTGCACCTGAAAGATGCGGAAGCGGCGGCCCGGATTTTTATGGGGTCGCTGATCAGCTTTGTGCTGACGCAGAATATTCTTCACGGGGCCGCGATCGCGCCCATGGCCCCAGACCTGATGGTTGACTGCCTAGTCGATACCCTCATTGGCCGATCACAGCTGCCGATGCCCCACCGCTGAGGTAACCTCGCCGTCACATCACCGCCATGGCAATGACACAGCCTCGGCCTAAGCTGAGCTCCATTATTAGGAGGTGAAGTATGACCCTAGAACTGTCTTACAAACGGTATCAGCTCGACATTCCTCAGTCGATTTGGGTTGAATTTTTTGCTCAATTCACCGATGAACACCGGGGCTACCCCCTAACTCTAAAATTGCGCGATCCTCAGCTTGGCGACTGGGAACTGCTGCGCCACAAGCCTTTTTTTGCGATCGCCTATGATCGATCTGATATCGACAACAACCTGGTGATCACGGTGAGCCAATCGCTAGAAACTCCAGAGGTGGCCTATGCCCATCGGGTTGTCTATCCCCAGGCTGTTACCATTGTTACTGATGATGACGGTCGCATTCTGTCATGCACCGTTACCGACAGCGACCAAGCCCAAACTATAATCAACTTCTCCAAACGGGCAGACTTAGCGTTCTAATGCACCGCTGGGGTGATCATGCTGACTAGACCCTGGCTTTTTCCATTCTCTCTCGCGCGTGAACCGACTATGAGCGATACCAAGCCCCAAGACTCTGGCCCTCAAGCACCCGCCCCCCGACATCGAGGGATTTGGCGTGAGACTGTTGAGACGCTGGGCCTGAGCCTGCTGCTGGCCTTTGGCATTCGCACCTTTGTCGCCGAAGCCCGCTATATTCCCTCGGGGTCAATGCTGCCGACCCTCGAAGTCAACGATCGCCTGATTATCGACAAGGTCAGCTACCGCTTTACCGAGCCCCAACGGGGCGACATTGTGGTGTTTATGCCCCCTGAGTCACTCAACGAAACCAATGCCTTTATTAAGCGGCTGATGGGGCTACCGGGGGACGAGATTGAGGTCAAAGGGGGCCTGCTCTACGTCAATGGTGAGCCGCAGCAAGAACCCTACATTGCGGCTCCGCCAGACTATGAATATGGCCCGGTGACCGTGCCCCCCGACGCGTACCTGGTGCTGGGCGATAACCGCAACAATAGCGTCGATTCGCACTACTGGGGCTTTTTGCCGCAGGATAATTTAATTGGCCAGGCGGTGTTTCGCTTTTGGCCGATGGATCGCCTGGGCACGCTCGACTGAGTGACCAGGGTGCTATTTCTAAGGGCTATTCATCGCATTGTCCTGCTGCGGCCAGCGATCTTGGTGCACCGGGGCGGTTTGGCCTTGTGATAGCGCTGTTATGGCCGGTCGAAACCAGTAGGATTGAAATAGAGCTAGAAACCGGATTTTACGCCTCATACCAAATCCTGCCTGAATACCGTCGGTTTGTAGGGGCATAGCATGCTATGCCCCTACTACGGGGTTCCCAATTATGAATCGGGGTTTCCTAAATTGGATTCGGTATCAGACGCCCGGTTTTACGCTTCAGAAACCGGGTGGTTATCTTGCCCAAGGAGGGTCTGCAACCAAGAGCCAGACACCCGGTTTTTATCGTCATATCCGGGAGGTATGCACCATGACTTCTGTACAGGTTTCGTCGAATGCATCGCGCTATGGCCAAGACATCGCCCTGCGCCAGTTTCAGATCACCGCCGATGAACCGGTGTCAGTCGGCGGCGATGACCAGGGGCCAACCCCTACCGAGTTGCTGTTGGCTGGCTTGGGCAGCTGCAAGGCGATCACGATCAAAATGTATGCCGAGCGCAAGGGTTGGCCGGTAGAGCAGGTCTACGTCGCGGCAGAGTCGCACACTGTTGATCACCAGTCAGTCATTACCGCCTACGTCACCCTGACCGGGGATCTGACCGATGAGCAACGCGATCGCCTGCGGGAGATCGGCGATCGCTGCCCAGTGCATCGCATGCTCACCGGCAACACCGAAATTCACACCGTATTAACTCACCCCACGACCACACTAACGGCGTGAGTTACACGCCTGGGTATCCAGTCCCGGTTGAATGGACTTGATGGCTTCCCCAGCGGGGGATACCAGGCTACCGACAAAGCTGTTCTGGTAGGTCTTTCATCGTGCGCTCAAAGATAGCCGGGTCATCTAGGGCCCGCGCCAAAATGAGCGATCCTTGGATAGCGATGATCGCTGCTTCGCCTCGCGCCCAGGCCAACTCTTCATCCATGCCGTCTTTGATCAGAACAGCGGCGATCGCAGCGATCCATTGCTGCAACAGCTCCTTCACCTGGGGCTGAAAGGTCTCTTTGGCCGAGCCCAGCGCCAGCGCCGCCAAAATGCAGGGTTTTTCGCCGTGGCTGTAGGCGTCACCAATGCGATCGCCCATGCGCGTCAGCCGCACTAGAGCATCCCCTTCAGCCGCCAGGGCATCTAGCGCCGTGTCTTGCAGCCACTGGTTAAGGGCGGTCAGCACCGTGGCGACCATGTCGTCTTTGCCCCCAGGAAAGTGGTGGTAGAGACTGGCCCTACCGAGGCCCGTGGCCTCAGAAATCTTGGACAGGCTAACCCCGTCGTAGCCATACTGTCGAAACAGATCGAGTAGAGGCGGTACGTAGGACTGTTTAGCCGTAGTTTGCCTAGACATGTCAGCGCGATTATCCAAAAATTTTGAACCCATTGACATTATACTGAACGATCAGTACAGTAAATGCTGTACCGAACGTTCGGTATTGACCGTCATCTCTAGGAGGTGTCTATGCAACTCACCAAAGCCATGCTCGACCAGTCCACCGATCGCATCTACGACGTCCTTGTCGTAGGCGGTGGGGCGGCTGGGCTCTCCGCCGGTATCTATCTCCAGCGCTACCTGCTCTCAACGCTAATTGTTGACAAGGGCAAGGCGCGCTCCTTCTGGATGCAGGAATTGCACAATTACCTGGGTTTGCCCCCCGACACCCCCGGTCGCGAGGTGCTGAAGCAGGGCAAAGCTCATTACCTGGATCTCGACGGCGACTACCTCAATGCCTATGTGGAAGAGGTGATCGACGAAGGCGACACCTTCGCCGTGCGGGTGCGGATGGGTCGTAAAAACCCTGCCTACCGCACCTTCCGCAGTCGCTATCTGATCGCCGCCAGCGGCATTATCGACCATCTGCCCCAGCTGGCCGATATGCAAAACGTGTTTGACTACGCGGGCCACAACCTGCATGTCTGTTTGATCTGTGACGGCTACGAAATGCGCGATCAGCGGGCTGGAGTCTTTGCCAGCCGCGAGGGCGGTCTGGAAGTGGCTTTTCCCCTGGGCTGGTTTACCCCCCATATCACGCTGTTTACCAATGGTGATTTTGAGGTGGGCGAAGAACTGCGCGATCGCATTACCACCGCTGGCTATCGCCTGGTCGAGCAGCCGATTCAGCAGTTCCTGGGCGAAAACCACGTCATGAGCGGGGTGGAATTGGCTGACGGCACCATCGTCGAACTCGATACCGGCCTGGTCTCCATGGGCTCTAAGTACCATGCCGACTACCTCAAGGGCCTGGAGCTGGACTACAGCGGCGGCAACCTGGTCACCGACGCCATGAACCGCACCTCCCACCCCCGCATCTTTGCCGTGGGCGATCTCAAGGTGGGCATGAACCAGGTGGCGATCGCCGCCGCTGATGGCGCCCAGGCCGCCACCCGGATCTGGCGCGACATTCGCCGGTTGGAGGGAACGCGGCGACGGGCGATCGCCGCTTAGGGGTGGATGGGTGGATGGGTGGATGAGGCTGCAAAGCCCCCCTTTTTAAGGCCCTAAACCTCTATATCGACCTTCCCACCTGCCCCACCTGCCCCATCTCCCTCTACAACAACGTTCACCCTTCCACTATCCTTACCACTGGAGACATCCCATGGCTATGACCCAAGGCGCTCACCACATCGGGCTGACTGTGCCCAGCATCAACGCCACCCGCGACTTTTTCGTCAATGTGCTGGAGTTTAAGCTGGTGGGCGAAAAGCCCGACTACCCGGCCTACTTTTTGTCGGATGGCACCCTGATGTTGACCCTCTGGCAGGCGGCAGACCCGGCCCTGGCCACCCCCTTCGATCGCAGAAACAACCTGGGTCTGCACCACTTTGCCCTAAAGGTGGAGGGCCTAGAGACCCTGCATAGCCTGCACCAAACCCTGGCCGCCGCCGAAGGGGTGCAGATCGAGTTTGCCCCCGAACCCCTGGGGGCTGGCCCCACCCACCACATGATGCTCTCCATTCCCGGGGGCATTCGCATGGAGCTGATTGCCCCCGGCGGTTAAAACGGGCCTGGGCGGGTCGACGGGGCTAAACGGGGTTTGCCCCGTCGACCGGGGGGAGAGGGTAGGCTCAAAGGGGCTGAAGTGAACTGCGATCGCATGCTTAGGAGCAACGACAACTATGGCTATTCCCGGTTGGCAACGGTCTGAATCGCCCTTTCATCCAGGCGAACGCGCCATTCAGGCCAAAATGGGTCGGCTTGAACGCATGGATACCTTAGGGCGACGAATGATTCGGGATTTCTTGCCCGATCAGCATCGGCAGTTCTACGCGCAGCTGTCTTATCTGCTGGTTGGCAGTGTAGATGGCGGGGGCAACCCCTGGGCCTCGATTTTGGTCGGCGCACCGGGGTTTATTGCCTCCCCCGACGATCGCACCCTGGCCATCGCTGCCCACCCGCTGGTGGGCGACCCGCTCAACGATACCCTTACGGTCGGGGCCGACATCGGTTTCCTTGGCATTGAGCTGCACACCCGCCGCCGCAACCGGATCAACGGAGTGGTGCAGGCCCTTCGTGCTGATGGGTTCGCTGTGCAGGTGGGCCAAACCTTTGGCAACTGCCCCCAATACATTCAGGCCCGTCGGTTTGACTGGCCCTCCTTCGACCCTACCAAGGCCAGGTCGGTGCAGGCTCTAACGACTCTGGGGAAGGCCGAACGGGATGCGATCGCCGTGGCCGATACCCTGTTCATCGCCACCGCCTACCTCGATGACGCTGCCGGGGCCGCTAAGGGCGTCGATGTCTCCCACCGGGGCGGTAACCCTGGTTTTGTCAACGTTGAGGGCGATACCCTGACCATTCCCGACTTTGCCGGTAACTGCCACTTCAACACCTTCGGCAACATCGAACTCAACCCCCGCGCCGGGCTACTCTTGGTCGATTTCGATCGCGGCGATCTGCTCTACCTCACTGGCCATGCCGAGGTCATTTGGGACGGCCCCGAGATCGCCACCTACCTGGGGGCCGAGCGGCTATTGCGTCTCCAGGTGACCCAGGGCTGGCGGGTCGAAGGCAGCCTGCCCCTGAGCTGGACTCCACCGGAGTATTCCCCCTTTTTGGCTAACACCGGCCCCTGGCAAAATCCCCAATAATGTAAAGGCAAATGCCATCTCCCCATCTCCCCATGCAACTCCACGCCGACTTCACCCAGCGCATCGTCCTCACTACCCCCGCTCTCCCCTGGGTGGCCTCTCCCATGCCCGGTGTGCACCGCCGCCTGCTCGATCGCGATGGTGACGAGGTCGCCCGCGCCACCTCCCTGGTGCGCTACGCCCCTGGTAGCGCCTTTTCGCCCCACACCCACGGCGGTGGCGAGGAGTTTCTGGTGCTGGAGGGGGTGTTTTCAGACGAGCAGGGTGACTACCCGGCGGGTACCTACGTGCGCAATCTCGTCGGCTCGACCCACAGGCCGTCGAGTCGTGGGGGCTGCATCATTTTCGTCAAGCTCTGGCAAATGCATCCCGACGACCACACTCAGGTCGTGGTGGATACCACGACTGCCCCCTGGCACCCCGGCCTGGTAGATGGCTTGCAGGTGATGCCCCTGCACACCTATGGCACCGAGAACGTGGCCCTGGTCAAGTGGGCGGCGGGCACCCAGTTTCAGCCCCACACCCACTGGGGTGGTGAAGAAATCTTTGTGCTGGAGGGCGTATTTTCCGATGAGCGGGGCGACTATCCGGCAGGCACCTGGTTGCGCAGCCCCCACGGCAGTCGCCATACCCCCTTCAGCCGAGAGGGTTGCATCATTTATGTGAAAACGGGGCATTTGGTCGGAGCCACAGCCCTATCTATCGCAGACTAAGGCGGTCAAAAAATTTCCCCCAAAGATTTTCGGGGGATACGCAGATAGGGACACTAGGGCCGCTAGGAGACAGAAATGGCTCCTGGCAATGTCAGTTTTGGCGGTGAATTGAGGTTGAAAAAACGTCGTAAATCCCAAGGGCAAACCCTAGAGAATCTCAACGGATTCTGTAGAGGTATCGCCCTCAAAGGGCTGCACACCAATTTCGGGGTAGCTGTTGTCGTCGGGGCCAAAGATTCTGCCGATGGGCTCAGCAAAATACTGCATCAACCGATTAAAGTAGCCAAAAACAGAGAGTTTCAGACCTTGCATGACTGGTACCTCGCGGCTAAAGGGATAAGTTGGCTTGTGTCTGTAGCAATGCGATCGCAGGAAATGTGGCGCTATCAAGGATCCAAGTAGTGTAACCTGATACCTAAATCCTACGGGATCGCTCAGGGGCATCGCTTTCGAAGGTGATCATTCTTTACAGCGGTTGGCAAGTTGTAATATATAAGACGGTCTTGTTAACACCTGACTTAGCAGTAAGGAGAGTCTTTAGTGAAACGCAGTGACGCGGCGATCGCCATTTTGTGGGGCCTGTTGAGTAGCTTAGCCATTGTGCCTGGTGCCCAAGGGGCGATGCCATCTGGGCCGATAGGTGGCGATTTTGCGACTCTCGCTGCACCCTGGGTCGCGCAGAGCAGCCCTGGTCTCAGCGATGCCCAGCAAGAGCAAGTGGATGAACTACTGCGCCAGGGGCAAGATTTGGTGGAGGCAAAAGACTATGCTGGGGCGATTACCATTTACCAGCAGGCGGCGACCATTGACACCCAAAATCCACGCCTGTTTTCGGGTATTGGCTATCTCTACACCCAGCAAGAAAACTACGGCGAGGCGATCGCGGCCTATCGTCTGGCAATCGACCTCGATGAAGACAATCTGGCCTTTCGCTACGGGTTAGCTCACAGCGAATACCAAGCTGGTCAGCTCGATGCCGCCATCGATACCTATCGGGGCATTCTCGAGACCAACCCTCGCGAAATCAATGCCTACCTGGGTTTGGGCAGCATTTACCTTGAGCTCGGCAACTATGACGAGGCCCTGTCGAGCTACCAGAGCCTGACCCGCATCGCCCCTGGCAACGCCCAGGCCTACGAAGCCCTGGCTGCCCTCTATATCCAGCAAGAAGACTACGACCAGGCCCTCACTTACCTCAACCGGGGGTTACAGGCTACTCCCAACAATAGCGACCTCCACGTCAGCGTTGCCAATATCTACCTGCTTCAGAGCGACTACGACAGGGCCAAAGAAAATCTTCGCGAGGCCTTGCGGTTAGATGCCCGCAATCCCCAGGCCCAGTACCAAATGGGGTATGTGCTGTTTCAAGAGGGCGATCGCGAGGCGGCCTTTGACTACCTGCTGCGATCGGTGCGCCTCGACCCAGATCTGGTGGCCGCCCACGCCCTGCTAGGCGAACTGCTGCTCGAGCGCGAGCAGTATCTGCAAGCGGTGCTCTCCTATCGCAAAGTGACCGACGCTCTCCCCGACGATCCGGCGGCCTTTTATAATCTCGGGCTGGCGCTCCATGGTCAGGGGCTAGAGGCGCAGGCTCTGTCAAACCTGGAGCTGGCGGCGATTTTGTACTCTCGCCAGGGCAATACTGAAGGGGCAGAACGGGCCCGCGAGCTGATGGCATTTTGGGGTTACGAACCGTAGCCCATGCCCGAAGGTCCCGAAATTCGCCGCGCCGCCGATCAGATTCACCGGGCGATCGCAGGTCACATCGCCAGCGATGTCTTTTTTGCCTTTGACCAGCTCAAACCCTACGAGGATGAGCTGGTCGGTCGAATGATCACAGCGGTTACCCCCTACGGCAAAGCCTTAGTCACCAGCTTTGATCATGGTCTGGCGGTTTACAGCCACAACCAGCTCTACGGCAAGTGGGTGACCTGCAAACCCAACGCCGTGCCTGCCACCAATCGCCAGCTCCGGTTTGCGGTGCATACCCCCAGTCGCTGGGCGCTACTCTACAGCGCCTCAGAGATCGAAGTACTCCCGGTCGAGGCCATACCCGACCACCCCTACATTGCCAAGCTGGGCCCCGACACCCTCGATACCACCGTCACCCCAGCCACAGTTGAGGCTCGCGCCCTCAGTGCGCCCTTTCGCCGCCGTCAGTTTGCCACCCTACTGCTCGACCAGGGCTTTTTGGGCGGCATGGGCAACTACCTGCGCACCGAGATTCTCTACGTCGCCGGCATTTACCCCAGTCAGCGCCCCATTGACTGCACCCCCGAGCAAATTGCCGCCTTTGCCGCCGCTGCCCTGGCGCTGCCCCAGCAGTCGTACCGTCACCATGGCATTACCAACGACCTGGCCCTGGCTACCCAGCTCAAGCAGACCGGCCACCGCCGCCGCGACTACCGCCACTGGGCCTTTAGCCGCCAGGGCAAACCCTGCCATCGCTGTGGTGAAGCCATTGCCAAGCTGATGATTGGCGGCAGGCGTTGCTATATCTGCCCTCAATGCCAGCCGTTAAACGAGTAGTCTACGATTAGCCGCTGGTAATGGAGAGCCCGTCTAATCGTACCGAGGGGGTATAGCAAGAACCGTTCCAGTCGGCGTCACTACCGAGCTCTACATGCTCCTTAAGCGCGGTGTAGATATTGCCCGCCACCATGGTGTCTTTGATTCGACCCACCAGTTCGCCCCGGTGAATGCGATAGCCTAGATCGATATTGACCGAAAAGTCCCCCGAGATGCCGGGCCCACCGCCCAAAATTTGATCGACTAAAATCCCTTCATCAATGGAGGCCATGAGCTCCGCCAGAGATTTTTGGCCGGGCCGAACCAGAGTGTTGTAGAGGCTGGGGGTAGGGTAGCTGCCCAAACCAGGGCGAAAGCCATTGCCGGTAGACCCGGCCCCCAGGGTGCGACCGACGGTGCGATCGCCATAAAACAGCTTGACCACTCCATCTTCAATAAAGACTAGCTTTTGGGTGGGGGTGCCTTCGTCGTCGAAGGGGCAGCTAAAGGGGCCCGCGTCGGGATCTTGTAAGAGGGTGATCTGGGTGTCGGTCATCTGCTCGCCCAGGGCATTGCTCCAGGGGGATGATCGCTCGATCACCCGTTTGCCGCTGAGCGCCGACTGTAGTGTGCCCCACACCATATCGGCGGCCTTGGCCGTGAAAATGACCGGCAGCCGACCCGTCTTCACCGCTGCCGACTGGTCGGCCCAGACCAGGCGCTTGAGTATTTGGTCAGCCAACCGATCATTATTGAGACTATCCCGCTGGGTTTGGCCATCGCTGACGCTCAAAAAGTCGTCGCCCCGAACCCAGTCGACTGACAGGTAGCTGCTCAGGGTGGCGTCGCTGTAGCGACAGTCGAGCCCCCGGGTGTTGAGAATGCGGGTAGTTTCGACATCGCACTCGACATCTGCGCTGCAGATCACGTCGGGGTAGACGCGGCGAATGCGATCGATCATCGTCTGACCCCACTCGATCAGCTGCGCTACCGATACCTCTTGGCCCATATCGGGGTAGTGGCGGCTAATCCCCTCGACCAGGTCGATGGGTTCGGAGTCGTTGAGGGCGCTAATCGCCAGGGCTTTATCAACAATAGTGGCGGGGTCAACATTGCCGTAGGCCACCGCCAACCCGGGCCGACCGTTGACCCACAGCCGCAGGGCAGTACCCAAGGCCGCCGAGCTTTCGAGCTGTTTGAGGCGGTTGGCTTCAAAAAACACAGGGCGCGATCGCGATCGCGATTGCAAAACTTCCGCTGCTTCGGCTCCCCGCCCTAGGGCCAGATCGATGAGTTTCTCGGCTAGCGAATCGTCGGTCAGACCAGGCACCATAGCAATTAGTGGGCGGGGGCAAAATAGATTCCCTTCATCTTCCCGGATTGCGGTACCTCTGCAAAGAGCGATCCCCGAGATCTTACAGACAAGCGGCGGGTAGAACCGTTGGTTCCCAGCACTACCTATTTGCCGAGGATTTTCGACCCTGGGGTCGCCTACAACCCCGATTCAACGGTAGAATAGCGAAACACTTTGGAGAGGTGGCAGAGTGGTTGAATGCGGCAGTCTCGAAAACTGCTTTGGGGTAACACCCAACGAGGGTTCGAATCCCTCCCTCTCCGTTCAAACCATTGATATATAATAGGTTCAGGGTTCACTCACCTGAGCTATTTTGCGCTGATTGAGGGTGAGTATGGCCTAAAACTTGGGCAATTTTTGGGCAATTTCCATGAGCATTGAGCCTTTGGTCGCCGATGTGAACCAGCACCTAGAGCGGGTAGCCATCCGGGTGAGGGGTAAAAAGCTGTCTTTTCGAGGGACTTTTCCACCCAAACCAGGGGATGGTCGGGTTCCCAAGCACTATGAACTTGCTTCCGGTTGCAGCGCCACTCCCGCAGGGCTCAAGCTAGCAAAGGCTAAAGCTCAGGAAATTGACAGCCTGCTGGTAAGGGAGCGATTTGACTGGGAGCTTTTTCTCAAACCCAAGTCCAAGCCTGCTCAAACGGTAGGTGATTGGATTCAGAAGTTTGAGGAAGACCACTGGGATAAAGTCCCGCAAGAGCCCTCTAAACTGAACTCTTACCATAAAGACTACCGGCTGAAGTTCAACCATCTGCCCGTTAATAAGCCCCTCTCACTAGATCTTCTGAAGCAAGTCATTCTGGAACGGACTCAGCCCGGCACGCGCAGCCGTAAAGGATATGCCATGGCCTACCGACGGTTAGCAGAATTCGCAGGCTTGCCGGATACCCGTGACCTAGGAGCGTTAGAGCGAGGTTACTCCTCTAAATCAGTTTCTCCTAGAGATTTGCCCAGTGATGAGGAAATTGCTGAAGCCAGGAGCAAGATGAGAACCCCTGGGTGGCTATGGGTGTACGACGTGCTAACCATCTATGGTTTGCGGCCCCATGAGGTGTTTAGGCTATCCACTGACCGGCTTGATGAAAGCCCTGCTCTTGTGGAAGTGCTAGAAGGTAAGACGGGCAGACGATTGGTGTTTCCCATGACGGCAGATTTTTGGGAGTTTGACGCTAAAGCCGTTCAGCTACCCGCCGTTCAAGTTGAGGGTAAGAATAACAACCAACTGGGCATGAAAATTTCCCAGGAATTTAGGGAAGCCGGTGTGGGATTCCCTCCTTACAACCTTCGTCATGCCTACGCTCGCCGGGGATATGAGCAAGGCTTTCCCCCGGAGTTTTTAGCCCGGTCAATGGGGCATAGCTATGATGTCCACACCAAGGTCTACAAAGCTTGGCTTGGCGAGGATTCAGACCTCAAAATCTACAAAGCCGTCATTGTCAAAACAGCTAAATTTTCCGCTGCTCCGGAGGAATAGCCAGCACCTGGTCGAACGCAGCGACATGAATCTGCCAGGTGGGTTGCCCAACCTCTGGATCCTGAATATTTCTGTAGTGAATACCGTAGTTCACGTCTCCGCGTTTACCCAAAGAGCGCATCTTCTCGGCACGTTCAACTTCTACGAGGATGCGATCGCGGCTAATGCCCAGCAGTGCAGAGGCTTTGCCGGGAGAGAGCCATAGCCCTTTTATCCCGTAGGTTTCCAGCACGCGGTGCACCCATTGCTGCTGAGCTTCAAGTAGGGTGAGCCGCTTATCGAGTTCTGACAGGTTGAGTTTTGTCATCGAGCCAAGACTCCAATGCCCCAGGGCTACTCCATCTCCAACCCAGGTTGCTGCTGCCGTCTCGGCCCCTGGCCCCGCCCAGCCACCCGCTGCATCGCCATCAGTACCGTCGATCGCACATACTGACTCATCGCCGCCGCCGGAGCCCCCTTCTGATGCACTTGGTGCTGCACATACGGCCCCTGGTGCAGCACCCCCACCGCCGACTTCTGGGAATAGCCCGCCCGCAGCACCGCCTCCGCCACCGCATCGTCGAGCTTAATCGCCGCCCAATCATTCGAGGCAAACTGCTGGTAAAGCATGGCGTAGTCCACCTCATCCCCAACCACTCGCTGGGCAAAGGTCAGATAGGCCTGCCGCGCCTGTGCCCCTACCTCCGTCGCCGGTTCCTTTGGCGTCAACTCCATCGTCCTGGCCCCCTACGACATCAGATCTTTCGATGAGATGGATTCAAATTCCTTAAACATGTCCTGCTCGAACCCTACGGCCTCTTCCCCCGGCGGCACCAGCATGGGGTCGGTAGATGACACCCCCTCTGCGGGAGTTCGCGACGGCGTTGCCGGACGACCCAGCGCACCCGACCCCACATACCGCTGGAGCACCCGCTCCACCGTGCGCTCCAGGGCCACCTCCAACTCCGGCGTCACCCCCTCCGACTGGGGCAACTCCACCTCAAAGGTCTCCGCAATCAGCTCCATCTGCCGCTGCAACGTCATCAACGACTCCCGAGCCAACACCTTCAGTTCATCGTCATTGACCTGGCCCTGCATCTGAAAGGCAAACGGTCGCCAAAAGGCGGCGATCGCCTCCACCCCCTTCTGCTTGCCCATCTGGCTCGGCATCTTCGGGTTGTGCATCAGATACTGAAACACCACCCCCAGGGCCGACTCCAGATCGACATTGAAGGAGAACAGGATCCGCTTGCGGTTTTGACGTTTATCGGGCTGAGACTTGGAAGCCATAGGTTTTGTGACGTGCTCTCTAAACTCTAAACGGCGACGGAATCGAGCGTACCGATCAGCCCCCGAAACAGGCCATAGCTATCGGCCATGCGTAACGTCATCGAGGGTATCTGCGCCGATTCGGGCAACCCTTGCACCAGCGCCTCCAGCCGCCGGGGACCACCCTCAGTAAACAGCACCCGCTGCGACAACCCCAGCTCGGTGAAGTAGGCGCTCAGCCGCGCCCTGAGAATCGATGACGCGCCACCGCTGATGATCACCTCGGTATTCACCGCTTCTAACTGCGGCATCACCTGGTCTTGCCAGTAGGTCAGCACCGCCTGCCAGTAGGTATCCAAACAGGCCGTCATCGGCTCACTAAAGTCAAACAACCGCCCCCGCGCTACCGAGAGCTGTTGGGGCTGGTTAGATGCGATCGCCGCCATCAGAAAACCATAGTCGGGCTGGGTCACCCCTGCCGATCGCGCCGCCTTCTCAAACATCGGCCAGAACCCCGGCCCATTTGAATTTGACCCCGCCGCCCGCAGCGAGCCGCCGTCAAAGCACAGCACCGACAGATTACGGTGCCCCATCATCACAATCAAGGTACGGCGCTGGTTGATATCTTGTCCCACCGCATCCAACTCACCCTTGCGGTTCAGATACAGCCCGAACCCCTCAGGGAAGGCCTGCATGGTCAACCCTATCTGCAACGGTTCACCACGAAACCGAAATCCGCTCTGGCAAATCGCCTCCACCTGGGTGCGAATGGCATCGCGAGTGCCCAACTCCGTCAAGGGCAGTGCCAGCCACAGCACCGCTTCAAAAGAATTAGGCAGTGACTCCAGCTCCGCCGCCACCCCCAGCGCCGCCGCGATCTTATAGGCCGCCAGCTCAGACTTATTGGCGCGAATGCTGTTGGACTCCAAGCAGGTCTTCGCCGACTCTCCTACCAGCACCACCTGATCGCCTAGCTCCAGCCAGGCTGAATCTTGAGGGCGGGTACTGCCTCGAAACTGGGTTAGCACCGCTTGGGATAAATTGGGAGCAACTTCTGCACCCATCCACAACGGCAGCGTAGCCCCTCCCCCAACCCGATAGAACACCTTTGAGGCTGACGATCCGAGGTCAGCCACCATCAAAACCGTTGGTTTCTCATTCAAAGCGTGCGGCATAGGCCGTTCCAAACGCGACATCCCTACCATAGACCACATTTACAGAAACGGGAATATATGGGATGTCAATATTCGTAAATTTAGCCCAAAATCACAAAATAGGGATAGTATGGGAATTGAATTTTGGATCATGTATCCGAGTGCTTCGCCCCTCTCGGGGGCTTCGCGGAGAGGCCACACAGTACGCCAGGGTTTTGGCAAAAACCGGGCAACGGCCCTCCCCTCAGGGTTTCTACCATTTTTGAAGACGCTATTGCTTTCGCTCCAGGGTGGCGTCATCTTTTTAACCTCAGCTATCCATGCTTTCCACTAGCAACCTCTCTGCGGCTCAGGCGGAGACGTATTACACGAAAGAGGACTATTACTCGGCTGAAGAAAAGGCTCACCCGACGAAGTGGGTGGGCAAAGGGGCTGCGTCGTTGGGGTTGGATGGCGTCGTCAATCAGCAGGAATTCAGCCAGATGCTTTCGGGGCAGGCTCCAGGGGGACAATCCCTGACAGGAAAAGTGGTTGACCCAGAGAAGCGGCGGGCGGCGACGGACTTTACCTTCAGTGCGCCGAAGAGCGTCAGCATTGCAGCCCTGGTGCAGCAGGATAAGCGGGTGTTGGCAGCCCATCATCAGGCGGTAGCGAAAGCCCTATCGGTGTTGGAAGAGCGCTATGCCCAGACCCGAGTTTCAACCGAGGCTGGGCGGACGAAAGTGACAACGGGCAACATTGCCGCAGCGGTGTTTACCCATTCCACCAGTCGGGAGGCGGAGCCGCAGCTCCACAGCCATTGTGTGGTGATGAATGCGACGCAGTTAGCGGATGGGCGGTGGTTTAGTTTGAGCAATGAGGCGGCGATCGCCAACCAAAAACTCCTGGGCCAGATTTACCAGAACGAGTTGGCCGTAGCGCTGAAGCAGCAGGGTTACCGGATTGAGCCTATGGCCCATGGGCAGTTTGAGTTGGTGGGATATTCGCCCGAGTTGTTAAAAGCCTTTTCGACAAGGCGGCAGCAGATCTTGAAGCTGATCGAGGAATGGGAGGCGACGGGGTCTGAGAACAACCGAGCCATGCGAGAAACGGCGACGCTGGTATCGCGGAAGCGGAAGCCAAAGGAGGTGGATGAGGAGTTGTTGCAGCGGGGGTGGAATGCGCTGATTCAGTTGAAGGGGCTGGAGCTGCCGGAGTTACCGAAGGGCACTACCCAAGCAATTGGCGATCAGCCATCGGCCACCTCGGTAATTGACACGGCGATCCAGCACTGCGGGGAGCGGGAGTCGGTGTTTCGGCGGACGGCGCTGGAGCGGTTTGTGTTTGAGCATGAACTGGGAGCCCAGAATTTTGAGGTACTTCAGCAAGCCATTGCCGACAGCCCTGAACTCATCCGAGTCGCCGACAGCAAGTTCACTACTCAAACCGCGCTCAATCTGGAACTCAACACCATCCGTTTGATGCAGCAGGGACGGGGGCATGTGGGTGCGATTGTCCCCAGTGGTACCCGGTTGGATGGTCTAACGAGCCATTCTCTGAACCCCGAGCAGCAAAACGCGGTGGAGATGGCGGCGACCACACCGGATGCGGTGATGGCGTGGCAGGGAGTGGCGGGAGCGGGCAAGACCTATGCTTTGAGCGTGCTGAAAGCGTTGGCTCAGGGTCAGGGGTACGACATCCGAGGATTAGCGCCCAGCGCTGAAGCGGCCCATGTGTTGGGAGAATCGCTGGGGATTGAAACCACCACGGTTGCTGGTCTTTTGATATCCCAGCCGTTGGATGAACCACCGCAACCAGCACTCTGGATTGTGGATGAGGCGGGGCTATTGAGCATGAAGGATGCCCATGCTCTGCTCCGGCGGGCGGCACTGGAGCAGGCCAGAGTTCTATTAGTGGGAGATACCCGGCAGCTTTCAGCCGTGGAAGCGGGTAATCCCTTCAAGAGCTTGCAGGCCGGGGGGATGGCGACGGCTTACCTGGAGACCCATCGGCGGCAGCAGAATGGGGTGCTGCGATCTGCTGTAGAACTGGTAGCCCAGGGGCAGGTCAGTGAAGGCATTGAGCTACTGACCCAGACCGGGTGTGTCAAAGAAGAGGCTCAAACCCAGGAGCGGATTCAGCAGGTGGCGGCAGATTATTTGGCGCTGACGGCAGAGGAGCGGGAGAAAACCTTGGTGCTAGCTGGGACAAATGCGGAGCGGTTGGCGCTGACGCAGGCGATGCGATCGGGGTTACAGGATGAAGAGGCTTTGGGCGCGGATGGCTTTGTGATGCAGAGCCTACGCCGCAAGGAGTTGACCATGGCTCAGGCCAGTTATCTCAAGGCTTATGCACCGGGCGGTGTGCTGGTGCCGATTCAGGATTATCGGAAGCAGGGGTTGATTAGAGGGGAGCAGTACCGGGTGATCGCGGTGAATCCTGAGGCTCAGCAGGTGGTGCTGGAGACGCCGAGTGGATCGGTGTTGTCGATCAATCCGTCTCTGTGCCCCCGCAAGACGGTGTACACGACGCAATCGATTCCGGTGGCGGTGGGCGATCGCCTCAAATGGACACGCAACAACTCTAAAGCCGGAATCCGCAATGGACAGGGATTTGTGGTGACGGGGCTGGAAACCGATGGGACGGCGACAATTCGCGATGGGTCGGGTCAGACCTCAACCATCAACCTCAGCGGAAATCAGTACATCGACTACGCCTGGGTGAGCACGACCTACAGCAGCCAGGGCAAGACAGCGGAGCGGGTGATGGCGCTACTGGCTGAAACAACCAACCGAGAAGCATTTTATGTGGCGATTTCTAGAGCCAAGCGGGCGGTGACCTTGTACACCAGCAGCCAGGCCAATTTGGTGCGACTGGCCCAGGTATCGCGGGCCAAGGAGAACGTGAGTGACTACGTGCCATTAACTCAACAGGTAATGACCTATGGACAGCATGAACAACGGGAAGAACGGCCACCAGAACCCATCCCCGGCTTTGACCCCAGAGCAATGGGAGAGCGTATTGGCTACCGTGTTGCAGAGCAGCTTAGAGCCGCTGCGGGCCGAGATTTGCGTCAACACGCAGCGGGTGCTGCACCTCGAAGACCATGTCCAGACCTTGGGGGAAGATTTGGCGATGTGGCCGCAGCACTGGAACCAGAGCTTGGGGCTCTTGGTCGAGCAATTGCAGCGTATCGTCAGCGACGAGACTTCCTCCGATGCGCAGGCAACCTTGCAGGAGCAGTTGAGGCGGTTAATTGCGGCTTTAAGCAGTTGGAACGGGCAGCTCAAGACCGAGTTAGCCTTGCAGCAGCAGTTGATCGACTCGCTAGAGCGGTTGGAAGGACGGTTGGACGAGAGCAGCAAAGGGTAGAGGCCTCGGAACCGTCAAAGGCAAATTCAAGAGAGCAGCTTTTGGCGCGGTGGGAGCATTACTCAGCGGGGTTACCGGCAGCCAGTTTGGAATGGCGGGTGGCACAGCGGGCGCTGCGGGATGGGTGTTCGGCTAAGGAGGTGACACTGATGCTGGTGGCGGGGAGTGAGGTGGTGAGGCAGATTTATGACAAGCAAGGTAGGAAAGAGGCGATCGCCTTTACTCAGCACATGATGCACAATGCTAGTCAAATAGGTTCATGCCCTTCTAGGGTTAATGACAAGACACAAAGACCAGCGGAAGAGCTAGAACTATGACATCTGAAAATCGAAACTTTATCTGATAAGAGGCTTACTGAGTTGAGATGGAGCTAGCCAATTTGCCTAATCAATTTCACTTCTGAATCTGGTGATGCGATCGCCACAGGAGAGCCATTAGCCTCAGCCTCACTGACCGCAAGGCTAATAGCTATCCTATAGCGGTTCTTACTTGGATGAGATATAGGGCAGCGTCCCAAGCTATAAGCTTCAAGGCTTCTATGAGTGGAGGAGTACCTCATTCGTCCAAGAACAGCTATAAATCAGGGATTAACAATCACAGATGGAATGTAGGGCTCTTCGACAGATTTAGTAAATTCGTAGGTAACAATCTCTCCGACTGCCCGCAAGCGATGACCGAGTAAGGCTGCAAATCCCATGGGACAAACAAAAACTAGATGAATTCGATCAGCACTATAGTGTTGACGATAGTGGTCAACTAAATCCTTAGTGTGATCAACTAAAGCAATTGCATCAGCATTTGTTGGTAAGGCGCGATCGCAGGCACCTGTTTCTGTATCTGGCTCAAGATAAACCACTGCATTGATGCCGTATACTGGGTTCTCATAAAGCTTTTGAACTTGTGGCCAAGACGGTCTCGATATGGCTAGGGCGATGCATAGATTTCTTCCAGCATGACCATGTTCTTGGGTGACACGAAATTTCAAGTTTGATGGCTTTTCGCTAGATTTCCAGAAACCAGATGATCCCGTTGACTGCTCAACTTGCAGGATGAACCCACGAGTTTCTTGAAATACTGTGCCAATGGCAAAAGCTCCACTGAGTGGGATCATACCTCGTAAATCGAGGGTTAAATCTCGTCGTCCTTGGGCTAGCTCGTCACGCTTTTTTTGGAGCTCAGGCAATAGATCTTCCTGCCATATTTCTGGAGTCGCTAGCTTGCGTGGCTGAGCGTTAAAGTCATAATATTTTGTCCAATTAAGGATCCTATCAGGTGAATTATCGTATTCTCTTTCAGCAGAGCCATTGACACCAAGGCTAATCACTGGATTAAGCAAAGATCTTTTTTTCATGAGCTGAGGCACATCTGCCTGTTGTACACCAGCCATGGAGATGTATTGACGACCTAAGTTATAGGCAAAGTCATAGTCTCTGCCGTTGCTCAGAGCATCATAAAATCCTACGGAAAACTCAATCGCAGCACGATCTTGGATTGCTGTATTCATGCCAATGACATAATCAATATGCTGGCAAATAGTTTTAGCTTGAGTTTCGCTATAGCAAGCATTGAGAATCACGCATTCGACATGTTCCGCGAAGAGTTTAAATAGATCAGATAATGTTTCAGGGCTTACAAATTTTGCTTGTCCAGTCTCATCTTCTAATAAAATCCCGTTTTCTCCTTCGCCATGCCCTGAGAGATGAATGATATTTGGCTCGTAATCTAGAATTGCTCGTGCCATATCTCTAGGACGAACAGCCCATCTAGAACGAATATCAAATTCATCACGGTGTCGGCTACGCTGCAAAGCTTCCTCAATATCTCGGACTTCTTCGTCTAACCTTAGACTTCCGGTATTCTTAGGGTTGGCTGATAGTAAAAGGATTCGTTTCACAGTGATTTATGTAGAAGGATTTATGCCAAAAAGTTGCGTGGCTCCACTCTCCCCGGTCAGGCTATCTAAATCTTGTAAGAATTTCATCCTGACAGGATGATAGCTGTTAGTATTTTTATTCCACTCGCCCATAAATAAACAGACGACCTCTTGGCAGTCAGTATCCACTATTTGATTAGGCTTATCAATGCGGCGAATGCTAACCCACGAGCAATGAGAACGCTGGTTTCCACCTTGAGCGGCATTTCCCCCTAGCTCAGGATTGCGCTTATATCGTCTTTCCTTAGTATCTCGATAAACCAAATAGAGACCATCACCATGAGTATCTGTTGATGGCAATGGTTGGCCTTCATAGAGAGTCCAGTTTTTATTACGAGTATCTAACGGATTTTCAGTCGTACCAGGAACAACATAAACGGTACAGGTCTTAGGAGAGAAAATCTCTGCTCTTAATGGGTGTTTTTTGAGATGGGCTTCAATATCTGGATCACAATAGCTTGACCATCGTTTTTGAACTGCTGCACTCCATCGGTCATATAACTGACTCCAATGCTGAGGATCAGATGGGAGTTGATATTGAAAAGTTTTGTTTTTTGCTCGATCGCGGCGAGTCATTAGCAAATGAGTGCCGCGTACTGCTGGAAAAAACCTGTCCCCTTTTTTCATCTGAAAAATGTGTAGTGGTCGTCGCCAGCCTCGACCAACCCCACCGACACTTATGGCAAAACGTACGACTGGCAATACAATTTCCTGCAATATGTCTTCCGGGGCTGCCAAGCTAAGTTGTCCCTGCCAAATATAAAATTCGGGTCTTGTAGTTGTTCTTATAGGTTGGTTATCTCTCAAAGACTGACGCAACCGCACTACGCCTGCTTGAGACTGCCCGTCATTAGCTTCCAGGCTTCCCATCAACTTACCAACAATTTTCTGAGCATTGCTTTCATTCATGAGCCCTAAAAAGCAACGCAACATCCAAGAGCGTAACCATCCTCGCCAATGAGAAGGACGTAACTCCATGACTTTGGTCTCTGGTCCGGCACTTCCTTGGCTATAAAGCGTGAAATTGAGATCTTGAACAGCATAGCCAGGATAGACCGAGGACATCTCAGTCGAGCCCTCAGGAGATTCAACAGCACCATATCCTGAAGCCGTTCTGCCGCCGATACCATGAGCTGTGAGTGCTTGCTGAACCCAACTCCAAGCTTCCTCTATCTCTTGTTCAGTAACATTGCTACCTCGAATTCCTTGAATAGCCACTATTACAGTGATAGGGCGATTTCCGTTGCCTAGAGTGTAAAAAGGCAGGGGTTTACCCTGTTGCTCTGGATCGTGATAGACCTGAAATTTCTCTTGGGGATTAACAATATCTCGCTTAAGTTGAGTAGCTTCCGTAGGCCAAGCATCTAAAAAAGCGACTTTTCCCGTAAAAATTTGACCAGAATGATTGGAATAACCAAGTAACTCATTAACCCGGCTTTTTAGGCCAGGCCGTTGTTTGGCCCATGCCTTAACCATGCCCCGTATAGAAGAAGCAGGAATATAACCATTAATCGGCAATGTAGACTTGCGATTCTCTAAAGTATCGAAATCTTGTTGTGACCATTTCCAAGCCCCTGAGGGCTCTCCAGCTGAAGTTAAGGTCTCCGTATCTGGATGAGGACATGAACCAACTTTAGTGCGCCATCGCAACGTGAAAATTCCTTTCTTAAAGAGCGATTGCTCCCTTTGCTGATTCTGCTGTTCAAGGAGTTCAGTCAATAGCTGAGTGGTCTCATACATCTTTTCTCTGCTCATCCTGTATCTTTTTCTCCTCCTGATACGCTTTGGCCCAGAAACTCCAGTGTTTTGATAGCTTCAGGGCTTTTTGCCACATCGCCATGTATTCTGATTGCGTCTTTTGCTGCTCAGCCAGACCTTTCACCTTAGTCATCATCTTGGCGGCATCAAAGTCTGCATCTTCTTTAAGTTCCTCGGTTCTAATAGATGGAGCATCGCTTAGCAGGCTACCGAGCAGAGTTTTCCAGACCTTGCCTCTCTGCTTACTCGTATCACCGCCTTGTTGATTGGATTGACTGACAAAGCCAACCGCCGAAAGTAAGCCAAATACTCGCAAATGTTGCCCCAACTGGAAAATAGAAGTAGCCTCAGCATCCGTTAGCTTATCTTTAGGGCGTTTCTCCTGGGTTCTCCACTGTTCGCTCATATATGCCTGAATATGATCATGAGCCAAAAGACTCATCTTCTCTGGCTGAATACGCGGTTTAGCTGGCTGAGTAATTTGATTCGGTGCAAGACTTTGCTTGGGTTTAGTGAGTTGATCTGTCTGTCGCATTTCACTAGAAGACTGCTTATTGGATGGAAACTGACCTGCCCTTTTGCTTTTTCCTTTATTCGCCATGTTTTATACCCCCGCAGACTGTGGTTGAGCAGCTTCTGGCGTTTCTAGTGTTTCGTCGTTAGCTTGGGTTTCGTCAGCTGATTTATCCCCTAGACCTTTGGGCTCGTCCTTCCGGTTAACCCAGCCATGTACCCAGCCGCGTCCAACATTGGCCTGTCCGCCGACTTGGAGCAAGGCATTGATAGTATCCATCAATAGGTGGTGCTCGGGCTTCGTCACTGGGTCTTTAGACAGCAGCTTGTAGCCCCAACTGAAATAGAGAATTGTGTCTCGTGGAATGCAGACATCGGTCCAGAAGATCTCAGCTGAGCCTGGATTTTTGCTAGGGTCATCCGTTTCGTCTTGGATTTTGTTGCGGATTTGAGTCCAGAGGGCGTGTTCCATCAGAGTTTGGAAATCGGCATCGCTGAGGATGATGCGGTTTTGGCTCCAGACCGGATGGGCTGAGTCTTTAAGCGCGTCGGGCCAGCCGTCCAGGGCGATTGTCGTATTCTCTGTTCCCTGAGGCCATGCTTTCACTTCAACTTCTGCATCAGCCACGATATAGGTTCCCGGTCGATCGCCAATGGGGGTGTCAGGAAACGTTGTCACGGGTTTACCCGCAACGATCGCATGATCCCGAATCAGGCTATGGCAGCTTACCCAAGCAAATACATCGGTGCCCCCATTCAGTGACATGGTACGCATGGGTACCCACAGCAGGCGGGCATCGCCAAACCATACCTGATGCACGCCCATATCCCCGTTTTTCTGGAGTTCCTTGCCGAAAAGGCGATCGGCAGCATCAGAATCCTGTAATCTCACTTCCTCTCGGATGCCGCCCCGTAGGGATGACCCTGGAATGTAGGGAAAATCGGTATGAACTTCCCGAGCAATATCGAGGACATTACCCAAATCACCTTCGCCGCCGCAGTGGATCGGGGCCAGGCTGTATAAATAACCCGTACGAAAATCACTCATAATCTTTTGCTTGTGCTCCCCATAACAACGTTCCGTAGTTCAGCTTTCCAAAGGTAGTCAGCCACTTGTGTTCTAGTTCGGACCTTGGGGCTGGCAGCATTCGCCCAGGGTAAGGCCCATCACTAAATCGGTACACCGTTCCTGGCGGCACAAAAGCCCGCTGAGGTAACAGTGCAAAGGTTTTATCCTGCCTGGGCCGTTCTATATCCGACCGATTATCCAGGCGTGGCGGTTTGCGTCGAATCGCCGAAATCCCCCCCCACAACAGCTGCTTGTCGGTAGCACATCCAACTAGGTTTTCCCAGTCGCTGGGGTAAGCACTATACAGGGCTTCTCCAGCCTGGGCTAATCCTGGGGTGAGCAAGTAGCCACAGGGACGCTCCGCCGTTGCCGCTGGCGGATTTTGCAATGGCTGTAGTTGCTTCTCCAGCGCAGAGTTGGGCTCTAACAGCAAGCGCTGCACGATAGCGCGATGACCTTCGCCGCCCAATCGCACGGCTCCCTGAGTCAGGTTGGCACTCATTCCAACCACAAACCGCCAACCACCATGGAGTCGAATGGCGACTTCGGTGAAGTAGCCGTCGGCATCTTTGACCTGTCGCTGGCTGTCCTGAATATCGATGTGGGGCAAAATTTGGGGTGACCAGGGATTTTTGTGGAAGGCGTTCTTGGGAAAATTTGTCTGCCCCTCCAGATAGATCTCCAGCAAGGCTGTTGCCCGTATCCAGGGATCAGGTTCGCCTACTTCCCCCTCGACCGGCTGATCCAGCACCATGGGAGCCAACCCAGCAGGAAAGACTAGCCCTGACCAGGCTGCATGATTTTGATTTTGATCGACTGGAACCAGGCGTTTAACTGCCGTCCAGTCATTACCTGAAAGCTTGCGGTTGTGCCCTTCAGGATAAATACAGACCAGATCCTTTGGGGTTGGCAGCCATAAGGTACCCTGCTCATCCAGCAAAAAGGGGCCAAGGAAGTCTAAGTCCCGGTGGCTGAGGTCTTTTTCGCCATCGCCATAGTCTGGCAACAGCGATCGCATGGCCTGAAAAACGGTAATTGGCATAGGGGGAAACAGTCCCTTGGCCCAAGAACCATCCCCTGGGTTAAAGGGCTTAGCTTCGCGAAAGAGCAAGACATCCAGGGGTATGAGGGTATACCAGTGCATTAATCCTCCTCCCCGTGGGTCCATTGGTAGCGCTCAACTCGCTTATCGATCCAAAAGGCGGTGAAGCGTAGGAGTTTGCCTAAGTCTTCAGGGCGGGTACCGAGAGTGCTTTTGGCAATCTCTGTAGCCTGTTCGGCAGATTTGCC
Organism: Nodosilinea sp. LEGE 07088; assembly: GCF_015207395.1. Classification (GTDB taxonomy): domain Bacteria; phylum Cyanobacteriota; class Cyanobacteriia; order Phormidesmidales; family Phormidesmidaceae; genus Nodosilinea. The sequence continues at coordinate 25,049 of NZ_JADEWX010000051.1, forward strand.
TTGGTTTAGAGCAGCCTGTCTAGCCTCACTCTGGGCACTACGCGCCCAATCTTCCCAGTCGTCTAGCCAATCCTCAATTGCACTAAAAACCTCTAGCTGACGATTCTCATCCCGTTGCGACATCAGCACTTTGGCCGCTTTAGAAAATAGATGAGGGTGCTCGGGGAGTTCGCCAATGCGTCGTGGGAGTTCTTCGGCAAGGCGATAAAGGAGCGGGCTGAGTCGTTTGCGATAGCCGGGATATTTTCTGACCCAGTCCCACCAGGTTTTCAGTAACTCACCATGCATCAAGGCTTCGAGCTGGTTGCCACTGCCGTAGATGACGCGGAAACAGATGCCATTCTTGTAGTGCATGGCCTTGGCGCGATCGCCCTCGGCAGTCCAGAGGCTTTCTAGCACCGTAGGCAACGGTACGCTCTTGTGGGCAAAAACCACACCACTGCTCATCGTGGCCTCTGCCCCCATAGTGAAATAGGGACGCTTTTGAATACCTTTGAGAGGTTTTTGGGGATTCCAATAGCCGCTGTCATTACTGCTGAAGTCGCCACAGGGATCTTGTCCACCGCACCAGGCAGCTCGTAGAGAAAGCAAGTACTCGGGGATGTCTTCTAGGGGTAAGACGGCCATAACATCGTCGCCGCCACTGTAAATCACTCGACCGCAGTAGCGCTGTTCGGTCAGGTGCGGAACCAGGTGATTGGAGAAGTCTAACAGGGCTCGGTTAAGGCCTACGTGGGTAGCTGGCCCCATGCGTTTGTGAGTCTCTGCTTGAAAAGCTTGAAGGAGATCAGAATCAATGCCTGGTGTGATCACATCTTCTACCAAGTATTTCTCATACACCCCTAGCTTTTTGCCCGAAACGTACTGCCCCATGCTGTCTCCGTCTGACAGCAGAATCACCCACCAGTCGTCGGGGCTACCCTGACCGAATCCAGAAAAATCATCCCCTTTTTGGTGGGCCTTATCGACAAGCTGCCGCAATTTGCCGATGGCTTCTGGGGTCTGCAATCCCATATCGTCAGCTAGCCAGCGACTGGAGTACATGAGCCCATTCAGCCCATTCCTAAACTCAGGGTCGTTGTGTAGGGTTACTTGCAGCGCAGCATCCGTCTGAAAAATTTGACAAGGGCGTTTAGTTCGACTGTAAAAAACTTGTTTCTCATCTGAGCTAAACTTCTGTTCCTGCTCCCCTTCAATCAAACGCTTCAGACGATGCCAGTAGTCACGCGCCTGATCGGGGACTGTCTTGAGATAACGGGCTGCCGCAATCGAACTCAGGTTGGGAAATCGGATTAGGTTTTCATAGTCAGGATTAGCATCATCCCATTCGTCTGAAACACCCAAGGTTTCAGCAATACCGCCATGCTGCCAAGCCATACGCTTGGTTAGCTCCAGGGCATTAAGGCGCTCTGAACCATTAAATAGCCCAACATACGCCTTAGACATCACCAGCCAAAATAGACGCATACTGCTCTCAGGTAGGCCGCCCCCTTCCCGGAAACTGCCATGGTATTTCAACCAGGGATGGACGGCACTAAACTGACCCGACAGGGTAGAGCGTCCGCCTGGAGCGGCTGGAATTTGCCAGTTGCGAGTATTTTTGACGGCATGGAGACACACAATCAGCCGCTGTTGCAGTGGCCCCCACCAGTTACCGATATTGAGGCGTCCGTTTTCAAGGGACTCGTAGAGTTGCTTCTCTTCTGGAGAGGGAATATTCAATCCTTCAGGACTAAAGGCGATCGCCCGTTGGGCTTGAATCCAGTCCGTAGCTTGTGGGTCTGAAAGGGTAACTTCCACAGCTGCATTGGGAGAACCCAAGGGCACTGCTGCCCAGTAGGGCTCCCAACTATGGCTCAGTTGCTGTTCCCAGAGATTCGGCCAATGCCAGGCACAGGGGTCTTGCAGTTTCTCGATTTCCCGCCAGTAGGGCTTAAGGGCTTCATTGTCTTGGAGATTTAGATCTGGGAAGGCTTCTTGTAGGAGTGTTTGCAGGGCACCAGAGCTTTGGGAACTCAGCCAGGAGATAACGCGATCGCGAATCTGACCTTGTACCTTGTTCCCGATGGTTTTCCATTCCTCAACCAGCTCCTCGGTCAGCTCTTGCCCTAGCTGCCTGGCCCCCTTTTCCCCCGGCACCAACACGGTGATCATGTTGGGAAAGCCTGCGGTGCTGAGGCTATTGGATTCCTTATGATTAAAGCGTTCGACTGGGGTCTGATGCGCTGATGCTTCTGGGGCAATCTCCCTAAAAAACGCCTCAAAGCTAGAAAAATCACCATCTTGCAGCATCAGGGCATCAAAAATCTCCTGATTCCACAGTGACGGCACAATCACGACGTCGGGGCCATAGGTTTGGGCAATGTGCCAGCAGAGGCGAGCACTGAGGTAGTGCAGCAAATACGACCCAGCCCAGAAATCCACAAACTTGCGGGAGGCTTTGATGAATTCCTGTACGGGGGAAAAGCTGAAGAGTAGCAGATAGGGCGTTTCGGGGCGATCGCCGTTATGCCCTTCTGGATACATCGCCCCCGCCAGGGCCGATACGGTGCTCTGGTAACTGTGCAAGGGGCAGTCGGGCAGAATGCGATGGGCTGGATACAGCAGCGCCTGGGAGTCTGGATTGGCCTTGGCCCAGTACTCGGGATAAAAGCGCCAAAACCACCAGAAGACGTGCTTAGCGTCGGGGGATGTCTGAATGTCTGCAGGAATTTCAACTGGTTCTAAAGGTAGTTCGGTGATAATTTGCTGCTGACCGCTGATCGGGTGCCGTACTCCAACCTCATTGGGCAGCTCAGGGGTGGTCTGAAGGTTGAGGCGATCGCTGGAAGCCGCAACATCCAAGCAAAGGTTGCCTCCTGCTCGCCACCAGTCCCGCAGATCAGCGAGTTGAGGCGCTAAGCATTGGAGCGTGGCACAGAGATGGTGTTCGACATCAGGATCTTTGAAGTGGTGAAAGGCTTGCAAGAAGGCATAGAGTTTTCGCTGGTAGTCAGTCACGGAAACCGGTTTCCCTGCTAAATATCAATTTGAATAGAGTGGCCTCTAGGGATAGAGACAAGAATGCGATTAGATCTATGGCATAGGTGATTTGGATATGGGGTCGCAATTGACCTACCGACATTAGGCTGTTCTACAGCTACAAACAGACTTCAGATTTTATGCTGACGATTCCGGAAAGGTTTGAGATTTGATCAGTTTGTCAGAGCGATGGGGCATTCGCAATGGTCTAAATTTGGCTAAAGTTATCCCAAGCTAGGCGCGATCGCACTTACAGCCCCAAAAGCTTCAGGTTTTCTTTGGTAAGTGCCAAAATAACGTTACGTACTGGCGGGGCAAGCACCTGGGTCTGTTTAGGCTGAGGGGATGTAATGCCTGCGAACCACGGGTCTGTATTCTATTGTGCAAGCACCTTTAAGCGATGGCTGTAACCTGTGACCTTGCGAGATCCACCTTGAATGCTTTGCAGGACAAGGGTTTGAGCTGTTTTTGGCATGGCTTTATTGTGATTAAAACCCTGGTTTTTGGCTCTGGTTGTATCCACCTTGAATTGGGGGTGCTAGGATCTAGGCTGGGTAAGGGTTCTAGCAGCCCGCTCCCAACAACTTCTTCGGAAGTCGAACTAATGGAAACATAGTAAATGCCGTATTCGTTTTCAATTACCTCAACCCAACAACTTCTTCGGAAGTCGAACTAATGGAAACTCCATTAATGTTTGATGGAGTTCCATTTTTGATTACTTGACCCAACAACTTCTTCGGAAGTCGAACTAATGGAAACTTGCCGCATAGCCATTGCCTTGGAATTGATTGTAGTACCCAACAACTTCTTCGGAAGTCGAACTAATGGAAACTCGGGCTGATTCTACGGCTTCTTCCTCTTCTTCACCCAACAACTTCTTCGGAAGTCGAACTAATGGAAACAGTACACATAGCCTGCGAGAATTGAATCGCAGAATGATTACCCAACAACTTCTTCGGAAGTCGAACTAATGGAAACAGATCTGGATTTCATATTCAAATTGAAAGACCCCTGCCCAACAACTTCTTCGGAAGTCGAACTAATGGAAACCTACAGACTTAGCTTTAGTACCTGAAATAGGCATACCCAACAACTTCTTCGGAAGTCGAACTAATGGAAACCCAGGAAGTTATCACGGGCCGTGATCAACTCTGCAAACCCAACAACTTCTTCGGAAGTCGAACTAATGGAAACTGGGGGAGCGCGGCGTAGGCCTCTCGGGGGGGCAAAACCCAACAACTTCTTCGGAAGTCGAACTAATGGAAACATCGTAGCAAAGAGTTCGTGGAACCTAAATAAAGCCCCAACAACTTCTTCGGAAGTCGAACTAATGGAAACTCTTTCCGCCGTCGTTCACTCGCCAACCATTCTTCACCCAACAACTTCTTCGGAAGTCGAACTAATGGAAACCCAGCAGCGCCGCCGCGCATTCCGCCCTGCCACTACTCCCAACAACTTCTTCGGAAGTCGAACTAATGGAAACGTTTGAGATTCAGCGGGAATGGAAGCGCACCATCTTCCCAACAACTTCTTCGGAAGTCGAACTAATGGAAACTAGCAACTGATTTTCTATATCCAACTTCACCTGTGCGTTCCCAACAACTTCTTCGGAAGTCGAACTAATGGAAACTAGATAGGCTCGAAGATTGCCACGGTACGTTCCAACCCAACAACTTCTTCGGAAGTCGAACTAATGGAAACTAGATGAGTTCTTCGAGAACTTGGGAAAGCCTCGGACGGCCCCAACAACTTCTTCGGAAGTCGAACTAATGGAAACAGATCATCCAGTGGCGTCTGTTTCTGTTGCTCTGATTCCCAACAACTTCTTCGGAAGTCGAACTAATGGAAACCCCAGAGATCTCAATTAAGTCCTCCACCGAGTAGAGGGGCCCCAACAACTTCTTCGGAAGTCGAACTAATGGAAACCTGCGCAGCAATCCCACCAACGGGGCCTTTGCCGATGTCCCAACAACTTCTTCGGAAGTCGAACTAATGGAAACCCAGTACTTTGGCTCTAATCTGCGCGGCAAGCTCAGGCCCAACAACTTCTTCGGAAGTCGAACTAATGGAAACGGCAACACTATCAGCAGTGCCAGTCCCCAGATCTTCTCCCCAACAACTTCTTCGGAAGTCGAACTAATGGAAACCAAAACTTTACGAGATTCACCCCTTGAAATATTTGACCCCCAACAACTTCTTCGGAAGTCGAACTAATGGAAACACTACGGACTGATACACCCCCGAAACCTCTGGAACTCCTTCCCAACAACTTCTTCGGAAGTCGAACTAATGGAAACCCGTAACGGCAAGCGTCGAAACCGACGATCTATTTTCCCAACAACTTCTTCGGAAGTCGAACTAATGGAAACATTTTATTCCAGCAGCTCATGGTTTGGTTCTCCTTTTTCCCAACAACTTCTTCGGAAGTCGAACTAATGGAAACTGAACATAGAAAGTCCTCCTTTGGTTGCTTTGTCGATACTCCCAACAACTTCTTCGGAAGTCGAACTAATGGAAACACACGTCAGCGTTTGTTTTGCCATAGCCGTACACCCCCAACAACTTCTTCGGAAGTCGAACTAATGGAAACACACGTCAGCGTTTGTTTTGCCATAGCCGTACACCCCCAACAACTTCTTCGGAAGTCGAACTAATGGAAACCACGCTGGGCGATCGCGCAATGCTCCTCCTTCAACTCCCCAACAACTTCTTCGGAAGTCGAACTAATGGAAACCTGGTCAGCCGTTGCAACTGGCGATTAAACAGACTGGTCCCAACAACTTCTTCGGAAGTCGAACTAATGGAAACAGGTAATAAATCATGCCTGGCTCAGGCTTACGATATCGGTACCCAACAACTTCTTCGGAAGTCGAACTAATGGAAACTCCATTCGGTGCGATCGCCCCGCCGCTCAGTAAGTCCCGCATACCCCAACAACTTCTTCGGAAGTCGAACTAATGGAAACTCACAAGAACGGTGCCGTCGCGCCATAGCTTAAACCCAACAACTTCTTCGGAAGTCGAACTAATGGAAACCTAGAAGTTTTTGTAGCTCCATAGAGGCCTTAGAACCCCAACAACTTCTTCGGAAGTCGAACTAATGGAAACCCCATCGGTGACCAGCTCGCGCTAGGCGGCGCGTCAACCCAACAACTTCTTCGGAAGTCGAACTAATGGAAACTAGCCAGCCAAAAGAGGCTCTATATCGCTAGGAACCCAACAACTTCTTCGGAAGTCGAACTAATGGAAACCCATCCATGGACAGATTAAGCAAATTCGGCTTAAACCCCAACAACTTCTTCGGAAGTCGAACTAATGGAAACCCAACCCTTATACCGTCACCCTTTAAGCTCCCATCAAGCCCAACAACTTCTTCGGAAGTCGAACTAATGGAAACCGCATCATGCCCCGGGCATCATCACTGAGGCGCTTTCCCAACAACTTCTTCGGAAGTCGAACTAATGGAAACCACGTAGGTATAGGCCACCTCCACAGGAAACAACTCCGCCCAACAACTTCTTCGGAAGTCGAACTAATGGAAACGTGAAATCCATCAACCACCACGTAGATATCAGCATCAGTACCCAACAACTTCTTCGGAAGTCGAACTAATGGAAACGCAAAGGGCCGAGAATTACCCACCGAGGCCGCCCGCAACCCAACAACTTCTTCGGAAGTCGAACTAATGGAAACGCTACGTATTCGATCGCATCGGCCTGACCCCTGACACCCAACAACTTCTTCGGAAGTCGAACTAATGGAAACATCAAGAATATTCATGGCAAGTCCACGGGGGTTAACCCAACAACTTCTTCGGAAGTCGAACTAATGGAAACGAAAAAATCGCCGTCGGCAATTTTTTCGTTTCCTGCGGACATTAACAGGAAGCCTGAAAAAACTGCCTAACCTCTTCTTTTTAGTTCATTTGTATCTCGCCAACTTCAACGAAATACGAATGTATTGATCTTCCAAACTCCCGTAGAAACGCTCATAACTATTTTTGCCATTGTGGGATTGCTGAACTCATAGACAGGTGCATCGAGACTGCGTCGGTTGATTTCATATCTCCCATAGTCCGATAGGCAAACCCCGCATTATGACAATCCCCCATACCGCCGCCCAGGTGGCGATCAACGTCAGCGCTCTGCAAGCGTTGTTTTACTGTCCGCGCCAGTATTACCTGCAAGAAGTTGAGGGCATCCATACCCCCAATGCCGAGGTCTATTCGGGCCTGCGACTGCACACCGAGCTAGAGCGCGACGGCGGCGACGAATGGCAGCAATACACTCTGGAGAGTGAAGCTTTAGGTCTGCGGGGTCGGGTCGATGCACTCAAAACCAGGGCAGGGCAAACCATCCCCTACGAGCACAAAAAAGGGCGGTGCTACCGAGACAGCGATCAGCAGCCCCAAGCTTGGCCCGGCGATCGCATCCAAGTTCTTGCCTACGCCCTCCTACTCGAAGCTGAACTGGGCATCTCGATCACCGAGGGTCGCGTTCGCTACCACGGCGACAATGTTCTGGTGCATGTGCCCTTTGACGCAGCGGCGCGGCAAGACCTGCTAGCTGCCATCAAGCAGGCCCAGCAGTTGCAGGTAGCCCGCGATCGCCCCCCGGTAGCCGACAACGCCAACCTCTGCACCTGCTGCTCCGTCGCAGAAGCCTGCATGCCAGACGCCACCCGCCTGGCCCAGGGCACCACCGACCAACCCCTGAAGCTGTTTCCCCAGGATGACGAACGGCAGATTATCCACGTCACCGAGGCGGGCACCTCAATTGGCAAAAGCGGCGACCAGTTCAAAATCACCAAGCGCGATGGTAAAACCACACTGCTGCCCTCGCGCCAGGTCGGGCAGTTGGTGCTGCACAGCTACGTGCAAATTTCCACCCAGGCCATGTACTTTTGCGCCGAGCAGGGGGTGGGGCTGCACTTTATCTCGGGGCGAGGGCAGTACCAGGGCAGCTTTGACACCCGCCAGGGCAACATTCAGCGGCGAGTGCGGCAATACCAGGCACTCACCGATACAGCCCAGTGCTTGCGGCTGGCCCAGCAACTCGTTACCTGTCGCGGCCAGAGCCAGCGCAAGTTTCTCATGCGCAGCCAGCGCCAGACTGCCAACCCTACGCTCAAGCAGGCGATCGACCAGATGCAGCGCACCCTCAACCAGGTGCCCCAGGCCGAGTCGATTCCTTCGCTACTGGGGTTAGAGGGCAACTTGGCAGCGCAATACTTTGGTGCCCTGCCCCAGTCGTTGGCCGATACCGCCAACCCAGCCTTTCGCTTCTCGGGCCGCAACCGCCGCCCGCCCAAAGATCGCTTCAACGCCATGCTCGGCTTTGGCTATGCCCTGCTGCTCAAGGATGTGATGAATGCCATTCTCACCGTGGGGCTAGAGCCAGCCCTGGGCTTTTACCACCAGCCCCAGCGCCAGGCTCCTCCCCTGGCCCTCGACCTAATGGAGATCTTTCGGGTGCCGTTGGTTGATATGCCGGTGATGGCCGCCATCAACCGCAACCAGTGGGATGCCGACGCCGACTTTGAGATTACCGGCGAGCAGGTGTGGCTCAACGACAGCGGTCGCCGCAAGCTGATCGCCCTCTACGAACGACGTAAAGAAGAAACCTGGAAACACCCCGTGGTGCAATATTCGATGACCTATCGCCGCCTGATCGAGCTAGAGGTGCGCCTGCTGGAGAAGGAATGGCTGGGGGAAGGGGGGCTGTTTGCTCAGCTGGTGCTGAGATAGGAG
>NZ_JADEWX010000052.1 GCF_015207395.1 Nodosilinea sp. LEGE 07088
CACCCATACCCCCTTTTTCCACCAGCAGAACTCGCCACTAACAGATACCCACCATGCGCCTCAAACTCTTTATTTTTGCCAGTCTCGTCAGCCTCAGCTTGCTCTTGGCCCTCGCCAGTAGCACCCCCGCTCAAGTCGATCACGGCGCTATGGAGGCTGCTGGACAAGCCGGTCAGTTTCAGCGGATTGAGCAACCCCTGTGGACTAAGGTGGCGGTCACCGGGGCGGGTTTGGGCTTGATCGGGCTAGAGCTATGGTGGTTTCTCTTTAGCCAACCCAAGTCTCGTCAGGCGACCACTACGGACGGGGTACAAGAAATTACCATCACCGTCGATGGGGGATATGAGCCCAGCCAGATTGTGGTGCAGGCGGGCCAGCCGGTGCGGCTCAATTTTTATCGTCAAGACCCCAGCAGTTGCCTGGAGGCGGTGCGATTCCCGGACTTTCGCATTGCTCAAGACTTGCCGATAGATCAGACCACCGCGATCGAGTTTACCCCTGCTGAACCCGGGCGTTACGAGTTTACCTGCGGCATGAACATGTTTCGCGGCACGGTGGAGGTAGTGGGCGATCGCACGGCTGCCAAGACCACGACAGCGGCTGCCCCCAGCCCTCAACACTAGCCCAGCGGTAATAATACCAAGGCATACGCAGCGCATCCAGCGCTACTCTGCGTCCAGCGCTGGGTGATGAGCGAGGCGATCGCCTCCGTATACTCCTAAATGATGGCGTCATTGCGATACTCAGTGACGTACAGCCTTATTCATGTTGCTTAAGTACAGTCCAAAGGGAACAGGGAGTAGGTGACAGGGAGCAGAGTGTACTTGTTTCACTTGCACACCGCTATATTTTACAGACCGGGGGGATTGGGTAAATGGCAACGACTTCATTTGTGTCAACTCGCCTACGGAGACAGGGCGCAAGCAGGATGATAAAACTGCCACGCATGTCAGGTAAGCCTCAATTGCCAATTAAAATTTTTTCGCTCAAAAAGTTACCATTTCTGAATAGCCATCCTGCAAACCTTGAATAGCAAGGGTTGTGGCGAGCTCTATTGACTGAAAGCCTGCTTTTCCACGTTAACCATTGCAAATCATTTTATAAATTCCTGATATGTAGTCGGTAGACTCATCTCTATAGCACTTTGCAGCATGCGTGGTTGCAGAATCATCCAACTCTATTCGTGCATAGCGCACCTTGCAAACCGTTAGCTTTTACCAGACTTACCGAACCTATGCCCAATTCTCATCCCCCTGATTTCAACCTTGGGGCGTCCTCGACCTGGCATCATCGTCATCTAACCCGGTTTACTGCCATGGCGCTGGCCATTGTGATGGTGTTTGCGCCCTTTAATCTTTTGGGGCAACCCCATGGATCGGCCCTAGCCGCCAGCTATTCCTCCTACGGCACCGACAAAGAAGCCGCCGCTGTGCAAGCAGCGGCTCCCCCGTCGGGCAAACCCAATATCGTCATTATTTGGGGCGACGACATCGGCCAGAGCGACATCAGCGCCTACACCAAAGGGCTAATGGGCTTTCGCACCCCCAATATTGATCGGGTTGCCGCCGAAGGCCTGCTGTTTACCGATTACTACGCTGAGCAAAGCTGTACTGCGGGTCGTTCGGCCTTCATTACCGGGCAAAGCGTCTTTCGCACCGGCCTCAGCAAGGTGGGTCTGCCTGGCGCAGACCTGGGACTCAGTTCTGAAGACCCTACCATTGCCGAACTGCTCAAAGAGCAGGGCTATGCCACCGCCCAGTTTGGTAAAAACCACCTAGGCGACAAAGACGAATTTTTGCCCACCAATCATGGGTTCGATGAGTTCTACGGCAACCTCTATCACCTGAATGCTGAGGAAGAACCCGAACTGCCGGATTATCCAAAGCCCGAAGAATTTCCTAATTTCGCCACAGTCTTTGGCCCTCGCGGCGTCATCCACAGCTATGCCGATGGCCGCATCGAAGATACCGGGCCATTGACCAAAAAGCGGATGGAAACCATTGACGATGACGTTGCTGAGCGATCGGTTGAGTACATCAAAGCGCAGGCGGGGACAGATGAGCCCTTCTTTTTGTGGACAAACTTCACCCACATGCATTTCCGTACCCACCCCCAGCCCGAGAGTATTGGCCAGGCGGGTCGCTGGCAGTCGCCCTACCACGATGTCATGATTGACCACGACAAAAATGTGGGTCAGGTGCTGGATGCAATCGACGAGGCGGGTATTGCCGACACCACCATTGTGTTGTACGCCACCGACAACGGCCCCCACATGAACACCTGGCCCGATGCGGCCATGACGCCCTTCCGGGGAGAAAAGGACACCGGCTGGGAAGGGGCATTTCGGGTGCCAGCCATGGTGCGCTGGCCGGGGCATATCGAGCCAGGAACTGTGACCAATGACTTTATGTCTCACATGGACTGGATGCCGACCCTGTTGGCCGCCGCTGGTGTACCCGATGTGAAAGACAAGCTGCTGACTGGTTACAAGGCTAGCGGCAAGCGCTTTAAGGTGCATCTGGATGGCTATAACTTTTTGCCCTACCTGACCGGCGAAACCACCGCCGCCCCGCGCAAGGAGTTCTATTACTTCTCTGATGACGGCGACCTGCTGGCCATGCGCTACGACAACTGGAAGGTGCATTTTGCCCAGCAGCGGGAAGCGGGCACCCTGGCCCTGTGGGGTGAGCCGTTTGTGGCTACTCGCATTCCCTGGTTGTACAATCTGCGCACCGACCCCTACGAAAAGGCTACCATTACCGCTAACACCTACTGGGATTGGTATCTGGATCACGTTTATCTGCTGCTGCCGGCCCAGAAATTTGTCGGTCAGTTTCTAGAGACCTTCAAGGCCTATCCTCCCCGGCAAAAGGCAGCTAGCTTCACCATTGATGATGCTCTGGAGATGCTGCAGAAGCAGCCCCACGCTTAGATATCTAGGCAAGTTCTGGGGGCTAGTCATTTTGCAGGGGCTGGGGGTTTAGAGCTTTGCTCTGCCCGCTGGGTGGGCAGCTTGCAAAACTGGTATGCAATCAAACCAAGGTATCTGAGGGGTATTGATGATAAACGACAGCCTGCTGGTCACTTTAGTTGGGGTACTTTGATGGGCCTAGGCGGGGCGGTGGTAGCTTTCGTCTACGTCGTCATTGTTTACGGCATCGGCATCTTTACTCCGGCCATCATCGCTATGCTGGCTTTTGCCAGTGAAACCGACTTTATGGCTCGCGAGATGAAGGCTGCCCAGGGGGCAGCCTTGGTGGATCTATTTTTAATTCTGGGGTTTATCGCCGCTATTCTCCTGGTAGAAAAGCTGGGCCGCATTCGGCTACAGGTGATTGGCTTTTGGGGTATGGCCAGGGGGTTAGGTCTGCTAGCGGCGTCTGGGCTATTGCCCAGCGGTAGCCGGGGCGAAATTGGGCTGGTTTTGGCCGAGTTTCTGGTCTTCAACCTGATGATCAATGCTGGCCCCAATGCCACTACGTTTTTGCTGTAGGAGGAGGTGTTTTCCACATCATCCCCTGAATCAGGAGGTTAGGTATGGAGTGGCTGCACCATATTGAAGGGGTTTTCCTTTCCATTGCCCAGATTGGCGAGGTGATGTTAGAGGGGATTGCGGTGTTTTGCGTCTTGATGGGCTTGAGCGCCACAGCTCAGCTAGTTTTAAAGCTGGTTCGGCACCGAAAAAGGGTAGAGTTTCCGTTTATTCAGGTGCGGCTAAAGTTTGGGCTGTGGCTGGCTCTGGCCCTGGAGTTTCAGCTGGGGGCCGATATTCTCAATACCACCATTGCCCCCACTACCGAAGCCCTCATTCGTCTGGCTGTGATTGCCGTGATTAGGACCTTTTTAAACTACTTTCTCAATAAAGAAATCGAAATTCAGATTGAAATGCGCGAGCAAGCCAAAGCCCATCGATACCGCAGCCTGTTTGTTGACGATTCGGAGGATGCAACCCATGAATGAGCCGATGCAAACGCCCTATCCGCCAAATGCCCAGGTTGAGCTGGCTCACGAGCGCAACCGCATTGCCGCCGATCGCTCATTGCTGTCGTTTGTCCGCAACAGCGTCACGCTGATCAGTACCGGGGTCGGGATTGATCAGGTGATTGGGAAATTGTCGCCCATTGCCCCCTTCATCAACGAATGGGTCTATCTGCTGAGTCTTGTTTTGGTTGGTCTTGGCGTCGTAAATTTACTTTTTGCTGCCTATGATTACCAAGGAGAAATGGAACGCCTGCGGCAGCCCGAATATTATTTCACGCCGCGCTGGTCCCTGGGTGCGGTGACCGGTTGGACGCTTTTTATCACCGGGCTGGTGGCGTTTATCAGGCTTTGATTCGGGAGTTTTAGTCAGGGTGAGAAAATCTCCTATGGTCGTCACAACCAAGATAAGAACCGCTAGGGGGTTGCCAAATAGCGTGATGTTGATCGCAGCAATCGAGGGCCACAACTTGCAGCCGCTGCTAGCTCCTAGCCGAATGCCTGGGGTTAGTGCTGGTGGGCCGTGCCTACCCTACCGTCAGCCAGGGTTCTTACAGCAGAAACAGAACCGCAAACAGCCCGGCACAACTGCTCAACAAAATAGCCAGGACGACAATGCGGTTCAGGTTATCGACCGACAGCCGCAGGTAGTCGGCCTGCTCGATGGTTTTAATTGCAATCCGGTGTTGGAGCAGGGCAATGGCCAGCAGCAGCAGGCCGATGCCGATAAACGCCTGACTGGTGATATGGGTGGCGGCCTCGGTCGTCAACGGGTTGACGTCAGGAAATCGCTGCCGCAGGCTGCGCGCGATCTGATCGATGGCAACGCCAAAGCCGATCAGGCTGAGGCAGTTGCCAATCCAGGCGTTGATGGTACGCTCAGCCGCCGCCCGATTGCGCTCCTTCGCCAACTCATTGGTCGGCCCAAACAACTTGGGTGGTTGAGCCGCACTCATAGACCTGGCTCTCGGATAGACTATTTAGCTCTGAGTTTAGCAAGCCGAGTCGAGTTTATGACGTTGAAGCCCTGTCATCCGAGTTAGCGGATTGGCCGATCGCGGATTGATCTCGCTGCTGATTGCCGACTTAGATAACTATAACCGCCATGAGTGATGCTAATTCAATGCCTCCGGTGCCTAACCCCGGTACCGAACTGGCCAAAGAGCGAAACCGAGCCGCCGAGGAGCGCACGCTGATGGCCTGGATTCGCACGGCCCTCTCGCTGATTGGCTTTGGCTTTGGTATTGACCGAATTGTGGCGACGATTGATCAGACGTTGGGCGGGGCCGTGAATCCAGTCCGGCTATCCCGCATTTTAGGCCTGTCGTTTGTGGCCCTGGGCACCCTGGCCTTGCTGTTCGCCGCCCTCGACCATCGCCACCAGCTGCACCGCATTCAGCGCAATGACTTGGTGTATGTCTCGCGCCATTCTCCGTCTTTGATCGTGGCCTACGTGCTCGCCTTTCTGGGTGCGATCGCCTTTGCCGGTATCTTGATTAGCCCCCTCGTGGCCGCACCTTGAACCGACGCGGCTCAATCAGCTGTGCCGGCCAGCATCACGTTTCACAATTCACTTGTTCTTTCTAGCCTTCCTGCTATGAGCAATCCTACTCAGCAATCTGTTCCTGCGGATAACCCACCAGCAATGCCCATTAATAATGAGCTGGCCATGCAGCGAACGGGCCTGGCAGAGAAACGTACTGACCTGGCCGAAAAGCGGACGGGGATGTCGGCTCAACGCTGGTCGCAGGGATTGACCGTGGCCATTGTGCTGTTGTTTTTAGGACTGGCGGCGTTTATACCTTTGGCACTTACTGGGGTTGAGCTGGCGGATGTGTTTACCCTCAATAGCCAGGTGGTGCAGACCCTGACGGCGATGACCATCTTTCTGCTGATGCTGACTCTGGGGGTCAAAACACCCCTGGCCAGTCTGGTCATTCTCTGGCAGCAGCCTGGGCTGCTGGGGCGATCGCTGCTGGCGGCCCTAGTGATATTTCCCTTAGGGGCCACGGTCATTGGCTATCTGTTTTTGCACGGACAACCGGAGGCGGCGGCGATCGGGCTGGGGCTGGCGGTGCTGGCGGCGTCACCGGGGGCACCACTCTTGACCCAGCGGGCCAGCATGGCCGGGGGCAATGTGGCGATCGCCACCAGTCTTCAGGTCACCCTGGCGACCCTGGCAGTCGTGACGACCCCGCTGACCCTGCTACTATTAACGGCTATCTTCGCTCGGGTACAGGCCAGTGCCGATTATCTGCTCATTGCGAAGCAGGTGCTAACGGTGCAGTTCTTGCCGCTGGGGCTAGGAATTTTGATTCGCAGCCTGGGTCGGGAGATGGCATCCGACGTTGGCGATCTGCTGACGACCGTGGCGAACACCCTGTTTATGGTGCTGCTGGTATTTTTGCTGGGGTTCAGCCTGGTGACGATTCCCACGGTGCCCTGGCGAGGGCTGGCGGTAATTCCGCTGGTGGTCGCGTTTGGGCTGATGTTTGGCCATCTTTTGGGTGGCCCTAATCTTGAGACGCGATCGTCGATCGCCACCGGCACCATTGCCCGCAATGCCGGCCTGGCCCTGTTTTTGGCTACCGCCAATGGAGCAATCCAGGCGATTCCGACCATCATCGCCTACATGGTGGTGGGGGCGATCGCGGCTTTGCCCTACAACGTTTGGATCAAGCGGCAGCAGCAGGCGATCGCCGAGGAGTAGCGCTGGCCATCTCCTCGGCGCTACTGGAAAACCCTTCTCGCTGTGGCGACGGCTATTCAAAGCATCCTCGCCAGGCTCTACGGCAGGCCTGAAAACGTTACACCATAGCTTTCTAGTATGAATTTGTTTTCGCTTCTATTGACCCTGACCAGCCTCTGCCTAATGGTATTGACCAGTGGTGCTCTGGCCGTCCCCAACGTCCTCGCCGCCCCGGCCACCCCCTGCCCCAGCGACATGGTGTATATTCCTGGCGGCACCTTCGCCATGGGGTCAGACAGCTCTGACTTTGTAGAAGAAAAAATCGCCGCAGATGTCACCGTCAGCAGCTTTTGCATTGAGCCCCACGAGGTCACCAACGCTCAGTTTGCCGAGTTTGTAGCGGCCACTGGCTACGTCACCGTGGCCGAGCGACCCCTATCAAAAGAGCAGTTCCCCGATTTATCTGACGACGATCGGGCACCGGGCTCGCTCGTGTTTAAGCCGCCTGAGGAAGGCATTCAGCAAGTCGCCTATCTGAGCTGGTGGCGCTGGACCCCCGGGGCTAGCTGGCGACACCCCTTCGGCCCCGACAGCGATATTCGGGGTAAAGACCATTATCCCGTGGTACATATCGCCTACAAAGACGCCGTGGCCTATGCCGCCTGGGCGAACCGCAAACTGCCCACCGAAGCCCAGTGGGAATACGCCGCTCGTGGCGGAGTCGAGGGCAGCACTTACACCTGGGGTGAACAGTACTCCGCTAGGCAGGCCAACACATGGCAGGGTCTGTTCCCATTTTTTAATACCAAAGCCGATGGTCACTTGGGCACAGCCCCGGTCATGTCGTTTTCGCCCAACGGGTATGGGCTCTACGACATGACCGGCAATGTCTGGGAACTCACCGCCGACTGGTACACCGTGCACCACGACGGTAATGCCCACAGCCAAGATCCGACCGGCCCCGCCCAGGCCCAGAGCTACGATCCCAAAAAGCCCCAAGACGGCGCTATGCACGTGATCAAAGGCGGCTCCTACCTGTGCGCTAAAAACTACTGCAGCCGCTACCGCCCGGCGGCCAGGGAATCGCAAGCGCTAGATACCGGTACGACTCATGTGGGGTTTCGTTTGGTGAAATCAGCCTCAAAGGAGGCCTCGACGGCTTGACTGCAAAAATTCAAAATCCGCCGCTGCACCAGCGTCCCAGCGTCTACCCGAGGTGATGTTTCCTAACCGCACGCCCTTTAAAAGCACACTCTATATACGGCTGCCTACATGCCTGATCGCCAAAGCAGGGCACCGACGCCTAGAGCGATCCACAGCAGGGTGGCTCGGCGGGTGAGGGCCAGGGCTTGCAGAATGCGATCGCCCGTAATCGGCACCACGGCATCCCCCAGTAGCGGCTTTTCCTGAATGTTGCCTCGGTATTGATTCTGCCCCCCCAGCTGCACGCCCAGGGTGGCGGCATAGGCGCATTCGCTCCAGCCCGCATTGGGGCTGGGGTCAGCGGCGGCGTCGCGACGGCACAGCGCCACCACATGACCAGGCTGACCCGACAGTAGGGCAATGGTCAATACCGTTAGGCGGCAGGGCAGCCAGGTAAGTGCATCTTCGAGCCGGGCGCTAAACCAGCCCAGGTGAGTGTAGGGGGCATCGCGGTAGCCAATCATCGAATCCAGCGTGCTGGCGGCTTTGTAGGCTAGTGCGATCGGCACGCTACCCACCGGTAGAAAAGCACCCACCAGGGCGTAGAAAAGCGGTGCCAGTACGCCATCGGTAGCATTTTCGCTCACGGTTTCTAGCACTGCTCTCAAGATCTCAGGTTCGTCCAGCGTCTCGGTATCGCGCCCCACATAGCGAGCCAGACGCTGCCGCGCCATGGAGATATCCCCACGCTCCAGCGGCGTCAGCACAGCCTCGGCGGCCTGACGCAGACTGCGCCCCGCCAGGCAACTGGCCAAAAGCACCGCCTCACAGCCCAGCCCCAGTAACGGGTGCAGGCGGCTGGCTACAGTCACCAGGCCCCACCCCACCGCCCCACTGCCAATGATGACGCTCAGACCCAGGACAACACCCAGGCCGCGCTCCCCTAGCGGCGATCGCTTCAGGGCCAGAATTTTCTCGGTGCCCCAGCTAATCGCTTGCCCGATAGCCTGTACCGGGTGGGGCCAGCCCCAGGGGTCGCCCACTAGGCGATCGCCCGCCGCTGCCAACACCAACACTGCCGCCCGACTAAACCACAAAACTGACATCATCCCCCTGGGCCGCCTGCCAACTGCGGGCATCGAAGTACAGATCTTCCAGGGAAATACTATAGAGCGCTTCCCTGAGCTTTTGGGAGAGGCGATTCCACACCGCAAAGGTGACCCAGTCTTCGGCCTGGTCGGCCTGGGGGCTGTGGCGGGGCAGTGGGTCTACCGCTTCGCCCACGGCCTCTAAGATCTGGCCCAAAAAAATCTGGTCAGCGGGCTTAGCCAGGCGATAGCCCCCGTGGGGGCCGCGCACCGATTCCAAAATGCC
Organism: Nodosilinea sp. LEGE 07088; assembly: GCF_015207395.1. Classification (GTDB taxonomy): domain Bacteria; phylum Cyanobacteriota; class Cyanobacteriia; order Phormidesmidales; family Phormidesmidaceae; genus Nodosilinea. Next base: position 9,185 of record NZ_JADEWX010000052.1, read on the forward strand.
CGCCTGGCGCAGGGCAATGAGAAGTTTTTCGAGGTAGGGCGGCGGCAATCCCTGGCGACTGGCGATGGTGTTGACCGAGACCGGCTGCCGCGAGGGATGCAGCGTCAGGTCGAGCAAAGCCTTAACGCTGTAGTGGCCGCGAGTCGTAAGTTTCATAGCCCAGCTCGGCTCCTGATTGATCTGAAATAGGGTGATTGATTTGAAATAAGGCCCCATCGTCGGGGCGCCCCGACGATGGGCGATCGCAGCAGTAGCCCCACCCCAGAGCGTTATCTACCTGAGTGTAGGCTAGCGCTTTGCCCATGACCAAAAACCACCTTAGAACAAGCAGGCGGTTTGAAATTGTACCTGGCAACAGGCTTACTAGCTCGTTCACCATCGTCTACGCCAGCGTTAATTAGGCAGTTAAATCATCGAGATGACTATCATCTTTCTGAAAACTTGGATTAGGTAAAAATCTGCATCTCCTGACCAAAACCCGAAAAAAATCGGCGAATGTTTAGAGCCTTTAAAAAAAGAGAATGCAAAAACTATTTCGCTGTAGTATCATTTTGCCTGTTGTCATTAAAGTAGAGCTAGGGTGCGCAAGTTTGTTGCCCCTGCTCACATTGACTGGAGCAAACCGTTGTGAACGAGAATAGAGTTAATGGCTAACGCAACTCAGGTAGAACCACTGGTCGGCGAAGAACTTATACAAAAAGTCAAGAACCTTGACGAACTCAGCAAAGAAGATAAGGCTAAAGCCTGCGGCTATTACAGCGTGACGAAGGGAGGTAATCCCCGCGTCAACATGATGAAATTTCGTAACGCCCTGATCGAAGCCGAAGGGATTCAACTCGACAGTACCCAAAACGTTAACGGGCGCGGTGGCCGTAGTGCCAGCTATCGCCTTACGGTACAGTCTAACGGCAACCTCCTAATTGGCTCGACCTACACTAAGCAGATGGGCCTCAAGCCCGGTGATGAGTTTGAAATCACCCTCGGGCGTAAGCATATTCGTCTGAAGCAGCTTGGCGAAGACGGGGCTTTGTTAGGAGATGACGACGATTAAGACCGCCCCTAGGTGACCCGGTCTAGTCGAGCGATAAATGTGATCCGTTTTTAGGTCGCTTGAGTACAATGGGCAAACCAAGTCCGAAATGGGCTGGTTTGCTCTTTTTTAGTGACCCTCAGCTGTCAAATGGACTTGTCTTTAGCTGTCTTTAAGTAATTTAAACGCCCTAGGCGGCAGCTTTTTGTGTTCTGGTTTCGGGTTGTTGTATACCGCCTGAGCCCAAATAGGTAGGGTGTTAAAAGTAAGGGATTGTGTAGTTAGTCTATGAACTTTCCTATAGTTTTAGACATTGCCCTGGGGCTAGTCTTTATCTTCTTTGTCTTGAGTCTATTGGCAAGTGAGGCTCAGGAGATTATTGGCACGCTTTTGCAGTGGCGGGCCGAGCATTTAAAGCAATCTATTGAGGTTCTCTTAGCTGGTAATGAGCGCGACAAGGAGAAGGCGGCCCAAGCCCTGGCCGACGCCCTCTACGAGAGCCCCTGGATTCGCAGTTTAGACCAAGAAGCTAAGGGGTCGATCGCCCGTTCGTTCCGACAAATTTCGCATTTTATTGGCCGTGTTTATCGTACTGTTACCGGCCAGCGTAACGTGTTTGGGGTGGGCAAAACCAGCGGCCCGTCTTACATTCCCGCTGAAGCCTTTGCCAACAGTTTGCTAGAGCGGATGCAGCTGGGTGACCTATGGCAGGTGCTGGCCGACGATCGCATTGCTGGCTTTGCTCGCGATCGCCTGTTGGCCCCAGTGGCCAATATTCTCAGCGACCTCAAGGCCAGTACCGGTAACGAGTTTTTGCTCAATGCCGAGTTGCAGCAGCTCGAAGAAGGTGTCCATACGATTGTCGATGATTTTCGGGCGGGCATTGTCTCGCTGCCCGAAAGCCTCGATCGTTTGGTCAGTCGCCTCGATGACTTTAGCCTGATGGCCAAAGATATTTTGCCCGACAACCACCCCCTAACCGAGACATTTTTGCGCCGCCTAGACTACATCAAGCGCGGATTAGCCAGCACCTCTACCGAGAAAGCGGCCCTGCTCAGCAAGCTGCGGCCCAATGTGGCTAATCTGCTCGACGTGTTTGACCCCAATAGTGCGGTCTACGCTGAGCTCAGCCGTCTGGCTCAGGCCGATAACCCCACCGCCCAAGCCCTGCTCGATCAGCTAGGTCAGGCACCGATTACCCCGGCTCTACGCGACAGTCTGGCGGCGATCGCCAGCCGGGTTGAGGCCACCGCCGATGCCACTCGCGACGAGGTCAAGCGCTTTGGCTTTGAAATCGAGAAGTGGTTTGATCGCGGCATGGAGCGGGCCACTGGTGTTTACAAACGCAATGCCAAAGCCGTAGCCCTGCTGATTGGCATTGCCACCGCAGTGTCGATCAACGCCGACACCTTTCACATTGCCACTCGCCTGGCGGTTGACCCCATTCTACGAACTTCGATTACCCAGACCGCCGACCAGCTTGTGGCCGACTCCAGTGGCGACTTTAATGACAGCATTGGCCAAATGCAGGAGGCCGTTAACCAGGCCCTAGACGAGATTCCGTTTCCCCTGGGCTATAACGATGTTGTCATCCAGCAGCAGCTGGCGGCTGAAGAAACATGGCCCGTCAAGTTTATTCCCCGTCGTCTGCTGGGCTGGCTAGTGAGCGGCTTTGCGATTTCCATGGGGTCGACCTTTTGGTTTAACGTGCTCAAGAAAGTGGTGAATGTGCGCAACACGGGCGAGAAGGCAGAGTAGTAGCGGGCGGTGAAGGTGGTGGCTATGGTCTACAGCCGGGGGAGCCGAGGAGCCGGGGAGCCGGGGTCGGTACAATCGCTGCATGTATCGGGGAGAAAGCCAGTGGTCGCGATCGAGGCCTGCGGATTAAATCGGGATGGGGGTGAATACCGTTGCCAACAGCCCCTCAACCTCTACAAAACGCCCCGCCTAGAAGGGTTGGTGACCCAGGCGGCGGCAGGGCGCCAGCTGTGGCTAGCCGACAGCCCCGAGCAGGGGGCCTGGGCCGTTACCCTCTGCGCAGACAATTACTCCGGCTGGATTAGCGATCGCGATCGCACCACCCTAGCACCCGCTGCACGGCCCTATCGTGCACGGCCCCTCGATCGCGCCGCCATTGTGCCCCGTCTACCTGCGGTCATTGGCTTTACCCATCGGGCCATGGCCACCCCCAATACCTACCTATGGGGCGGCACGGTCGAGCCCAATTTTGACTGTTCTGGGCTGATGCAGACCGCCTTTGCGGCGGCGGGCATTTGCCTGCCCCGCGACTCGTACCAGCAAGAAGCCTTTACCCAACCCATCGCCTGGGACGACCTGGAGCCAGGCGACCTGGTCTTTTTTGGGACTCCCGATCGCACCAAGCATGTGGGGCTCTACCTGGGGCAGGGTAACTATATCCACAGCTCCGGCATTGACCAGGGGCGCAACGGCATTGGCATTGATTCGCTTGTCGATCTGGCCCACCCGGTCAGCGCCGCCTACTATCCTCAGCGCCGCCGCCCGGGCCGGGTCATGGCCAGCTACTGCCCCGGCAATCTGGTGGGTTAGCTCCAGTTGAGAGCCCCCATGATGGCTCGACTTGAGGGATGAAAAATATCCCGTTGCGCAGGGCTAAATTTCACCGTCGTACACCTGTAGACTCAGGTCACATCATCCGATCGCTTGCGCTGACCTGGTCGTCTCTCTCTGGCTGCTATGCTCTCCTCCATCCACCCACCTGCGTCATCTGTCCTCCCCCAGGAAATAGCCCCGATCGACATTTCGGTCGTGGTGCCCATCTACAACGAATACGACAGTCTGCCTGCCCTGGTCGAGGCCGTCACCGCTGTACTCACCCCCCTGGGTCGTCCCTGGGAACTGATCTGCATCGACGACGGCTCCACCGACGGCTCTAGCGATCGCCTGCGAGAGCTAACCCAGCCATACCCCCAACTGCGAGCCGTTATCTTGCGCCGCAACTACGGTCAAACGGCAGCCATGGCCGCCGGGTTTGACCTGGCCCGAGGCCCGGTAGTAGTCACCATGGATGGTGACCTGCAAAACGATCCGGTCGATATTCCCCACCTGATCGAGCGTCTTGACGAGGGCTATGACCTGGTCAGCGGCTGGCGCAAAAATCGCCAAGACAACACCCTGACGCGGCTGATTCCGTCGAAAATTGCCAACTGGCTGATCGGCACCGTTACCGGCGTTGAGCTGCACGACTACGGCTGCTCGATGAAGGCCTACCGGGCCGAGGTGATTCACGACCTCAACCTCTACGGCGAACTGCACCGCTTTTTGCCCGCCCTGGCGGTGATCGAAGGGGCCCGCATTACCGAAATGCCCGTCACCCACCACCGCCGCCGCTTTGGTACCAGCAAATACGGCCTGGGCCGTACCCTGCGGGTGATGATGGACATGCTCACCGTCTATTTTATGAAAAAGTTTCTGACCCGCCCTATGCATATTTTTGGCAGTCTAGGGTTGATATCGATGGTGGCCGGGGTGGCCCTGGGCATTTACCTCACCCTGGTGAAAATTTTGGCGGGTCAGGATATTGGCGATCGCCCTCTTTTGGTCTTAGCCGTTGTGCTGCTGCTGGCGGGCATTCAGCTATTTAGCTTTGGCCTGCTGGCCGAGCTGCTGATGCGCACCTACCACGAATCGCAGCAACGACCGATCTACCGGGTGCGCGAGGTGGTGAGTACTGGGGGTGAGCCGTAGTCGTGATTGAGCGCACCCTGAGCGCAAGCAGGGGTGAAAGAAACCAAATCCCAAACCGAGCCGAACTTGGCGGCCCCCAAGGGCAGAGGAGCTAGGGGCACAACCCAGAAAATACGTCCAGGTAGGGGCGCAGGCCCTGCGCCCTAGCGAGAAACCTCGAAGAATTTGGGGGTCTCTATTACCCAGTTCTCCCAAGACAACTAAAAGAGGCTGGTGAGCGATCGCAGCATATTCTGCGGATTCAGAGCATCCTCTGCCGCTGTGGGCTCATAGCCACAGTGCACCATGCAGTCGGCACACTGGGGGTTGCCGCTCTTGTGGCCATACTGATCCCAGTCGGTGTTGTCGAGCAGTTCTTGAAAGGTCTCGTAGTGGCCTTCGTTGAGCAAATAGCAGGGCTTTTGCCAGCCCAACACGCTATAGCTGGGGCTGCCCCAGGGAGTGCAGTCGTAGTCTTTTTGCCCCATCAAAAAGTCTAAAAAGAGCGGGTTGTGGTTAAACTCCCACTGCTTTTTGCCCGCGGTAAACGGGGCCAAAATTTCTCTAAACAGCGCCTTTGTTTGCTCCCGCTTGAGAAAGTGATCCTGGTTGGGAGCCCACTCATAGCTGTAGCCCGGCGACACCATCATGCCGTCGACCTTGAGTTCTGTCAGGTAGTCAAACAGATCTTGAATCTCCTGGGGGTCGGTGCCCTCAAACACGGTGGTGTTGGTGGTGACCCGAAACCTCCGCGCTTTGGCAGCCCGAATGGCGCTGATGGCGACATCAAACACACCCGCGCGATCGACACAGTGATCGTGCAGCGCTTTCATGCCGTCGAGGTGCACGCTGAAGGTGAGATAGGGCGACGGCGTAAACTTGGCGAGGCTTTTTTCGAGCAGCAGACCGTTGGTGCAGAGATAGACAAACTTTCGGCGATCGACCAGCCCCTGCACAATTTCATCAATCTGCGGATGCAGCAGCGGTTCCCCACCGGGAATCGACACCACTGGAGCCCCGCACTCTTCAGCCGCCGCGAAGCAGTCTGCGGGGGATAAATTTTGTTTCAAGATCTCCTTGGGGTGCTGAATCTTGCCACAGCCCGAGCAGGCTAGGTTGCAGCGAAACAGGGGCTCTAGCATCAGCACCAGAGGGTACTGCTTGCGACCTTTGAGGCGCTGGGTCACCAGATACTGCCCCACGCCTAGGGCCTGCTGCATGTGAATGGCCATATCTCTTCACTCCTCGGGTGTGATGGTTCGAAGGTAAACCCTGCATCAGGGCGGCTTGCACCGGGGCGGTTGCTAATGCCAGTCCTTCGAAGCCTGAGATTAAATATTTAACCACCGTAGTTCATTTTGGAGAGAACGGTTGTCTTCAGCCCAATATCACGCTCTCCTAAATCTCGTCATGCCGTTATTTCTGGTGCCAGAATGAAGCATCTTGACTGTTTTAACCGGTTTAGCCCGCACCTATCACTGGAGGCAACGCGGTTCACAGATGCCTCAGGTATTGGTACTCTCAGGTACCGCCTATAGCGAACTTAGGCGCCGTTAATGCTCTATTAATGCTTGCTGGCCGAAATTCAACCAATATGGTCGAAAATCCAAGTAGTGTGAGGAGATCGCTCGATGCCATCTATCAAATCTGCGCTGGACTTGCTGAAGGAGACTAGCAGAACCTTCTTTATCCCGATTAGCTTGCTGCCCAACCGCCTCCAGGAGGCGGTTGCTTCGGCATACCTGTGCATGAGAGCGATTGACCAGATCGAAGACCACCCCACCCTAGACAGTGACACTAAGGTAAAGCTGTTGCGCCAGCTGAGCCTCAACCTGCAGGCGGGTACAGAAGCCTCGGAGGTAGACGATTTTATCGCCGGGTTTGACGGCTACGAGCATCAGCTGGAGGAAGTAACCCTCCGAATTGGTGAGTGGGCCTTATTGGCCCCCGATACGATCGCCCCCCGCATCTGGGATGCCACCGCCGCCATGGCCGATCGCATGGCCTACTGGGTTGAGCAAAACTGGACGATCAAAACCGAAGCCGATCTCGATCGCTACACCTTTAGCGTGGCCGGGGCTGTGGGGCTGATGCTGTCTGACCTGTGGGCCTGGTACGACGGCACCGAAACCAGCCGCATGGAGGCGATCGGCTTTGGCCGTGGCCTGCAATCGGTAAATATTTTGCGCAATCACCTGGAAGACAGCGATCGCGGCGTCGACTTCTTCCCTGACGGGTGGACGGCAGATGACATGCAGCGCTATGCTCGTCGCAACCTAAAGATGGCCGATGCCTACACTCAGGCCCTGCCCCAGGGGCCTGCTCTGCTGTTTTGCCGCATTCCCCTGGCCCTGGCCCACGCCACCGTCGATGCGCTAGCCCAGGGCCGTGAGAAGCTGAGTCGGGCTGACGTGATGGCGATCGTGACGCCGCTCCTCGGCATTGGCAAATCTAACGGTCTTATGACTAAAGTCTAATGAGCATCTTCTATCTCTTAAATGATTCACGTTTACGACCAAAATCGTCGTCTGCGATGTTTGCTAAAGCCCTCGGACGGTTGGGCTTTTAGGCTGGTCTCGGTCTTGGTCTATTAATGTCCATTACTGGCTACAAGCTTGGGCCATCTAGCACCACTGTTCTCAACATACAAGGGGCGCTAAGGAGCCAAGCGATCCGGAACGGTGGACATATTTCAGCCTTCGAGTACTAGCCAAGCAGCTGTGACTCCCGCAGCGTCTTACCGTGCGGTTACAACAGACAATACTCCTCGGTGTATCGTCTGAGATTACTTAGTTTATCCAAAGCCATAAAGCATCGGCCTGGGCTACGTCGATAGTTTGGCCCTGCTTGCTTTCCCAATTAAAACCAGCTGAACCAGGTATGGGGTGGTCTCTGACGGCTTTCTGCATGGGCTATACATATGAGCCAGGTAGGGGTGGTCTCTGACGGCTTTCTGCATTGGCAATGCCTATGCGATCGCATTCTAGATATAACTAGGACTTATATTTTATATATGTAACATTAACAAAACTTGCCTATTAAAGGTATTCCCTTCTTGACCGTCTAACCATAAGATTACCTACATGGAAAGAATTGATCTCATTTACTGAAGTCAATGGAGCTTTTAGCGTTACTGCCTAAAAAGTTCCTATCTGACCATGGTAAGGCAGTCGTCTACATAACCCCATGGGAGGCAATTGTTACCTTGTGGATTCTGTGGAGGAGTGTATGGAGTGGCGGGTTGACTCGCTGCTCACTCGGATGCTTGGAGCCAGTCAGGATTCAAGGCTACCCTTGCCTGCCGCCCTAACCCCTAACCCCTAAGACCTGATTCAAGGAGGAATTACACCGTGGATTTCTTGTTAGATTTCTTGACGAAATTCGGGGAGCAGTTGCAGTCTCCGACACTTGGCTTTTTGATTGGTGGTATTGTCGCCGCCGCTCTCGGTAGCCAACTGGCCATTCCAGATGCGGCCTATCAGTTTATCGTCTTCATGCTGCTCATGAAAGTCGGCCTGACCGGTGGCCAGGGAATCCGCGAATCCAATTTGACGGAGATTCTGTTGCCCGCGCTGTTCGCTGTGATAACGGGGATCCTGATTGTATTCATCGCGAGCTACACGCTGGCCAAGCTGCGGGGCATCAAAACCGTAGATGCGCTTGCGACCGGGGGCTTGTTTGGGGCCGTAAGTGGCTCTACCCTCGCCGCTGGCATCACGGTACTGGAAGGGCAAGGCGTTCAATATGAGGCCTGGGCCGGCGCACTCTATCCCTTTATGGATATCCCAGCGCTCGTGACGGCGATCGTCTTGGCCAGTATTTATACCAACAAGCAGAAGCGCGACAAGTATCGCAAAAATGAAGAGTATCTCAGAAAAGAGGAGTATATCGGAGGGCAGGGCGGTGGTACCCCTGTTCTCACCGAGACGGGCGGCTCTGCAGATGAGCGAGTCCAGATCTGGCCCATCATCAAGGAAAGCCTCCAAGGCTCTGCCCTATCGGCACTGCTACTCGGTCTCGCTCTAGGCCTGCTGACCCAGCCTGCAAGCGTCTATGAAAGCTTCTACGATCCCCTCTTCCGCGGCCTGCTTTCGGTACTGATGGTGATTATGGGGATGGAGGCTTGGGCACGACTCAATGAGCTGCGTAAGGTGGCTCAATGGTATGCTCTGTATGCTTTTGTGGCACCATTTCTGCATGGGTTTATCGCCTTCGGTCTCGGCATGATTGCCCACTACGCTACGGGGTTCAGCCTTGGCGGCGTAGCACTCCTGGCCATCATTGCTGCTTCCAGTTCAGACATCTCAGGGCCACCCACGTTGCGGGCCGGTATCCCGACGGCCAATCCCTCCGCCTATATCGGCGCGTCCACGGCTGTCGGCACACCGGTTGCCATTGCATTGTGCATACCGCTCTTCGTGGGGATCGCCCAGGCGATGTCGGGCAGCTAATCCCAGACGGCTCCGGTCTGCCGGTACTCTCCAGGCCCGGCGACCAGCGCGATGGCCCAGTGAGACAGGCAGGGCAGCGCGACAGCGCGCGGTGCTGCCGTTTCCCTGAGTTTCTATATCGTTCAATGAATACACACATCAAGAGGTAACCCCCATGGGAAAACCAGCCAGCAAGCTCGTTATCGTCACGGAGAAGGTTCTGCTGAAAAAGATCGCCAAGATCATCGACGAAGCCGGGGCAACCGGTTACACGGTGGTAGAGACTGGCGGTAAAGGCAGTCGTAACGTGCGCTCGTCAGGACAACCCATCGTTTCTGACATCGAGTCGAATATAAAATTCGAGGTGCTCACCGAAAATCGGGATATGGCCGAGAAGATTGCGGACCAGGTTGGAATAAAATTTTTCAACGACTATGCGGGCATTGCCTATCTCTGTGAAGCGGAGGTACTATTTGGGCACAGTTTCTGTGGGCCAGAGGGCTGTTGAATCGAGACAACACCGGCATGATCGCGCCCTCTGGGGCCTGGTGACAGCGGCCAAGTCTGGGGCAGCGCGGCTCGACAGTTCGATTTCCAGTAGCCAACGAGCCCGCATTAACCCCAGGTGTAACGCGGCATACACCATTCGCGGCAGTCTGCCAGCGACTGGCCACGCCTCAACCTGCTCTTGGCACTCAGAGCGCCCTAGCCACTGACTTAGGGTAGACGATAGACTCATGACATCTTTTGGTTTGGGTATAGGGGCTATTGTCCCTTACCCATTTTTCTTTTGGGAACTTCCCCAACCGCTAAGTGCGCCCGTTGGAATACGCTTAGATCGAATATCGCCCCTCTTTCCCCGTTAGTTAATGAATATTCTGGACCAGCTCGAACAGCGTCAGCGAGACAACTTCGCGCTCCACGCCCAGTACCTCAACCCGCAGATGGTCAACGTGCTCAAGACCATTGGGTTCGATCGCCACTACGTGAGCGCCGAGGGGCCCTACCTGTTTGACGACCAGGGCGATCGCTATCTCGACCTGCTCGCCGGGTTCGGCGTGTTTGCCCTGGGGCGCAACCATCCTAAAATTGTCCAGGCGCTGCAGGATGTGCTGACGGCGCAACTGCCCAACCTGGTGCAGATGGATGTATCCCTTCTATCTGGCCTCCTGGCCGAAAAGCTCCAGCAGATCACGCCGCCGGGGCTAGACCGAATTTTTTTCGCCAACTCCGGCACCGAAAGCGTCGAGGCGGCAATCAAGTTCAGCCGCTACGCCACCGGTCGCGGCAAAATTGTCTATTGCGCCGGGGGTTACCACGGCCTCACCCTGGGCTCCCTATCCGCTACCGGCGACCCTCACTTTAGGGAAGGCTTTGGCCCCTTTTTGCCCGACTTTATTGAAGTTCCCTTCGGTGATTTGGCCGCGCTAGAGCGGGCCCTATCGCGCAGAGATGTGGCCGCCTTTATCACCGAGCCGATCCAGGGGCACGGGGTGTGGATCCCTGAGGCCGATTATCTGCCCGGCGCGATCGCGCTCTGCCGTCAGTACGGCAGTCTGTTCATCGCCGATGAGGTACAGACCGGGCTGGGCCGCACGGGTAAATGGTGGGCGGTAGAGCACTTTGGCGTGGAGCCCGACTTGCTCTGCATGGCTAAGGCCCTGTCGGGCGGGTTTGTGCCGGTCGGGGCGGTAGCCTGTCGGCCCTGGATTTTCGATAAGGTGTTCAACCGCATGGATCGTGCCGTGGTGCACGGCAGCACCTTCGGTAAAAACAACCTGGCCATGGCCGCCGGGCTGGCCACCCTCGATGTGCTCGAAACCGAGGGCTGGATTGACCATGCCGCCCAGATGGGGCAGCAGATTGTGGCCGACTTACAGCCCCTAGTAGAGCAGTATGACTGCCTGAAGGCGGTGCGGGGCCGGGGCATGATGATAGCCCTGGAGTTTGGCGAACCCAAGAGCCTGAAGCTGAAGCTGTCGTGGAAGATGCTGGAGACCGCCAACCGAGGCCTATTCTCGCAAATCATTACGGTGCCGCTGTTTACTCGCCACCGAATTTTGTCCCAGGTGGCAGGCTACGGCATGAATGTGGTCAAGTTTACTCCGCCATTGACCCTACAGGAGAGCGATCGCCGCTGGATTGTGGAGGCCGTCACCGACGTGGTGGCCGATGCCCACCGGATACCGGGAGCCGCCTGGGACTTTGGCAAAACCCTGGCCACCCAGGCGATGAAAACCAAAGCCGGAGCCCGGTAGCCCCCGCCATGGCCAGCTTGTTTCATCCCCTCTGCGGCAGCAATCCACCCACTCTGCTAAAGCTGTTTTGGGAGAATGGACTGCCCGCCCGCGATCGCTACCCCCAGGCAGCTCTGGCCCTAGCGGTATCCCTGGCCCGCTGGCCCTTTTCGACGGCGGAACAAGCCCTGTTGGCACTGTCTCCCCAGCCGCCCATGCCCGACCCGATCTTTATCGTCGGCTATTGGCGATCGGGCACCACCCACCTGCACAATGTCATGGCCCAGTGCCCCGCCTTTGGCTACATCACCCCCCTGGTGACGGGCATGCCCTGGGATATTTTGGGGATTGTGCGATCGCTAGAGCCGCTGCTAGAAAAAGCCCTACCCCAGGACCGCTACGTGGATAACGTGGCGGTGACGCCCACCTCCCCCCAGGAAGATTCCATTCCCCTGGCGACCATGGGGGCGACCTCCTACTATCACGGCATGTATTTCCCCCAGCAGTTTGAGGCTCACTTTCGCCGGGATGTGTTTGGGGAAGGTGGCCAGGCCGATATTGAGCGTTGGCAACGCCTGCACCGCCACCTGCTCCAAAAAGTTTCGATACACCAGGGGCAGCGCCCGCTGCTGATTAAAAATCCGGTTTATACGGGTTATGTGCGCCACCTGCGCGAGCTGTGGCCCCGGGCCAAATTCATTCATATCTACCGCAATCCCTACCGGGTGTTTCTGTCGGCGCGGCACTATTTCACGCGCCTGCTGCCGGAGCTGGCCCTGCAAGACTACGGCGATTTGCCGATTGACTCGCTGGTGTTAGAGAGCTACCCGTTTCTATTAGATGCGCTCAAAACCGATACGATGGATCTGCCGCCCAGTCAGTTTGCAGAACTGAGCTTTGAAGATTTGCAGACCAATCCACTTCAGGCATTGAAGACCCTGTTTGAGCAGCTAGAACTGCCCGATTTTGAGGCTGCCCGTCCTCATTTTGAGACCTACCTAGCGGGACTCAAAGATTATCAGCAAAACCAGTATGCGCTGGATGCTGACACAGTTAGTGCGATCGAGAATGCCTGGTATGCCTACATCCAACGCTGGGGTTACAGCCTAGAAGTGGCTTGAAAAAGCCTGCTTGTAGGGAGAACTAGTACTCCACGGCGCAAGTTTAGATACTATGCCTTAGGGCTAGGGAGCAGGGGAGCTAGGGAGCCAAGCGATCCGGAACGGTGGACATATTTCAGCCTTCGAGTACTAGCGCTAACCCTCGAGGTTATTGACCCCGGGCTTAGCTGCCTGGTTCACAAAGAAATTATTCAGTGCGGTAGATACCACCGACAGCACGATAGGGCCAACGATAAAGGCCCAAAAACCATGGACTTGAAACCCTGGTGTGACTAACGACGCTAGCCAGAAACAGACACCGTTAACCACCAGAGAAAAGAACCCCAGGGTCAAAATGGTGATCGGTAGCGACAGAATAAACAGCACCGGCTTAATGATGCCGTTGACAATGCCAATGACCACCGCGGCCACCATCGCCGCCGGGAAGTTGGCCAACACCACGCCCGAAAACAGGGCCGACACCAGCAACAGCGACAGGGCTGTCGCCAAAATACTTAGCAAATAGAGCAGCATAGTCAAATCTCCTAAAAGACTCAATTGAGGCGTCAACCGCAGACTACGATCTGAAATCGACTGTATTCTCCCACGGGCTGTAGGGGGGAACTCACCTCTGGCCATCGGGTTGAGGGATTTCTTAACAGATAAGATTTCGGAGCTAGGGAGAGCCTGGGCAGGAGCTCAAACTAGAGTGATTCTGCCCCTAGAGTATTCCACCTCAAAAAACATCCCGAACGGGAACCCAAACTCGGCCCACTGGGCCGGTCGCGGAGAGACACCGGATAGGTATTTAGCTAAAACACTCTTAGCAAGATAATGTTAAGACTCTGTGCCACCGCTGAAATCTGCCCTGAGTTAGGTATGGCTCTTGCTTCTGCATCTGCGCCCACGGCAATGGTGGTGTGCCCTCATTCCTTAGCCTCTACCGCCGGGCTGACCATACTCCAGCGGGGCGGTAACGCGGTCGATGCCGCGATCGCCACCCAGGCCGCCCTAGCGGTGGTCTATCCTCACATGACGGGGCTCGGGGGCGATGGGTTTTGGCTGGGTTACCAGGCCGAGTCGGGTGAGCTTTACGGGCTCAATGGCTCTGGCCGCGCCGGGGCTGGCTGCGATCGCACCTATTTTGAGCGTCAGGGCCTAGAGGCTATTCCCCAGCGCGGCCCCCAGGCGGCCATTACGGTGCCGGGCGGGGTCGCGGCCTGGGGCGATATGCACCAGCGGTTTGGTACGCTGCCCTGGGCCGACCTGCTACAACCGGCGATCGCCCTGGCGGCAGACGGTTACCCGGTTTCTGCCACCCAGGCCCACTGGACTGAGGTCAATCGCGATCAACTCCGGGCCTACGGAGGTGGCCAAAATCCCTTTCTACCCAACGGTGCGGTTCCCGCAGCCGGTGTGCAGTTGATTAACCCACCCCTGGCCGCCACCCTACAACGGTTAGCGGCAACGGGCAGCCAAGACTTTTATCAGGGAGAGATTGCCGCTCAGATCATTGCCCACCTGGCACCCCTGGGGGGGCTGCTCACCAAAGCTGACCTAGCGGCGCATAGATCGACCTGGGTTGACCCCATCAGCACCGATTATCGGGGCTACCGAGTGTGCCAGCTGCCGCCCAATACCCAAGGGTTTACGGTGCTGCAAATGCTGAACCTGCTGGAGGAGTTTGACCTGCCAGCCCTGGGCCACGGCACCGCCGACTACTATCATCTGCTGGTGGAGGTGATCAAGCTGGCCTTTGCCGATCGCGATCGCTGGCTGGGTGACCCTGACTTTACCGACATTCCCCTGGCAGAGCTGATCTCCAAACCCTACGGCGATCGCCGCAGGGCAGAGCTAGATATGGCCAGGGCCCAGCACCATACCAGCCCCTGCCTGGGCGGCGATACCACCTATACCGCTGTCGTCGACAGCACGGGCAACGCCGTATCGGTGATTCAAAGCAACTACTTTGACTTTGGGGCAGCGGTGGTACCGCCCGATCTGGGCTTTACCTTGCAGAATCGAGGATCGCTCTTCTCCCTTGAAGCTGGACACCCCAACGCCCTGGAGCCAGGCAAGCGTCCGTTTCACACCCTGATGCCAGGCCTGGTGCTCAATGGTGCAGGCCAGCCCCACCTGGTATTGGGCACCATGGGTGGCGAAGGCCAGCCCCAAACCCAGCTGGCGATGCTGACTCGCATCCTTGACTTTGGCTTTGACCCCCAAACTGCCATCGATCTGCCCCGCTGGGTATGGGGCCGCACCTGGGGTGAAGCCAACACCCAGCTAGCCCTGGAAAATCGCATTCCCACCCAGGTGCGCCAGGAATTAGAGCGGCGAGGCCATGGGGTAACCGCAACCCCGGCCTGGTCAGAGAAGATGGGCCACGCCCACGCCATTCAAATCGAGCCGGGAAAACTCCAGGGAGGCTGCGATCGCCGCAGCGATGGTGCGATCGCCTCGCTTTAAACTCTAACCCCATCGATCACAGAAGTAAGTAATCCAATACCAAATCCTGCCTGCATACCCCCGGTTCGTAGGGGCATAGCATGCTATGCCCCTACGAGGTTCCTGATTATGAATCGGGGTTTCCCAAATCGGATTTCGTATAAGTTCGACATCAGCCACAACCCTCACTTCACCGTTGTCGAATTGCCTTATCACTCCATGAGACTGCGTCGTTTCAGCAATTTCAGCTTTAGAACCAGCGCTTAGATCGAACCAACGCTAACCCAAGCGACCGCAGGAATAGCAACGACATGGGTTGACCCAGAAGACGCTATAGGGCTAAACCTTGCTAACCATAATGGGCTTAGTTTGGACTTGACGGTCAAACAAAAATCGAGGCTGAAACAGCGACTTCAAAATCAGCCAGAGTGATTGTAGCTCGTTGGGTGCACAGCGGCTTTGCCACTGACCCGGGCGACAAAAAAGTAGCTCTACCAAGCGCCGCTGCTGAGCCAACGGCAGGGGTGCGAATTGAATGGTGACCGTTGGAAACCCGTTCTTAGTTTGAATATCAGACACTGTCCCCGCGATCGCAATCTGCTCATCCACCAGGGTGAACTCGATGGGTTGCGATCGCAGCATGGCCTCAACCATTGGTTGGGGCTTGGTCAGCACCACCTCTGCACCCACCTCAGAAATCATGGTAGTAACTCCCCAAAGGGGCTCAGATGCCGCCGGGTCTGAGTCGGTGGTCAGCTGGATACTAGCAACGCGCTGGAGGTTAAACCATTCGTAGGGGCTGGGCCGGGGGGCATCGAGCAAAATCAACAGGGCCAGGCCCAGCATCAGCAAGTTGTAGCCACTCCAGACCCAAGCAATGCCCAGGCCTTTGATGTGATAAACCGGTGCGGCCATGGTCACCAGGCAATGGCCCAAGTTGACCCACAGACTCAGCGCCGTCAGCACAAACACCACCACCAATGGCCAGGCCAAGGCCCAGTTGAAATGGTAGCGATCGCTCGCCGTGCCCTTGGGCGTGACCTTAAACCCTTTGCTAAAGGGCCGCACCATCACCTGAAATACCGTGACCGCCAGAGGAAAGGCCAGCACCAGGGAATACACATCCGATAGCAACGCCGATCGCGATCGGTAGTTTAACCAGGAGAACACGCTCAACTGCACCAGATAAAACGGCACAAAGAAATAGAGCAACTCTGACTGGGTCGCCTGGAGCGGCACCACGCCGAGAAAAGCGTAGGCTAAAGGCATCAGCAAAAAGCCCACCCGAGCGATGCTGCTAAACCAGTGAATCAACCCCTCAAAGTAGGCCAACCGCTGAATCGGGGTCAGACCAGGAATGGTCACCGGGTTGGATTTAATGAAAAATGCCTGGAGAGTGCCCTGCTCCCAACGCACGCGCTGGAGAGCATGGGAGGCAATATTTTCGGCAGCTAGCCCAGCACTGAGTTTTTCATTCAAATACACCAGACGATAGCCCTTAGCGGCCAGCTGAATGCCAGTAAAAAAGTCTTCGCTTACCGCTTCGGTGACAAACCCACCCACCGAGGCCAGCGCCGATCGCCGCACCACAAAGGACGTACCGGCACAAACGACCGCCCCAGCGCCATCGCGTACCCGCTGAATTTGGCGGTAGAAGACCTCTTCTTCGGGGGTGAGCACATCTTCTAAGCCCAAGTTGCGGGCGATTGGGTCGGGATTATAAAAGCTTTGGGGCGTCTGCACCAGCGCTACCTGGGGGTCTTGAAAAAAGCCGACGGTGCGGGTCAAAAAATTGCGGGTGGGCACAAAGTCGGCATCAAATAAAACCAGCAGCTCGCCGTGGGTTTGGGGAATAGCATGGTTGAGGTTGCCGGCCTTGGCGTGGGCGTTGTCGGGCCGGGTTAGATAGTTGCAGCCCAACTCTGCCGCCAGAGCCTGGATCTCGGGGCGACGGGTATCGTCGAGCAGGTAGATGGTCTTGGGCTCATAGGCCAATGCCTGACAGCCAATAATCGTGCGCCGCAGAATAAATGCCGGTTCGTCGTAGGTGGGAATCATCACATCTACGGTGGGGGTATAGGCCCCAGTGGCCACGGTTTCAGCCAGCTGATCGGCGGCCCTGCGGCGATCTTTGACCCGCAACAGCAAAAATAGCTGAATTATGCCGCTGGTGAGAATCAACAGCTCCAGGGCAAACAAGACCAGGCTAAACACGCCATCGAGGGGAGTGCTGAGGTTGAGGGTAGAGAGGGAGCGCCACAGCAGATAGCGCACCGTCAAAACGGCCAGAATAATGACAACGATCGTTCTTGACCAGGTCACGGGCTGGGGCGAAATTGCCATAATTAACCAGACCAGCAGCATCAGAGAGGCGGCCCAAAACAAAAAATACTGGCCCACCA
Source organism: Nodosilinea sp. LEGE 07088 (assembly GCF_015207395.1). GTDB lineage: Bacteria > Cyanobacteriota > Cyanobacteriia > Phormidesmidales > Phormidesmidaceae > Nodosilinea. The sequence goes on from NZ_JADEWX010000052.1 coordinate 26,537, forward strand.
CCATAGGCGACATCGCCCAGGCCGGGGGGTTCTGCTGCAGCTGATTGAGCTGGTCAAAAATAGTGGTGACGAGCCCATTGCCAGCAAACCAGGCGATCGCAATCAACCCGGAACCAACAATGACGCCGACCATCAGCAGGGTGGCCAGCTGGGGGCGGAACTGGTTTCGTCGCATCTGGGCAGAGGTCATAGGCGAGATTACCTGAATAAACGCTATAGCTGTGGCTGACGCAAACTGCGATCGCACGATCAATTTTGCTAGATTTGGCGAAGATAATCTGAGAGCTGTCTTACAGTTTCCTGAGAGTCCTACCATGTTGCCCCACCGGGTTAAGGAGAACAGTGGAAAACTTGATTAAATGTATCGGTGTGATTGGCCTGGCCGGGGCAGTCGGCTGTCAGACCACTGTCAGCTCAGCACCTGATTTGCAGCCGTCAGAAAGTGACGCGCTAGCCCGCGATCTGGATGCAGCAGGCGCGGCAGTTCGCGCTGTCAGCGTCACCGGAGAGCCGGGCGACTACAGCTTTGCGGTCACAGTGGCGAGCCCCGATACAGGCTGCGATCGCTACGCCGATTGGTGGGAAGTCGTGAGTGACGATGGGCAACTACTCTACCGCCGCATCTTGCTCCACAGCCATGTTGATGAGCAGCCTTTTACGCGATCGGGCGGTCCGGTGCCGGTACAGGCCAACGAAACAATCCTGGTTCGGGCTCACATGAATGATCGAGGTTACGGCACCCAGGTGTTACAGGGCAGCATTCAAGACGGATTTGAGTCTGTCATCCTTGATCCTGCCCTGTTCCCTGAGGTGGCGACACAGCCTCCACTGCCCCAAGACTGTAACTTTTAGCGCTCCCAGGGTACTGAGATAGGGCCTGCGATGGGGCTCGGCATGAGTTGCGCCTACTGCCTGCAAAACCGCCCCTAAAAATAATGAGGTACTATGGAATTAGTATTTTATCCATTAAAAATCTAGGTCTTAATCAAGTATTTACATACATGTTTTGACTTCAAAATATTAGGCTAGTTTATATCTTTTACCAAACCTAGGCTGTATCTATACTTTCAGCTTTAGCTGACTCTTCAGGTCAAAAAAGGCCTTGATATCCTGGCTTTGTAGCGACCTTTTCGGTAAAGTTATAGATAAAATCGTTCACTTTGTAAGGTTTTTAATATGCAGAATATTGCAGAACAGAGTGGTCATGTCGATGTCGTCTATATCACAGGCATTATGACCCGTAGTGGAACTAATTTTCTCTACAATCTTCTATGTCTACATCCTCAGTGCCGAGGGGTTGCGGCTAGAGCCATGGCTGAAGATCATTTCCTGGATAATTTCAACTTATTAGATCGTTACGTCAGTAATGTTTCTAGTCACTGGAGCCGTCATGGGCGTCTGTACGAAAAGCATCCAGAGATGGAATCTGTGAATCAAGACTTGCAGGCGCAATTGTTTAAATCTATTGGCGACGGGTTGCTGCTCTATCTCAGTCGATTCGGTGAAGAACAAGGTATGTGGGACGATCGCGATCGCCCTAAGGCTGTGGTCACAAAAACGCCTAGCGTCAATCATTTATCTAAATTTTTTAAGCTTTTTCCTACCACTCGTTTAATTATTATTGTGCGAGACGGGCGCGACATGGTTGAGTCAAACGTAAAATCTTTTGGCTCAAACTACGAATTTACGATGCGGCGGTGGGCTGAGGCAGCAAATACTATTTTAAAGTTTGACGAGCAGTACAAAGATTCTAAGTTCAAAGACAATTATCTGTTAATTAAGTACGAAGATATTTTGACAGACCTGCCTGAGGTGATGACGTCCATCTTCGACTTCTTAGATTTTGATACTTCTCTGTACGATTTTGAAAAGGCTCAAGCTCTACCTATCTTTGGCTCTTCTGAGAATTTCAGCAAGACCGCAACCAAACGTGCTGATGGCAAGCCGACAGGTTGGAAAGTAGTAGAGAAAAGCACCAATTTTCAACCCAAGGCTCGATGGAAAGACTGGCCAGACAGCCGCAAGGTAAGGTTTTATAGTATTGCCGCAGAGCCTATGCAGTTGCTAGGGTATGAGATTGAAAACTGTGCTCCGACTAACTGGCGCGAAGTCCTATTTAATCGCATACTTGATTTGCGGTGGGGCTTGCTCTCTAGGGCGATTGCGATCGGCAAATATGTTGAGAAAACACTTTACGCTATCACTAAGGCCCGTCGAGATTTTAGACGTTTAAAAATGGAGCAGTAGGGAACGGGCATATCTAGAGGTTGGGGGACTATCGGCCAAACTTAGAAATTTCTCTAAATCCCCTTCACGAAGGTGGCCTGAGTTCAATATAAATCACGCGGAAAGATATTTAAACAGCTGTTTTTTTTAGGTTGTAGCTACTATGGTTCAAGCAAATTCGGGAAGATTGCCAGACTTCTTGTTTATCGGAGCAATGAAGTCTGCCACGACCACGATGCACTATCAACTTGGTCAGCAGCCCGGTATTTTTATGGTCAGCAATCCTAAAGAGCTTTACTTCTTTAGCCACGACCAAAACTATAATCAAGGCACAGATTGGTACAAAAGCAAGTTTTCCGGGGCCAAGGTCGACGAAATCTGTGGTGAGGCGGCGACAACTTATTCACAGTTGCCAACTTATCCAGATGTTGTGGAGCGCATGTACAGCTTGATACCCAACACAAAGCTGATTTACATTATGCGACATCCGATTGATCGGTTGATTTCCCAGTATTTGCATGAATGCACATTAAAGAATATTAGTCTCGACATTAACCGGGCTATTTATAAGCATCCCGAGCTGGTTGACTACAGCCGATATGCTATGCAGTTAGAGCCATTTATGGAAAAATTCGGATCTGAGAAAATTTTGCCCACTTTCTTTGAGCGCGTTACGGCTTATCCCCAAGAAGAAATAGAGAGAATATGTCGGTTTATTGGCTACCCAGGTCAACCCCGATGGGACTTTGAAGCTAAGCCCAAAAATGTCACTAAGGAGCGCCCCGTCAGTACGCCCTGGCTAAAATTTCTGCGTAAATCTAAAGTGCTCAAGCCGATCCGCGAAAATTTACTTCCCCAAGCAGTAAAGACGAAAGTTAGAGGACTGTTGGCTAGTAATTTAGAACGACCAGAAATTAGCCCCCAAAACTTGGAATATCTCAAGGAAATCTTTGACCGCGATCTAGCTCGACTTGGGCAGTGGCTAGGTACTGATATGACCTGCGATACCTACAAGGCCACGGTGGAGAGCCAGGCCTTCGATTGGGCCGTACTCGATAAAGCTATCTGATCTCTGAGACAAAGTTATTGTCATGCCGTTTTTTTCTAGTCGAGCCAAGCTTTTTTTATGGGTCTTCGTCGCTTTTTTGGCGGCTGTATCATGCAGCCTTTTCCCCGCCTCAAATAGTCTCAGCGAAAGCGACTTCAATCAGGTGAAATGGCACCCAGGTCACTACATTAGTGTTGGGCCTACCAGCGATACTGCTGATTTTTTAGAGCGAAATTCAGAGATCATAACGGGCAACGATGTTCAAGGTGTTCTGAAAAAGATCTATTGGGGCACGTTAGAACCCGAAATGGGAGAGTACGATTTTTCTGAAATTGATCGGGCTTTGGCAGCCCTGGAAGTGAACAATAAACACTTGTTTCTCACCGTCTGGGATCGGTCATTTGTGGATGGATGTAGCCCGGGTCTTCCCTTGCCAGCCTATGTCTATAATCGGGATGGTGGCCGGTATTGGTCGACTCTTAGTAAAAGTCGCAATGGTTGTGCGGCCGCGAGTTGGGAACCTTGGGTGACCGATCGGTTCATTGCGCTGATGCAGGCTTTAGGCGATCGCTACGACGGTGTAGCCAGCTTTCACGGCATTGCCAGCCCAGAATCGGCGCTAGGAACCGTCGATGAGTACGATAAAAGCCAGTACAAAGAGCAGTTTATGCGGCTATTTCGAGAGACGCGCCAGGCATTTCCCCACTCTTTAGTGCTGGCGACGCTCAACTACCTCAGCTTTGATGGCATGGGTCATGACGTTAACCTGACGGATATTGCCAATGTTGCAGAAGAGCTGGGGGGTGGCATTTCTACCCCCGATTCGCTACTCTCGCGAGATACCCCTTTTAACCCGATCGCTGAACAATTTAAGGGCCGAATTGCGATCGCGCCGATGATTGACTCCAGCGCTTTAGATCTCAACCAAGATACCCCGATTGCGCTCAACCAGTTCAATGTCGAAAGACTGGGAGCCAGTTTTTTATTTTGGTCGCCCTGGCATCGCGATCAAGATCGCTACCTCGAACGCACGGTCATGCCTGGCATTCAAGCGCTGGTCGCCAATCCAGATCAATATCCTCCCCTAGTCCAGGCCTGTCCTACCGCCCTACGGTGTGCGTCAGCGGTTGATGGAGACGCTTAAGACTGCGACTCACCGTAATCTAGGTGTAAGCATCGGCACCAACTCAGACTATAGACCATGGCTACCTATGTAATTAGCGGCGCAAATCGTGGCATTGGCTACGAATATTGCCGACAACTTCAGCAGCGAGGCGATACCGTCATTGCCCTGTGTCGTCAACCCTCCGACGAGCTGCAAGCCCTGGGGGTGCGCATAGAAGCAGGGGTTGACATCACCGCCGCCGCCGCGGTTGCCGACCTGGCCCAGCATCTGCAAGGCACTGCGATCGATGGGCTGATTAACAACGCGGGCATTTTAGAGCGTGTCACCTTAGACAATCTAGATTTTGATAGCATGCGGCAGCAGTTTGAGGTCAATGCCCTCGGCCCCCTACGGCTGACAGCGGCTCTATTGCCGAACCTGGCATCGGGGTCAAAGGTGGTGCTGATGACCAGCCGCATGGGGTCTATTGGCGACAATACCTCCGGTAGTTCCTACGGCTATCGCCTGTCGAAGGTGGCTCTGTCGATGGCGGGCAAGTCCCTAGCCCACGACCTCAAGCCCCGAGGCATTGCGGTGGCAATTTTGCACCCGGGCCTAGTGCAAACTCGCATGACCGGGTTTACTAGCCATGGCATTACCCCAGCGGAGTCGGTCAAGGGGCTACTGGCCCGCATTGATGCGCTCACCCTCGAGACCTCGGGCACCTTTTGGCACGCCAACGGCGAGGTGTTGCCTTGGTAGTCGGGCTGGCCAAACCCCATAGCGCCCCCTGCCTCGAACGGTTGCGGTCTACGGATCAATATGGCCAGTGCTCGTTTACCCCTAAAACGAAGGAATGATGCTCTCTCAAGAGCGCGATCGCAACTATTGCAGTCGCGTCATCAAGCTACATAGCCAGACTGCTAGGGGCGATAATGAAATGTCGTCAATCTAGCCAAGCCCTTGCCTCCCGAAAACCCAAACTCCATCGAGCATCAACATATCCCGGTTGCCCACCAGGGGCTGCACGATTTTTTGTACAGCGTTGCTGACGAACATGCTGCCAATACCGCAGAGGTGCCGACCTTGGAGCATAGGATAGATACTCCCTTGGCCGTTGCCGACTGGTTTGATCTGGCCCAAGAGGCCAAGGTAGCCGGTGTTTACGCCGTGCTAGATAGCAACTCACAAACGCAGTTCATTGGTTTCTCCCGCAATGTCTCGCTGTCATTGCGCAGCCATCTGACCCAAAAAGGGGAAGCGGTCTGTGCGCTGGTGCAGGTACAACCCTTCAAATTCCCCAAACGGGAGGTGATGGCCGCCCTCCAGGCCGAATGGATGGCGGCATTGCCCAGCCCGCCCCCGGGGAATGTCGATGGCACCTGGGCCAAAACCATTGGCGAAGCCTCAACTCAGGTGATGTCTGCCGCAGAGCGAGAAGCCTACGAAGCGAAAAAACTGAAGCTCCGTCGCGCCATGGCGGATGGTTCCCTATCGAAGGCACAACCCCAGGCCGATAGCCCAGCCAACCCCCAGGCTGACTTAGCAGCCGCCATGGCCGATGACAACTGGAGTGCGTTGATTCGAGCGCAAACCCAGGATAGCCAAGTCTAAACCCGAGCGGGTTGGGTCTCGACTGGCCATAGGCAGGGCCTAGCGGCGCTCAACCGGAATCTGGATATCGCTCCGCTTGAGCAGATTGGGCACGTAGGGGCCATCGTAGAAAAAGCGTCGCGGTGGCCCCGCGATCGCATAGTCAGGATGCGCTGCCAGCCACGCCTGGAGCTGCTGGATGCCGCGAGTGTAAATCTCGTAGTCGTAGCCGCCCCTGACGCCCACGCTGACCACCGTCATCGCTGGAATATCTTCGACCAGGACGTTTTGGGCTACTTCCTGGGGCACGATGTTTAGGCTGCGGTACAAAAACGAAACCGTTGCCTCGCCCTGGGTGGTGGAATTATCTTGTAGGGTGACCGTGGGGTAGCGGGTCTCTACCGGGGCCGTCATCGAGATATCGTTGCTGCTGATGTGGCGAAACAATGGCGAGAAGCCCCGCGACGAGGCATTCGCCAAATTTCCGCTGACCTGCACGGTGGCAGCGCGATACTCAGGGTACTGTTTAATTTCGATCGCGCCATCCGCTGTCGGTGGCGGAAAGCCCTCTGGCAACGGGGCCGAGGCCGCACTGTAGGCCCCAAGCAGTAGCGTTCCTACGCCAATGGCCAAAACCCCTACTATCAATAAACTTTGACCCAGTTTCATCGACAACTTGCCCTATGCGTCATGATTTCAGTGTAGCGGTCTAAGGGGTGGCCGACTGCTGAGGGGCGGCACCGTCGCCAAGGCCGTCTGCGCCACGGTATGGCAATCGCAACCTTAGCCATTGCTATAGACCCGCCCCTTCCAGGCC
>NZ_JADEWX010000309.1 GCF_015207395.1 Nodosilinea sp. LEGE 07088
TTTCCCCACCTCCCCCTCTCTTCACCAAAGGAGTCTTCACCATGACCCCCGACTTCATCGCCTCTCACAGAGAACTGCTGGTCTACCAAAAGGCCTTTGAATCGGCCATGAAAATCTTTGAGCTGTCCCAGACCTTTCCCATGGCTGAGCGGCAGCTGCTGACAGAGCAAATGTTGCGATCGTCTCGCTCGGTGTGCGCCAACCTGGCCGAGGCATGGCAAAAGCGGCGCTACAAAAAGGCGTTTGTCGCCAAGCTCAACGAGGTCGAGGCTGAAGCCGCCGAAACCCAGACCTGGCTGGAGTTTGCCATCTTGTGTGACTATCTAGATGCTGAGACCGGACAAGAATTATTTCATGCCTACAGCCTGGTGCTGGCAGCTACAGGGAAACTGATTGAGCAGGCCGATGGCTGGGCGGTGTCGTCATGAGCCATCGCAGCCGCAAACATAAAAAGCGCTTTGCCTGTGGCCACCGGGGCTATGGACGGTATTGCCACTGCTGCGCTGAGCGCGTTGCCAGAAAGCAAAAACGGTTTAGCCAGCGGCGGCAGGAGCGAGAGCAATGGCAAGCCCTATTTGCCGGGGATGCCATCGAGTTGAGTCACTTGCCAAAGAGCATTGTGAAAAAGGCTAGGAATGTGCTGTCTGCCCTCCAGCAAGGAACTCACTATTGGCAGATGTCGGGCAAACGGCTAGAGATGATGCGCGATGTTATCAGAATTCCGGTAACCCGACGCTACCGGCTGCTTTGCCAGGACGATGGCGATCAGATCGTACCGATCAAGGTAATCTCCCATGAGGACTATAATCCTCTTACCAGAGGCCCCAAACGGTTCCTGAGCAGGTTGCTTTCGAGGAAGCCTTAGCCAGAGGGAAACACAAAACCCCATTTTGGAGCACCAGTCGTGATTTTAGGGCTTTTCTCGCCGCCAAATAGAAACGCCTCTCTCAGGCTCTGTTTCTTCTCGGGGTCTGCCGATCGCCAAAACCCGCATTCTCTCGTCGAACCCAGCGGGAGCATTGATATACAAGGCTTTCAGAGGTTTTTCACAGGGCGCTATTGCGAAGAAATATCATTAATGGGCGGGCGGGGTAGACCCCGACGAAAATGGTGGGTTAGAATGCAGGCGTGGCAAGGGTTCTAGAACCCGACCCTCAAAACTTCCTCGGAAGTTGAACTAATGGAAACGTGCAGGGGCCGATGAGGCGCCCATTGACAATTCCTCAAAACTTCCTCGGAAGTTGAACTAATGGAAACCGTAGAATCTGCCCTTCAGAATGGCTCTGCCACCTCAAAACTTCCTCGGAAGTTGAACTAATGGAAACCTGGTGCAGTGGGTTCCCGACAAGCTACCATCCTCACCTCAAAACTTCCTCGGAAGTTGAACTAATGGAAACACGGAGCTAGCCTCGTTTGCAATACTTTGTCCTTATCCTCAAAACTTCCTCGGAAGTTGAACTAATGGAAACGATGGGTGGTGCCCCGTACAACAATGGAAATCGTCACCTCAAAACTTCCTCGGAAGTTGAACTAATGGAAACGCTCCGTAAAGAGACTTTAACGTAGTTAAACCTGCTACTCAAAACTTCCTCGGAAGTTGAACTAATGGAAACACTCGTACGTCACCCCCTCTGGAAATTGGGGTTCAACGACTCAAAACTTCCTCGGAAGTTGAACTAATGGAAACCTGGGCAGCGCCCATCATCGCGGTTTGCCACGCCTCTCAAAACTTCCTCGGAAGTTGAACTAATGGAAACCGCCGTTAAACCTGTCTCGGTTGTAAGTGACAATAGCTCAAAACTTCCTCGGAAGTTGAACTAATGGAAACCCGTGGACGCACTCGCATCCCGCCGCCCCAGTTATTTGGCTCAAAACTTCCTCGGAAGTTGAACTAATGGAAACTGGGAGCTGTCTCGGAGAGAGGCCCGGTTGATGACTCTCAAAACTTCCTCGGAAGTTGAACTAATGGAAACCCAGAATATCAATGCCAACCGAATTAACTTGCCCTATGGACTCAAAACTTCCTCGGAAGTTGAACTAATGGAAACATTTTAAGTTTTAGATGTGTTCCCAGGAAGACCCGAGAACTCAAAACTTCCTCGGAAGTTGAACTAATGGAAACATTGATCCCCCTTTATAAACTAATTTGAAATGTACAAACTCAAAACTTCCTCGGAAGTTGAACTAATGGAAACCACGGTCCCCAGTGAATTAGGGGCTGTCGTATCCAGCCTCAAAACTTCCTCGGAAGTTGAACTAATGGAAACAACGATACTGAAGCCAATGGCGGCTCCAAACAATGACACTCAAAACTTCCTCGGAAGTTGAACTAATGGAAACGCATTTGAGAGGCATACACTTTGTTGCCATCTGGTGCTCAAAACTTCCTCGGAAGTTGAACTAATGGAAACCTGTAATTGCTAGGTAATTCTCCTCTGCGGAAAACTCAAAACTTCCTCGGAAGTTGAACTAATGGAAACCTCAATGGGCTTCGGAGCAATGCCTTCACCAGACTCAAAACTTCCTCGGAAGTTGAACTAATGGAAACCCACGTTTGTGACGAAGTCGATCACAACGATCAAGTAGACTCAAAACTTCCTCGGAAGTTGAACTAATGGAAACCGCATTAGAATGCTTTTATACGAGCTAAGCGCTGAGACCTCAAAACTTCCTCGGAAGTTGAACTAATGGAAACTATATGGGTATTCCTCTTCGAGGTACGCCGGCGGGGGCTCAAAACTTCCTCGGAAGTTGAACTAATGGAAACTGGTTGTGCCAAGGACATATGTGATGTCCCAGGCTCAAAACTTCCTCGGAAGTTGAACTAATGGAAACGTGCTGAGCCTGCTTACGGCTCATTTTGTTAACTTCTCAAAACTTCCTCGGAAGTTGAACTAATGGAAACCTGTTACACGGCTCCGAAACAACGACAGCACCAATAACATCTCAAAACTTCCTCGGAAGTTGAACTAATGGAAACGGCGATTTTTCCCATGGGAAAAATCGCCGTTTCGCGCTCAAGCCCAAATTTGAACGCCCCTGTCAGTGGCCCATCTCCAAAGAGCCCGATGACCTTGTAGCGCTGAGTCCATCCTCACGCTTGTTTAGCAAGTTGGTAGAAGACTCAAAATCTCGCTGCATGACCACTCTGGCTTTTTCAGATAATGGGTTCCCCTTTGCTATCTCCCGAGCCACCTCAGTTATCCGGCTCAAATATCCCTCCGGCCTGCCCAGGGCAGTTGCCGCCCCATGCCACTGCCAAAGCTGCTCTAGCTCCGGGTGGCTCTGTCGCCACGAGTTCCCCATGTCCTCCGGTTGCACCAGCACTTCATTCCAGTCCTTCCCCTGGTTCGGCGTCAGCCGCTCAATTCCCGGTACCTGCTGCGCTACCCGCCAGGCCATCACCTCCCCTGCCACATCCGCATCAAACGCCGCTGCCACCAGCCCCCCACTCCGCAGCAC
>NZ_JADEWX010000053.1 GCF_015207395.1 Nodosilinea sp. LEGE 07088
GGGGGAGATCGGTCGGGGGGGCCAGGGTATCGACCGACTGCAAGCGGGGAATATCGGCGTGGAGGCCGACCACATCGGTGGCGGTGACCACGCACCACTGGTTGGTTTGGGTCAGGCACACCAGGTAAGGGAACTGCCCAGACCCCTGCACCTTAGTGACTAACACGGCGGCAACCGGCTCACTCACCGGCATATGCTTGCCCTTGAGCGAAAGCAGGGTGCCTGCGATCGCAAAGGGTACTGTCTTGCCCACGTCCTCAGCCAGCACCTGGGCGGCCTGTTGCTGGAGAGTCTTGAGCAGGCGGCGTTCTTCCTTGAGCCGTTCTTTGAGTTTGGCGTACTCAGCCAGTAGGTCTTCATCAAAGGCGGCGAGCTGGGCCTGCTGATGGGCGATCGCCCCCTCTAGCCGATCGATTTCCTCCTGTTGGGGCACCAGGTGCAGGGTGGCCAAATATTGGCCAAAGCTGCGCTCGACCAGATCCTTGGCCTCATCCAGGGTGTGGGTTTGTAGCAGGTTGAGCACCATGCCATAGCCAGGGGTAAACTGGCTCACCAGCGGGTCGGCCCCCGAGGTGGCCAGGTGCACCGCCTCCCGCGACCCTTCAAAGGGGCTTTCAACGGTGACCACATGGCCCTGCTCATCCATCCCCCGCCGTCCGGCTCTGCCCGCCATCTGCAAAAACTCCGACGACGTCAGCAGGCGGTGGCCGCTGTCGGTGCGCTTCGAGAGGCTGGCAATCACCGTGGTGCGGGCGGGCATGTTGATGCCCGCCGCCAGGGTCTCAGTGGCAAACACCACCTTAATCAACCCGGCCTGAAATAACTCTTCCACCAGCCCCTTCCACAGGGGCAAAATGCCCGCATGGTGGGCGGCAATGCCCCGGTAGAGCGGCCCCACCTGGCCCGCTCGCCCGGCATCGGGGTTATGGGCTAAGAAGGTGTCAATCCGCAGCTTTAGCTCCTGGGCCTCGGCGTCGGTCACCAGCGACAGGTGGCTGACCTCATCCACCGATTTGTCGCAGCCCCGGCGACTAAAAATAAAGTAGATGGCGGGCAGCATGTCCCGCTCTTGCAGTTGACCCATCACAAAGGGCAGGCTGACTCGCCCACCGCCTCGTCGGCCTGGCTGCCGCTGGGGCTTGCGCTGCTTTTTTAGCTGGGGGTTGATCGCCTTTTGGGCATCGTCGAGCAGGGGCACCAACCGCTTGCCGGTGCAGTAGTGAAACTGCAGCGGCACCGGGCGAAAGTCGGAGTAGATCAGTTCTGTGGGGCCGTGCACCTTTTGCAGCCAGTCGGTCAGCTGACCAGAGTTTTCGACCGTGGCCGACAGGGCCAGCAGCTGAATCTCCGGGGGGCAGTAGATAATCGACTCTTCCCAGACGGTGCCGCGCTGGCGATCGTTCATGTAGTGGCACTCGTCGAGCACCACCGCTTCGACCTGCTGTAGGGTGGTGCCGGTCTCGCCAATGCGCGTGCCGTAGAGCATGTTGCGAAAGATTTCGGTGGTCATCACCACGATGGGGGCATCGCGGTTGATGGACAGATCTCCGGTCAGCAGGCCCACATTTTCGTAGCCAAACTGGTCGCGAAAATCGCGCAGCTTTTGGTTAGACAACGCCTTCAGCGGAGTGGTATAAAACACCCGCTTGCCGTGGGCTATGGCTCGATAAATGGCGTATTCGCCGATCAGCGTTTTGCCCGATCCAGTGGGCGCGCACACCACCACAGACTTGTCGGCATCTAGGGCGTCTATGGCCTCATGCTGAAAATCATCGAGGGGAAAGGGAAATAATTTGGCTAGGTCTAGCACAGGGCTGGCACTAAGGGGGCGTCCCTATTCTAGTGTGCTGAGCGATCGCCGAAACAAGAGCAAGTTGAGCCGTGCTGTCTAAGAGATGTGAATTAGGGCAGCAGATCTATACATTCAAGATGGGCAACTGCTGCTGCACTGCGCCCAACCCCAGGGCGATCGCTCTTTAGAGTAGTCCAAACAAATAACCATCCGCTGCACCAGAGCTTATGTTAGCCTGCGTTGCCACTCTGATACTCTGCCATCTGCTGACTAATAGATGCCTGAATTTTGCTATCGAAGTCTAGATCGTTAACTGACGTGATGACATGAAGGGAACGTTCTCTTCGCCTTGCTAAGTAAGCCTGGAAAGCAGCATTATCATCTCGATGGGTCAGAAAATAACGCCTTAGTTCTTGGTAAGACATTGCTGCATAGTTAACTGAACTCATCACAGCACCTCCCCATTCGGAGTAACTTCAAACTCAATTTCCTCGTTTTGCCCTGCCAACACATACAGATTCTGGGTTCGACCATCGATACAAACTAAATGAATAGATTGTAACATTTGATACGTTAGACGGTGGCTAATTTGATACAAGCACCTTGATTGACTATCTGTTGGCATCAAATCCGATCATTTGCAATGGAGGCTTTATCATTGTAACTTGCTCCAAATACCCAGCCGATTGCTGCAAAATCCTGCCTTACAAGAGTTTTCTGAGGTGCTTTGGGCTTGAATGCCAACAGCAAACTTGGCTGAAGCAGCCTAACGATCCTGTTCAGCGGCTGCCAATCACTCTTGCCCCAACACCCATTACCTTTGCCAGTCCGCTGCAATAGGCTGGTTATGTAGCGACAGTATCGACAAACTGGACAATCCGTTTTATGACTCCTGCATCGGTTAAGTCGCCCACCATTAGCCCGCACGATAGTATCTCGCCACTATCTTGCTGTAATTTCCATCGGAGTCGAAACACGTTGTGGTGTGCATCGATCTCCTCTTCTGCAATTAACTTGTGATCGAAACGGGATCGGAATTTTTCAATTAAGGCTTGCATGCTATCGATTCCCTGAATCGGTTCGGGCGCATGTGGGTCAATGTAGATTGCATTGGTTGTCATACAGCTTTGGAGCAAACGTTGTCTTTCTTCAGATGTTTCAACGTTCCAGGCTGCTAGATAGGTTTCAATAGCGCTCATTCGTAGCTCCTCAAAAAATACGATGGGTATTGGTGGGATCTTGGTAAGCCTTTTCCATAGCAAAAGGTCGAACATCTTCAAAAATGCCGTATCGATTCCCACTTGGATCATGGAACACGTAGCAGGTTCCATTGGGCATTTCCATTGGTCCGCGTTCTGCTTGCCAACCTTTAGCGGTTAGTGTGGCAACTACATTCGACAAGTCATCAACTGCAAAAATTGGCATGATACTGGGGGCGCTTAAATGGTCGGCAATCAGGATTAACGGACTATCTCCCAACTTGAATGCTGCAACTTTTGCCCCAAAGCGATCAAATCCCCAAACGAGTTGAGCGCCGAGCACGTTGCGGTAGAACTCGAAATCAGCTTCGAAATCAGCAGAGCCGACATACAGAAAAGCCATCTTGGAAAATAAGTTGTTATTCATCGCGACCTCCCTGGCAAAATGCCACGAATTAACGAAATTGCTCGGCGTAATCTGCCGCGAACTGTTGGAATAAAATTGGCGATCGCCCCGTAATCATAGACACCGTATCTTCAATCACGGGAACCTGAGCGGGTGCGTTCCCCATCTCTGTTAAACAATTGACCAACCAATCAGGTATTCCAGCGCTGATCATCCCCTGGCGATAGTCTGCTGGCGACAATTGAATGAGTTTGACTTCCCGTCCTAAGACCTCTCCAAGCTGTTGCAGCATTTGACTAAATGACAAAACTTCAGCCCCAGTCAGGTGGTAGCGTTTTTGCTCATGTCCCCCACGGGTCAAAACCTTTAAGGCCACAGCAGCAATATCTCTTGCATCAATCGCAACTGTGAGCGTATCGCCTGTGGCAAATAAGCAGCTTTGCTCTCGAATCGTCGATGCCGACATTAGCAGATTTTGCATAAAGTAAGTCGGACGAAGGAATGTCCACGTCAGCCCTGAAGCCTCCAGATACTGCTCAACTTCTCCATGCCAGCGATTGACGCTCAAACTCGATTGTGGGTCAGCGCCTTCTACCGAGAGTTTAACCACATGCTCAACCCCTGCTTTCTGCGCTGATTGAATGACCTGCTGCTGTAGTTGAGGTATTTGAGGATCCAGAGAAGATAGGAGAAAGAGCTTCTTCACCCCTTGCAAGGCGGTTCTCATCTCTTCTGGCTGAGCCAGGTCGCCGACAATAGTCTCGATATTTGGAGCTGTGATCTGTTTTGCTTTTTCGGGCGACCGCACTAATGCTTTGGCTGGAATGCCTGCTGTCGCAAATTGCTGAACCAATGCGCTTCCAATATTGCCAGTCGCACCTGTAATTAAAATCATGGTATTTACTCCTATCATTGGTTGGCAACTAATGGCTCATCGCCAGCGGTTATAGTCAAATTGCGGCCCCCGCTCAACCGTTACCCCCTTATCGATAATTCCGGCGACTGCTTCGCTGGACGCAAAATCGTGTGGAAATCCCAACTCAAAAGCAGACACTTTGCTCAGCCTCGACAGTGTCTCTTCGGGTAAAGTGAGTGTCGCGGCTTTGAGGTTTTCCTGAAGTTGCGACGCTGTGCGCGCCCCTAGAATCGGAATGGGACGACCAAACCGGCTCAACACCCAGGCAATCGCAACCTCCGCAGACGTTGAATTAATCTCATCTGCAATAGATTTCACCTCAGCGGCAATGGCCAATGCCCGGTCAGTTAGCCAACCTGCGCCTTGCACCATCCCGCTACGGGTTCCTTCTTCTGGGGCGTTAGTTGAATTAGCCTTAGCGTACTTGCCCGTGAGAATCCCTGAAGCCAGTGCTTGCCAGGTGACTGTTTGTAACCCATGATCCACAGACATCGGCAGCACATCACGCTCTAATGTGCGATCAATGAGGTTGTAGCGACCTTGGTAGGCTACAAACGGTGACCAATGTGCCATGCGTGCCAGAGTATTGGCTTCTGCAACTTTCCACGCAGGCGCATCGGACATGCCGAGATATAGGACTTTCCCCTCGCGCACGAGGTCGTTCATCGCGCCCAGAGTTTCTTCAATCGGTGTGCGCCAATCCCATATGTGCAGATAGTAGAGATCAATGTAGTCAGTTTTTAGGCGACGAAGGCTATCCTCAACAGCGCGCTTCAGGGATTTGCGATGGGCACCTCCCCCATTTGGATCGCCTTCACGTCGAGAGAGACCGAACTTCGTTGCAATCACGAATCGCTCCCGCCGCCCCTGTAGGACGCTCCCGAGAATGGATTCGCTTTCTCCGTCGGTGTATTCATTGGCCGTATCAATGAAATTGCCGCCCAGATCAGCGTACACATCCAGCATCCGCTGAGATTCGTCAACATCAGCCCCCCACCCCCAGCTGTTGCCAAAAGTCATTGTACCTAGACAAAGCGGTGACACCCGTAATCCCGAACGCCCTAGTAACCGATAGTGATCGAGTTGATTGGAGAGTTGACTCATTTCGTCTGAACTCCTGCATCTCAAATGCTTGATATCACTATCTTAGAGTTCAAGTCAAAGGGGGTGATTGTACGTTCTTGCCGCCTTGTATAATTCCAGGCGTATAGCCTAAAAGTCGCTTGAAATGCCGGGTTAGATGGGCTTGATCGTAAAAACCTGTTTCGACTGCCACTTGTGCGATTGGGATGCCTCTCGCTAACTGCGCTTTTGCCTGCCAAACCCGCACCTGATTAAGAAACGCATGGGGTGGGACACCAACCTCTTGAGAAAATACGCGATTGAGCCGGAAGGGACTGAGGTTGACCAAGGCTGAAAGCTCCTCTAGGGAGACGTTTTCCGTAAACCTTTCCATGAGAAAGCTGCGCACTTGCTTAACGCGATCGCTCTCTCGACGAGAAGGCGGTAACTGAGGTGGCTCAACAATGCAGTGCTGAAGCAACAAAGCAGTTATTTTTAGCAGCCAACTATCCCGCTCTAAGCGAGAATGCGGCATTTCCAAAGCGCGATGAATGCGGGAGAATGCCTGAATGATGCTCGGATTCAGTTCAATGGGTTGGTTGAAGTGGGGTAATTGCGCCTCTCGCTCTGTCAAGTCTGAGATTAATCGCTGAAGGAATTGGGGACTGGTATGAAGCATCCGAAATGTACGGGGATGCTCAGGGCTCCCTTGACCGGCGAAGGGTTCTCCTGGCTGGATGAGCAGCAAACTCCCACCGCCAATGTAAAATTTCTCTCCCCGATAAGTAAAATTCGCCTGTCCTTGTTCAATGACGCCAATCAGATACTCCTGAAATATCTGTCGCGGCATTGAGGTGGTAATTCCAGAAGCACTGAGTAGCTCATAGGCACTCCCATCAGGTCGCCAAATCTTGACGTTGGGCTCGATGTTTGGCTTGGCTAGACTCAGACGCAATTCTTGAACCTCACCCTTAAGACCCCGTTCTTATACTATTGCCACAGCAAGTAACCAAGCTACATAACGCCCGGCTCTGCGGCTGGTAAAAGTGGAGGCGAAGCCGGAGCTTTTACCAGTCCGACAGCAGCCGCTTGTTAGCACATTTATATGTCCCATATTTCCCCATTAAATAGCTGCTCGTTTATCTTTGGCGGATTCGCTCTGACTTTTGGATGATTTGCCAGAATTTGTCTTAATGTTCGGACTGAGTCATAGGCATTTACAACAATTTCTCTCTGCTTTTTGAATAGCTCCTGATCAAAAGAATCAATATTGACTTTGTGAGCTGGCTTTTGACGGAGCTGCCTCACCTTTCTAAAGGTTTTCATCATTTCTTCAATTGGCGTCGGGTCTGAGGGCTTGAAATATTTATTAACCCACGCTTCAAGGATTTGTATAGTGCCTTTAGGCTTTACGACGATTTTTCCATCGTCCCTCTCTTCCTCATCCTCCAGCTCCACATCGTCTTCAAAGAATTTTTTGTTGATGTTGTCGGACATCATTTTATCCAATAACAGCACAAAGTTATTAAATTCAGCATGTGTAGGGCGCAAAAGAAAGCCAAACTCTTTGGGTGTTTCTTCATCGTAGCTATTTCGAAAGAGAGCAGGCTTTCCGATCAAGGCACTCATTTCATTGATGATTTTTAATTCTTCAGTAAATGCTCTGAAAATGGACATTCGAGTGCCCCACGAACCCAATATACTTGAAGCGTAATAATCAGGGTGTAGCTTAATATCTCCTTTTACTTCCTTTGCTGCCCAAACCTTCTGATGCTCAGGACTGAGATTCCCAAGGTATCGCAAAAATACTGCGACATATCTGTTTAGATCATCGTCGTAGGCAAAGCCAAATGTTTGAAGCAGTACCTGATCATGTTCTGGGACACTATCAGACTCGAAATATTCATCAGTGATGCATATTTGTCCATGGATGAAGTCGGTGTTATATGAATAGCGAGGATCGTTTCGGTAATATTCCAAAACTGACAAATCAAAAGTTCTAAAGTCGAGTTGACCAGCACCTTTGGCAAGCTCCATTTCGTAGGGTGCTTCACTATATGCGGCTAATTTCTCCGAGCTAGCCAGCTTTTTTTCATGAGGGTATAGGCATGTGTGACCGGGGTATTCTGCGGCATCGAATCCCTCAAGTACTTTATCTTTTGGAATTTTTGAAAAAGCTCTTATATGAGGGTTACCCTCAAAGCGAGCAGTCAAGATTTCATCTTCGATAGCCTGCCGAATCGAAGCTTTAAAAGCTTCATCGTTAATATCAAAGATGCCTTCCAATCCATAAATTGGCATTCCATTGAAGTCGCCTGATGAAAAATACTTTTCTTCTATAACTGAGTATAGTTCTTCGATCATCTTATTATTCCGATACTTCCTTGGGTGCTAACGGTGAAGCTCAACGGCGGCAGACAACCTCTGAGACACCACCGAGATCTGTTGTCCGTCCGTTGCAGCGCAGTGTTGGGCTGCTGGAAAAGACGGGTATAGAGATAAGCTATTTTGTTTGACTGCTTATTAAATAAGCAGCAAGCTCCTCAGAGATAACAAAACGGGGAGTGCTATTGTAAGTAATTTCATAAATTAAAGCATAATTCTCCAAGATCCTCATCTTGCTTCTCAACCAAGTGTGATTTTCAAAATAATACTCAAGAATTAAATTGTTAGGGTCTCCGTTATAAACTGCACCTTTGGGCATGAGAATAAGCTCTCGTGCAAATGGGTGTTCAAACAGATCATTTCTCATCTCTGCTAGAAGCTCAGGAATCAACTTCTCAACGTCTATGAATATGCTTTCTGGCGGCTTGGATAGAACAAGGCTAGGTTTAGCTGCATTCTCGCGTGAAGCTGTAAGTTGCAATAGTGCCTTATTAATCAATTCAAGCGCTTTTACCATCTTGGCAGGATTATCATTTCCAATAGAAATTGGCGGGACTGATCCGGTAACTTCAACTTTGGATTTATAAGTGTAAAAATTTCCAGCAAGATCACAATACTCCACTTCAAGATATACATCATCCCCAAAACGTTCTTTGGCTTCAACGTAGGTTGTCACATCAAAAAAGAACGGATTATTTCGATCAATAATTGATGCCTGAAGAGGGAAAAGGCTCTCACAATGTTGGATCATCTGAGGCAAAGGCGAAACGTCAATTTTGATATCAACTGCTGGTGAATCAGTAAGTGCAAGAATTCCAAGTTGTATAGCTTCTTCTTTGCCTGGTTTCAGACGAAATAGATGTGTCAATCGCGGCTTTGAAAAGTGCCTCTTAGCCCAAATGGCATCGACAATAAAATGTTTGGCTTTGATTGTATGAGCACCTGCTCGAATGTAATAGTGATTATCTGGAGCCATATGTGGCCCAGCATAACTTTCATGAATACCAACTACTAAAACGACTGAACCTGGCTGGATAGTACCTTGTCCCATTGAATCATGGATTAGTTTGATGTCATACCTAGGAACTGGTTCCACTTGATTAATAACTTGATCAGCCCAATCACGTAAATCCTGTTTTCCATTTTTTAGAGGTAATCCACCATCTGCTTCTCCATTACCATCAACGCCAACAATAAAGTATCCACCTCCAGAATTTGCAAAGCCTGACACTGCACAGCTTAGTTTCTTCTTGAGTGCTTCGAGTGAAGTACTACTCGATTTGAATTCAAAGGCATCATCTTCTGCACTTGGAAGTTGCGTCAGGTCGAAAGTCTCTAGGTTAATCTTTGACATGGGTTTGAAAAGATATGATCAACCCCAAGGTAGCATTCAACAAATGATTTTGAGATGACGTAACACTGCGTACCAATAGACAAGCTTTAGGTTACTTCCCTAACCGACACCTTAAGCAGCCCAACTACTGTTTAGCCTGCTTTTCCCTCTGTACTCCGCATAACACCCCTGGTCAGGATAGTTAGCCAGATCTTGAGTCGAATATCGCCTCCAAGAGGGGAGGTTAGGCTGAAAACTGTCGGCATAAATCCCCAAAATAGGGTGTTATGCAGATTTTGATCGGGCTATCTCCCCATATGGAGGTGTTATGCAGATTAACGTCTTAATAACTACCCCGTGACAGGGTACTATGCCGATCTTGCTCCGCATAGTAGACCTTCTGTGGGGTGTTATGCAGATAGCTTCAGCAAATCTTTATCTGGGGTACGGAGACTTAAGGTGTAGCATTTAGTACATTAGTCTTACTGCATCCTCCCTATGGAATCTCAACCCAGAAAACTCCTTGACCAAGTTCGCGACGCGATTCGCCTAAAGCACTACTCTTACCGAACCGAGCAAACCTATGTCGGCTGGATACGAAGGTGCATCCTTTCGAGAATGCCTTTGGCTTCGTATTCTGCCAGTTTGTGCAGGTAGTCATCGGCAACGGAGCTAGGACTGACGATTTCAACCGCTAAAATAGCGGCCACCTGCAAAATGGCGGTACTCTCCCCCGCGTCTTGGATGGCTGACATGGGGACGACCATAACGTCAGGTAAACGAGAGGTCTCCTCATCAATCTGCTGTCCAGCGCCCTGTACCGCAATCCAATCTTCGCCGATTGATTCAATAGCGGCGGTAAAAATACGTTCTAGATAGCGCGCAATGAGTAGATGCTGCCAGGTTGGCGGTGTCATGGCAACGAGGTAACCCCTAACCAGTTCGTAGCAGATATCGGTACCATCGGCGTAGGCCAGATAGTCAGCAAATGTGAGGGGCCTGGTTTGAACCATGGGGGCTGGGTAGTCAGAGATCCGCCAAAACTTAATATCTAAACTACCTTAGGATCGCTTGCCTAAGAGCTGATCGCGCAGGGTTTTGATGCGATCGCGGTACTTAGCCGCCTCCTCAAAGTCGAGGTTTTTGGCCGCTTCTTTCATCTGCTTTTCGAGCTGGCCGATGAATTCTGGAATCTCCTCCAGGGGCAGCTCATCTTTGTGCTCATAGACCTCTTCCAACTCGTGGGCGTTGAGGCGGCGCGAGACTTCGAGGAACGACAGAATCGAGTTGCTGTTGCGGCGAATGATCGAGGTAGGCGTAATACCGTTCGCCTCATTGTGGGCGGTTTGGATGGCGCGGCGGCGCTCGGTTTCGCTGATGGCTCTAGCCATGCTGTCGGTCAAATTGTCGGCGTAGAGAATCGCCTGCCCCTGGACGTGGCGGGCAGCGCGACCGATGGTTTGAATCAAAGAGCGTTCTGCCCGCAGGAACCCCTCTTTATCCGCATCCAAAATCGCTACCAGAGAAACCTCCGGCAGGTCGAGCCCCTCCCGCAGCAGGTTGACCCCCACCAGCACGTCGTAGAGACCTTCCCGCAGATCCTGAATGATCTCGATGCGCTCGATGGAGTGAATCTCGGAGTGCAGGTAGCGCACCCGCACCCCGTGCTCTTCAAAGTAGTCGGTCAAATCTTCGGCCATGCGCTTGGTCAGGGTGGTGATCAGCACCCGCTCCTGCTTGGCGGCCCGCTCGCGCACTTCGCCCAGCAGGTCGTCGATCTGCCCATCGGTGGGGCGCACAAAGATCTCGGGGTCGAGCACCCCGGTGGGGCGAATAATCTGCTCGACTACTTTGCCCTCGGAGATCTCAAACTCCCAGTTGCCGGGGGTGGCCGAGACAAAGATGCACTGGTTCACCTTGTCCCAAAACTCTTCCGCCTTGAGGGGGCGGTTGTCGGCGGCGCTGGGCAGCCGAAAGCCGTGGTCGATCAGCACCATCTTGCGGCTGCGATCGCCGTTGTACATGCCGTGAATCTGTGGAATGGTGACGTGGGACTCATCGATTACCAGTAGCCAGTCTTTAGGAAAGTAGTCGAGCAGGCACTCCGGCGGCGACCCGGCCTGGCGACCGGCCAGGTGGCGGGCGTAGTTTTCCACCCCGTTGCAGTAGCCCACCTCGCGGATCATCTCCAGGTCGTAGCGGGTGCGCTGCTCCAGCCGCTGGGCTTCAAGCAATTTACCTTCTTTTTCCAGAACCTCTAGCCGCTCCTTCAGCTCGTCCTGGATCGCCTGGCAGGCTTCATCGATGCGCTCGTCGGGGGTGACAAAGTGCTTGGCCGGGTAAATGCTGACGCCATCCATGCTCTGCAGGGTGGCCCCGGTGATCGGGTCAACGTAGCGCACGGCGTCGATCTCGTCGCCAAAGAACTCGACTCGAATGATGCGGTCTTCGTAGGCGGGGCCGATCTCCAGCACATCGCCCTTGACCCGAAACTTGCCCCGACCCAGATCCAGGTCGTTGCGAGAGTACTGAATCGAGGCCAGATCGCGCAGCACCTGGCGCTGGTTAACCTCCATGCCCACTTTCAGCGGAATCGAGGCCTTCAGGTACTCCGACGGAATCCCCAGGCCGTAGATGCAGCTGATCGAGGCGACCACAATCACGTCCTTGCGCTCAAACAGGGAGCGGGTGGCCGAGTGCCGCAGCATGTCGATCTCGTCGTTGATCGACGCCGTTTTGGCGATGTAGGTGTCGGTGGTGGGAATGTAGGCCTCGGGCTGGTAGTAGTCGTAATAGCTAATAAAGTACTCGACGGCGTTGTCGGGGAAAAACTCGCGCAGCTCGTTGCAGAGCTGCGCCGCCAGGGTTTTGTTGTGGGCCAGCACCAGGGCGGGCTTGCCGATGTTGTTGATGACGCGGGCGATGGTGTGGGTTTTGCCCGTGCCGGTGGCCCCCAGGAGGGTCTGGTACTTAGTTTGGTCTTGCAGGAACTTGGTCAGCCCCGCGATCGCCTTGGGCTGGTCACCCGTGGGTTCAAACGGAGCCTGAATGTTGAAGTCGCCCATAGGTCAAATCGGTACAAAGACACTATTACGTTTCTTCATAATGACTGATTTTACCCCCGATGGTGGTTACGGCTATCACCTAAGCTGCGCCTCTGGCCTCTTCGCTACACCGTTCCTTCCGGTCAGGGCTGCTCGTTGGAGCTAAGGAGGCAGGGAGCACTACTTGGGTTTCGCAACATTTAGTTGACTCGTTAAGTCGACTTCTGAGCCTGCTGTTTAGGCTGTAAGAGTCGTGGAACGATAACCGCACAGTACAATTATACTATAACATTCAACTCGCCAAAACACGGGCCTCAGCCATGGCCAAAACCACTGTCCCCAACATCCATCAGGCCGTAGAGGCTCTCTACCGCACCGAGTCGCGGCGGGTGTTTGCCACCCTGATTCGTCTGCTGGGCAACTTTGACCTCGCCGAAGAAGCCCTCCACGATGCCTTTGCCGTCGCTGCCGAAAAGTGGCCCCGGTCGGGATTACCCGCCAACCCATACGCCTGGCTAGTGTCTACCGGACGGTTCAAAGCGATTGACACCCTGCGTCGCCGCACCCGGTTTGATGCTTCTCTGGGGGAGTTAGCGTCAAAACTGAACACCGAAGCTACTTCGAACGAGATCGCCGATGATAGCCAGGTGGAGGACGATCGCCTGCGGCTCATTTTCACCTGCTGCCATCCCGCTCTGGCCGCCGAAGCTCAGGTGGCGCTGACCCTGCGGGAAGTCTGCGGCTTGACCACCGAAGAAATTGCCAGTGCTTTCCTGGTCTCTCCCTCCACCCTGGCCCAGCGAATTGTGCGGGCCAAGGCCAAGATTCGCGACGCGGGCATTCCCTACGAAGTGCCCTCGAAGGCTGACCTGCCCGATCGCCTCGAAACCGTCCTACAGGTGATCTATCTCGTGTTTAACGAGGGCTACGCGGCGTCCTCCGGGCCAGCCGTGACGCGGGCAACGCTTGCCGAAGAGGCGATTCGCCTAGGACGGCTGCTGATGGAGCTGCTGCCGGACTCAGAAGTCATGGGCCTGCTGGCCCTGATGCTGCTGCAAGAATCTCGGCGAGAAGCACGCACCTCTCCTACGGGCGATTTGGTTTTACTGGAAGACCAGGATCGCTCTCTGTGGGACGCCGACCAGATTGCTGAAGGTCGAGCCCTGGTGCAGCAGGTACTGGCGTCAGGCCGGTTTGGGGTGTATTCGGTGCAGGCGGCGATCGCAGCCATCCACGCCCAGACCCCCAGCACCGCAGAAACGGCCTGGCCTCAGATCGTCGCCTGGTATGACGTGCTGGCCCAGCTCAACCCTTCCCCGATCGTGGCGCTGAATCGAGCCGTAGCGATCGCCATGCGGGATGGCCCCGCCGAGGGACTAAAGCTGGTGGATGCGCTGCTGGAACAGGGCCAATTGCAGAGCTACCATCTGGCCCATGCCGCCCGCGCCGATCTCTGTCGGCGACTCGGGCAGGTGACCGCAGCCAGAGACGCCTACCAGCAGGCCCTAGCGCTTACAAAACAAGCGCCCGAGCGCCGCTTCCTGGAAAACCGCCTGCGAGAACTGGGCTGACGCGACAACGCGATCGCACCTAGTACAGAGTAGACCCAGTACCTCTTACAAGGATGAGACTGCCCATGGCCAAACCTAGCCTGAATGAAGACCGGCTCAAAGACGTCATGAAGGCCACCATACTCGAAATCTTTCAAGAGCGGCGGGAGCTTTTTCAAGAGCTAATTATTGAAGCCTTGGAAGACCTTGCCATGATCAAAGCGATTGACGAGGGCAAAGACTCTGAACCCGTCAGCCGAGAAACGATCTTTGCCATTCTGGAGCAGCCAGAGTGAAGGGCGACACCGTCCTCTTTGGGCGAGTCTTGCATCGCGAGAGTTCTATCGATATTTTCCGTAATTCGCATCTTTAGCAAAGCTATCCTACGAGAGGCTGGTGGATGAGCGCAGGGCCATTCGCAGGCTTACCATAACGAACTATCACGCTAGACTCTGCAGCCGTTAGCATAAGAGGCATTAGCGTCCTTTCTCAATCCTATGGTTAGTGTCGCCCCCATTGTTCCTCAGCCGATACCACAACCCATTGGCGAACGCCGATTGTTGTTTCATTCGCTCGACTGGCAGCGTTATCAAACCCTGCGAGACATCCTCAGCCGCAATGGAGACAATCGTAATATTCACTTCACTTATCTAAAGGGGACGCTAGAAGTTACCATGCCGCTGGAAATCCACGAATTCTCTGCGCGGATGATTGAGAAATTCATTTGGATATTGGTGGTGGAGTTGGGGATGAAGCTCAAAACGATGGGCTCCACGACCCTAGAGCAAGAGGAATTGGAGCGGGCGGCTGAGCCTGACAATGCCTACTACATTCAAAATCAGCCACTGGTGGCGGGCCGAATGGTTGACCTCGACCAAGACCCGCCGCCCGATTTAATTGTCGAGGTTGATATCACCCACACCGACATTGATAAACCAGCGCTCTATGCTGGCCTGGGTGTTCCAGAATTTTGGCGATACAACGGTGAGGTGTGGCGGATTTACGAGCTGCGCGATCGCGAGTACCACGAAGTAGACGCCAGCCCTACATTTCCGCAGGTGCCTAAAGCAAAACTCTACGAATTTTTAGCCGCCGCTCGTCGGGACGAGGTAGAAGCGGAACAGGCTCTGCGGCAATGGGTGCGATCGCTAATTTCAGACGCCTAATCACCGTATCAGACCGATGCCCAAACGACGTCCATCTGGCCCATGCCGTCTTCCCAGAAAATGCCTACAAGAACTGGGCTGAAAAGTTTTTTCGCGCTCTTGTCGATTTGCGCTCGCTCTAAACGACTACTTAGTGAAGGTCACTATTTCGAAGCCACGTCAGGTCGTTCCCATAGAACGGACGATGAACGCTAAGGAGACAACATCATGCCAAGTACCCCGATCGCCCATCCACCTATAGTTTCGCGAGAGGACTGGCTCAAGGAGCGAAAACAGCTCTTGGCTGAGGAGAAGGCGCTGACTAAACAAAGCGATCGCGTCAATGCTCAGCGGCGGCGACTGCCCATGGTCCAGCTCGAAAAACCCTATGTCTTCGACGGCCCCCAAGGTAAAACCAGCCTGCTCGATCTATTCGAGGGCCGCCGTCAGCTGATTGTCTATCATTTCATGTTTGACCCCGCCTGGGAGAAAGGCTGCATGGGCTGCACCGGGCTCGTGAGTGCTCTGGGCGACCTGAGTATGCTGGCCGAACGCAACACCACCTTTGTGCTGATCTCCCGCGCCCCGCTAGAAAAACTAGAACGCTACAAAGCTGCCCAGGGCTGGCCTTGGCCCTGGTTTTCCTCCTTCCACAGCGACTTCAACTATGACTTTCACGTCACCCAAGACGAATCTGTCGCGCCGATTGAATACAACTACCGCGATCAAGCAGAACTGGAGGCCAATCTAGGAAGATCCGATTTCAAAGGCGAGTGTCATGGCATGAGTGTATTCTTCCAGCTAGATGACCAGGTCTTTCACGCCTACTCCACCTATGGTCGCGGGGTTGAAAACTTGACCGACAGCTACAGCCTACTGGATATCACCCCCTACGGTCGCCAGGAAGACTTTGAAGACTCCCCCCCCGGCTGGCCGCAGCAGCCCACTTATGGATGACACGGAGATACAGAGAGGAAGACGGTAGGGAAGATAGGGGCGGTAGGGGCGCAAGGCTTGCGCCCTTGTCGCCATTCTCCGCAACCGAATATCACCAATTTTTCGTTTAGATGAGGGTTAAAACATTGCTGAAAACCTACAAGGGGAGTTGTCACTGTGGTGCGGTCAAATTCGAAGCCGACCTCGATCTCGCCCAAAACACGTATCGGTGCAACTGCTCGATTTGTCGGCGCACTCGGTTCTGGGTAGCCGTTGCCCAACCAGACGCTTTTCGTCTGATAACGGGCAACACAGACTTGACCGAGTATCTGTTCAATACCCGAAAGAATCAGCACTTCTTTTGTAAGCGCTGCGGTGTCCGCGCTTTCGGGGTCGGCAACGAAACGCCCATCGGCCAGATGTACGGCATCAACATCGGCTGCCTTGAGGGCGTCACTGAAGCGGAATTGTCAACGATCCCAATCACCTATGTGGATGGCCTGAATGATCGGTGGCAAGAGTCACCAGACTTTATCGCTCACCTATAAGCGAAACCATAAACACCACCAACCCAGGAGCCCAACTATGAAATACATGCTGCTTGTTTACAGTGACGAAACTGCCTGGACCGAGCACGAACAGGAACAGTGCTACGCCGAATCGATCCAGCTCACCCATCAGCTTCAGGCTAACGGCCAGTTTATCGGAGCGTCTCCCCTGCAGCCCGTTGCCACCGCCACCAGCGTGCGCGTGCGCCAGGGCAAACAGCTCATCACCGATGGCCCCTTTGCCGAAACCCACGAACAGCTCGGCGGCTACTTTTTGATCGATGCCCGCGACCTCAACGAAGCCATCAACATCGCCGGACGCATCCCCGCTGCCCACAAAGGCACCATCGAAATTCGGCCTGTGATGGAGCTTTCAGGGCTTCCCGAAAGTCTTGAAAAAAATACCGCCGACCTGTCGACTTAGAAATGCTCCATTCGACTAATTCATAGAAGCGAGAGCAATGGATGCCAATTCCACTCGCTGGTACGGGCGCACGGTAGTGCGTCCCTCTAAAAACCAACAATGAGGATTTACACCATGATTACGACCACCCCAAAAACCCAAAGCGAAACCCAGATTCGCCAGCTCATCGAGGCTCACACCCGCGCTATCTGCACCAAAGACTTGGAGGGCATCGTGGCCCATTACGACCCACAAGTCGTCATTTTTGACGTGAAACCGCCCCTTACGCTCAACGGCATCGACGCCTGCCGCCAAATGTGGGGAACCTGTCTGCCCTACATGCCGGAGATGACGGGCATTGAACAGGCCGAGATGACCATCACCGTTAGCGGCGATTTGGCCTTGGCCCACTGGCTCTCCCACTTTGAGGGCGTCGTGCCCGATCATCCTGCAGCCCAACTGCGGATGCGAATGACAGCGGCTTGCCAGCGGAGCGAAACCGGCTGGCAAATCATTCACGAACACGTTTCGGTGCCCATGTCGTTTGAGGGCAGCGACGATTGCGCCGATACCTGATACCAAATCCTGACTGAATATCCCCGGTTTGTAGGGGCGTAGCATGCTACGCCCCTACAGGGTTCCTGATTATGAATCGGGGTTTACCAAAACGGATTTCGTATGACCCTGGCTGAACAAATCTACGAACCTGTTATCCCACTTATTTGGACTGAACATCATGCAGAAAGTTGTTCCCTGTCTATGGTTTGATGGCGACGCTGAAGCCGCCGCCCAGTTTTATGTTTCACTGCTGCCCGATTCCAGCATTGATGGCGTCTTGAAATCACCGGCTGACACACCCAGCGGCCCCGCCGGTACCGTGCTGACCGTCGATTTCACCCTGGCTGGGGCGAAATATATGGGGCTGAACGGTGGCCCGCAGTTTCCCTTCACCGAAGCCGTGTCGTTTCAGATCTACTGCGAAAACCAGGCTGAAGTGGATCGACTGTGGGCTGCCTTTGCGGATGGTGGCTCAGAAGTTGCCTGCGGCTGGATCAAAGATCGCTGGGGGCTTTCCTGGCAGATTGTGCCGACCCGACTGATGGAATTGCTGAACGACCCCGATAGAGAACGGGCTCGCCGAGCCCAGGAGGCCATGATGCAGATGGTAAAGATCGACATCGCTGAGATCGAGCGGGCGGCAAAGGGATGACCTGGCTCCGCGATCGGGAAACTGACTGCTATTTCTTCGTCTGGCTGGAATTGTTAAGCGAGGACACTATGGAATTTAACCCAGTTAGTTGGTTCGAGATCTATGGGCAAGACATGGATCGGGCGACGAAATTTTACGAAACCGTTCTCGCTGTCAAACTTGAGCGGTTGAACTCGCCAGATCCCAACGTCGAAATGATGACGTTCCCGATGGGGATGGAACGCGCTGGCGCATCTGATGCGCTTGCCAAAATGGCTGGAGTTCCGTCCGGTGGTAACAGCACACTGGCTGATTGCCTGACACATCCTCAGGGTAGATACTGTGTTAGATCCTTGGGGTCAAGATGCCTGAGGGGCTAGCTTTTTGGGGGTGCTCGTAACATCCACGGACAGCGTCAAGATTTTCGAGTTCTGCATTGCCGCCGCTCGGTTCAAACGGCTTAGTCAAAAAAGGTACTGGTACAGACGCTCTTCGGCAACCGTAGGGAACCTATCAAGAAGAGGGCAGCCTAACTGACTACCCAGTAGACTTTGCACCCCACACCCACCCCAATGTGGAAATAGAAGATATGCAGATCTTCGCTGCCCATCTAACCCCTGAAACGGCTATTATGCAGATTATCTGCTGCCCATCTTCCCTCTAGGGGGGGATTAGACGGCGAATAATCTGCCCATCTACCCCGATCGAGGTAGATGGGCAGATTAGATCGATCCAATAACTTGTTGTGCCGCTCAGTTTGTCGGTAGGGACAGTAGTTTGAAACGTATTGGTTGGTGCTCGGTATCAGGCTAGATCAGCTTGTTTCTGAAACGATCACACTCATCCAGGAGGGTATTAAGTTTCGCAGCAACTTCCCAAGGATTTCGACCTTTGAATGGGGCTGCGATTACAGCTTCGTAAGGATTTCTCCCAGTTTGCTTGACGGCAGTGATCGCCGATTTCTTGGAGAATCCGCATCCAGCTATGAGCCATGCTACTAAAATATGTCCTGTACGGCCAATTCCGCCGGAGCAATGAACAACCACCTTCTCATTCTTTTGGTTGGCAATGGTTAAAAAAGGCAAAATCTGGCAAACAAGAATTTCGGGTACCGCCAAGTTAAAATCCTCGATCGGTGCCCAACAGACTTGATCGAGTCCGAAGACTTTTCGATAAGCGCCAAGCAAATTTGAATAGCAAGTTAGTCGAGTTTCGGGCAATAAACAGCAGACGCGCTGAATGCCTTGATTCTGCATGAAATCGATCCACTGATTGACTTGTTTGTTGGTGTATCCGGGCCGAGCAGAGCCAAATACGATGAGTTCATTCTCTGAAGCCGCAGCAAATTTGTACATACTGTATTGTCAAGATAGTTAACGACCAATCTTAACTTTTAAGTTTTCCTATCAATCCAGTGTGTCAAAACGAGAGTCGGATATTCTGTAGCAAAGTTGAGTTGTTCGCGCATCACAACAACGCTGTTGCAGCGGACTGCCTCAAGCCGCTGGTGTAGATGCGAGGTTATTTACCGCCGCTGAATAGTAACGTTATGCGGCTCCAGTTATCGGCGATACTTGGGGAGTAAACCTAATGGAGCAACCGATGAATCCGCAGCCACTGATCGCAGTTCGGGATATTGAAGTAAGTAGTTTGTGGTATCAAGCAATACTTGGGTGTCAAAGTGGTCATGGTGGCTCTGAATATGAAAGACTTGTGTTTGATGGTCAGATGATCATGCAACTCCATCATTGGGATATACATGAACATCCACATTTAGGTAATTCCGAGTATCAACCTTATGGAAACGGAGTTGTGCTCTGGTTCCAAACTGATAGCTTTGATGAAACACTTCGCCGGATTCAGTTGCACGCTGCACAGGTTCTTGAAGCGCCAAAAGTGAATCCCAATGCCAACCATCGTGAAGTTTGGCTTCGTGATCCGGACGGCTATGTTGTTGTCATTGCAAGTGCCTATGGAGATCTCGGCTTGCCTGAGCAGACATGACAGCAAGGTATCTGCTGTACGAATGCATTATAATGAAGTCCGCTCCACAACCCCTACAGGTTTGGCAACCCGCACAATTGCTTACAATGATGGTTCTGAAATTAATGTGCGATCGCCCAATCCATGAGCGGAATTGACCGAGATATCACTCCAGATCCCCGACCAAGCCTGAGCGATCGCCATTTACCGAATACCCCTCAAGTCCAACGATTGCTCCGGAGAGAAGGCAGAGCGCACGTATTCAACGATCGCGAAACCCTAGAACGAGTCACGCAGGCTATTATCACAGGCGGAGAGCAAACCGGGGTAGGAGATGAAGACGATGATTACGAGCGATATGGACTCTACTTTTCAGAGCCAATCGGTTACATAATTAAGGCAGATGGCAGTCAAATCCCACTTTACTACGGTGAGATCAAAGTCGTGAAGACAACAGGTGAATATCATGCAATCCCACGCATTAGCCCTCGCAGAACAAGCTAAAACTTGGAAATTCCTGGAACTCTGGGTTGATCCCGTTCTTTTTCCACCTAAGATTCTTATGCTTGTGGGTGATCAGGACGGCACTTGTCGTATCTTCAACCCTGCATTGGAATACAAACTCGTAGTGGTTCACTCCAATTATGAAACAGCCCAAGACTGGCTTCTTGAGGATGAATACGAACGGGTTAAGGGGCAACTTTTAGCTGAAGAAGTTTTATAGTCAAGCATTTTAGCTTTTGTAGAAGCGCCGCATAACAACCCTGGTGCAGCCGGACGGTTGAGAGATCTCGGTGGTGATGCAGAGGTTATCTGCCGCCGCTGAGCTTGGGTCGCTAGGTGCCGAAGGGGAGGTAATATGAAAGTTATTTTTACAGTGGTTTTTGCTTTAATGATGATTGCAATCGCTGGTTGTAAAGATGAGTCAAACAATGAAAATAACACAATTTTGAATCCAGATGTTCCATCAGTTACAGAGGGTGACTGGTATCGCCCTGTAGTATTCGTAACATGGCAATGGCAACTAGCAGGAACTATCAATACTTCATATGCAGTTGAAATATATGATGTTGACCTCTTCAATACCCCCTTGGTAACAATTCAAGAACTGCAAGCATCTGGTAAAAAAGTAGTCTGCTATTTCTCTGCTGGTTCGTATGAGGACTTTCGAGAGGATAAAGACCAATTTCTACCTGAAGAATTAGGGAGCACTCTTAATGGCTGGGAGGATGAGCGCTGGTTGGATATTCGCTCAACTAATGTTCACAAAATCATGAAATCTCGTTTAGATTTGGCAAGGAAAAAAGGGTGTGATGGGGTTGAACCTGACAACATGGATGGATACACCAATAATTCAGGTTTTAATTTAACAGCGAAAGATCAGTTGGCATTCAATAAATTTATTGCTAACGAAGCCCATAAAAGAGAACTGTCCGTAGGTTTAAAGAACGATCTTGATCAAATAATCGAGCTTGTGGATTATTATGACTTTGGCTCTTCCGGATCTAGGGTGTCAATCGTATAATGGATTACATGTCGAGGGTGCTGACATTATGGACTTCCACATCGATACGTTGCCCAATTTTCCTCATGCAACAGTCGAGCAGTGCATTCAGGAAACCGGAGATGTATTCCTGACATTGCGATTACTCAACGATACTGCCGCTTGTCCTGACTGTGGACAAGCGAGTGGAGAATTGCACCAGAGTCGGCCCGTATTAATACGTGATTTATCTATTTTTGGCCAAGCTACTTACTTAAAAATTCCGCGACGGCAGTTTTATTGTCGTTCTTGTCAACGATATTTCACAGAATTACTACCCTATGTAGACAAAGGGCGACAGTATACCCGTCGATACGAAGAGTATATTTATCAACAAGTACAACTGACTACGATTGAGCAGGTCAGCCGGATAGAAGGCCTCACCTATGACCGGGTAGAAGGCATTTTTAACCATCAGTATAAATAAAAAAAAAGAGAGTTGGGCTGGAGCAAAACGCATCGGAATCGATGAAGTCAGTCATCGTAAAGGACATCGGAACTTCGCCACCGTTGTCGGGGATCTTGAGGCTGGGCGACGCTTAGAAGTAATTGACAGTCATCAGCAGTTGGCCATCATTGCAGCCCTTGAGCAGCAACCGATAGCGGTGCGTGAGCAGATTGTGGAAGTGAGCGTTGACATGTGGGGTGGCTTCCCCAAAGTTGTCGAGAACGTGTTTCCTAACGCCACCCTGGTGATTGACAGGTTTCATGTCATGCAAGCAGCCAGTAAGGAGTTAAATAAGATTCGCAGACAAGTGGGTGTTTTTGACCGAGGTAGTAAATTTCTCCTATTGAGAAATGGTGTTGATTTGATGCCGTCTGAAAGAGAGACACTAGAGCAGCTTTTACAACGGTCTAAACGCTTGAGGAAAGCCTACGAGTCGAAAGAAGAACTTCGTGCCATCTACGAGAGTCCCTTAACGGTTGAGAGTGGCAGTCTGCATCTTGAGGAATGGTTAACTCGAGCCCAGAAAGTTTATAGTGAGGCGACGGCGACAATTCGCAAGCATTTAGAGGGCATTTGCAACTATTTTCGCACTCGAACCACAAGTGGGCCGATGGAAGGAATTAATAATCGAATTAAGTTGATTAAGCGTCAAGCTTATGGGTTTATAAACTTTGGAAATTTCCGCAAGCGCTTGCTTGCCTGCTTTTCTGATTAGGAAAACTTGTCACCATAGTACCAAAAGAGCCTTGATTATTGGCTAACTCCTTCTCAGTTTTTCCGTTTAGCTCATAGTGCCGGTGCAATTCTTTGAATCATTCTGATGATTTCATGCACAACGGAGGATGATTCTATGCGCCTCCATGCTAAAGCTAAATTTAAAGTTAGAAAACCATCCTCTAAGGGCCGGTAAACAACGCCTTTTGCACTTAATGTTTGCACATCTGATAAAATGAAAGTAATACCAACTCCTGCTGCAGTCAAGCCCAATCTGGTTTAAGCCAGTTCGGCTTCTTGTACGATTTTGGGCACAAACCCAGCCTGTTCACAGTTTTTAATAAAGTTGGCATACAGTACTGGCGCAAGCGATCGCGGATAAAAAACAAGGGGTTCGTTGGCTAGAGCGTGAATTGGAATGGATTGTTTTTTGGCCAGCGGATGTGATGCGGGTAAGGCAGCAATGTAGTGTTCTTCAAACAGTGGCTCGATGACAAGCATCGGTTCTCGAATCGGAAGATAGACAAACCCGACATCGATTTGATGAGTGCGTAGAGCCTCAGCGTGAGTTTCTGTTCCACCGCTACTTAGCAAAAGATTAACCTGGGGATATTCTTCTCGACAGATTTTTAGAATATTGGGTGCAAGGCAGAATAGGGTTGCCTCAGTGAATCCAATCCTAACCGTGCCAGCATGTCCGTCAGCAATTTGTCGAGTAATCTGAATACCTTCCTCGATATCGTGCAGAACACGGCGGGCTGTCTCTAAAAAATTTTGTCCGGCTGGAGTGAGCTTGACCCAATGCTTGGTTCGTTCAAACAGTTGAATCTCCAGGCTGCTCTCCAATGCCTGAATCTGTTTACTCAGGGCAGGTTGGCTTAAGTGCAGTGACTCAGCAGCCCGACCAAAATGCAGCTCTTCTGCTACCGCGATGAAATACTGTAATTGGCGAAACTCCATGAGTATTGCTAGTAATAACTATGAGTTATTACGCCATATCTAACCTGAAATAGCAACTACCGGTTTAGTGACTACGATTGAAACATAGTGTTATTCACCCAGAAGCCAAGCTGCAAATTCTGTAGTTCGTTGGCGTCAGCTATTGGTTTTCTGATCTATAGGTAGAGTCGTTCTCATGCAAAAAAACCACACTCACTCATCAAATTCGCAATCATTTTCACGCCGCGCTGTGATCAAAGCTATGGGTTTGGGTGCTGCGACTACGGCGTTTACATCCCTGGCGTTGGGTAGCGATCGCTCGGCTCAAAGTCAAGTAGAACGCAATCAAACTGTTCAAAACTCGACGGGACAGTTTAACTCTACTCAAGCATCGCCAGTAATCACGAAATCCATTCCTCGCACCAATGAAGTTGTACCTGTGATCGGAATGGGAACCTTCCTGACATTTGATGTTTTATCTGACCAACCTCGTAATCATCTTCAGGAGGTGATGAGTCAATTTTGGCAAGGCGGCGGGCGGATGATTGATGTTTCACCGCTATACGGGATGTCAGAAATCAATGTCGGTGAATTGGCAGCCGCCCTCAATATCACGGACGATTTGTTCATTGCTAACAAAATCTGGGCAACAGGTGACTATCTGGGAGATGATAGCCATGCGCTGCGTCAGCTTGAGCAGTCAATGCAGCGATTGTCCCGTGATCGCATCGAGGCTATGCAAGTTCATAGCTTAGTGAATGTAGAAATGCTCATCCCTCTTCTGCGGGAATGGAAGCAAGACGGCAGAATTCGTTATCTCGGTGTCACTCATCACGATCTGCCGTTATATGCTGCCCCGATCGCTCAATGGATTGAAAATGGTGAATTAGATTTCGTGCAAGTTCGCTATTCGATCTTTGAACGTGGTGTTGAAGAACGAATCCTGCCAGCAGCGGCTGATCAGGGAACTGCCGTTCTGGTCAATATGCCGTTTGAAAAAGCGCGCTTGTTTGAGGTTGTTCAGGGGCAACCGCTTCCCGACTTTGCGAGTGAGATTGGCTGCGAGAATTGGGCACAATTTTTCCTCAAGTATGTGATTTCCCATCCGGCTGTTACTTGCGCCATTCCTGCAACGACAAATCCTGTTCACGTTGCTGAAAACTTAGGGGCAATGAGAGAGCCACTTCCCGATCAAGAGATGCGTACTCGCATGGTGCAACACATGGAAAGCCTACCTGGCTTTGGCAACCTTGCTCAAATGCCCTGGTATCCCGGTAAGCAGTTTAGTGGGTTAGTGCGCCTACCCGGTTTGGCTGCGACCCAAAATGCTAGAGGCAACTAAAAAACGGATCAGGGAGGGTCAGAAGATTGGAGTTGACCAGTGTTGTTATCTTTCCATCATCTTTTCTCACCAATCTGGAACCAAATAATTCTGAACACAAAGGAGATAACACTCATGAATCGTAGTCCTGAGCCTAGCGATTGCCAGACAGCGACCCAGTCTAGTCGTCATCCCGACAGTGATCTCAGCGATACTCATCGAATTTCTAAGTCTCAATCAAGTCGAGCGATGACAATCATTGGACTCGGCTCTTTAGCCACAATTATCGGTGCTGTGTTGTTTACCAGTGAACGTAACGGACCCGGTTCTCAATCCCTCTCAGCCCCTACTCCTGTCGGCTCAATCTCCGCTGCGTCTGGCTGCGTTGCGACCGAAACAATGCCAGGTGGCGATAATTTCTATGTTCCCAATGCGCCTCTTGTTGAAAATCTTGGATCAGGTTTAGTTGTTCAAGGGACTGTGCGAGAAGCGGGAACTTGTGAACCTGTAAGCAATGCCCCCATTCAGATTTGGCTGAACACAGTACGGGGTGGTGAGGGCGATCCCAGTAATCGAGGCAGCGTTTTGACCGATGAAAATGGATTTTATCGGCTGGAGACGTCGCCCGTGGTATCCCAGTTTGGACAACCACACGTCCACATTGCTTATGACGATGGAGCCCACCGCTCACTTTTCCTACGCTCAGTAATGGAAAGTGAAGATGTTTCGAGCTTTACTGTTGATTTTGTTCTGGAGCCAGTTAATGAATAAATCCCTTCAACGAAGGCTTGGACAAATAGTGCTTTCTACTCTGGTTCTCCTCCCTACTCTACTAGCGGCATCGAGTCCATTACAAGTTGGACGAGCACCGCTCTGGGTCTTAGGAACACTGGCGGGTGTGCTGTCTTTGAGCTTATTGGTGGTGCAAGTCCTACTGCCTACAAAATGGCTCAACATGTTCGTTGGACAGCAGAACCTAGGTTGGCATCGCATCTTGGGCATCAGTGTCACTGGGTTGGTGATTGCACACATTGTTGGGCTGTATCTCTATAGTCCCGATGATATTGGAGATGCTTTAATTCTGGCAGCGCCTACCTACTCACGGCTTGGAGTTCTCTCGTTCTGGTGCTTGCTGCTGTCGATGATACTGGCTTTTGCCCGACATAAACTACAGTTGGTTTATTCAGATTGGCAAATTCTACACAGTGTCCTAGCAGTGGCGATCGTGGGTACTGCGGTTGCCCATGCCATGCTGCTGCAAGGCACATTAGATGGGTTTGCTGAGGGACTACTTTGCGGCAGCGTGATGGTTGCCGTCTCAGCAGCAATCGTCCGATGGTACATGGCGTTTTCTCACCGCTGAATAATCTGTCATGTAGATTTTTAGACAGCTTGTAGGCCGACTTACTGTCTCTTGCTAAATAGGCTGTTGACTCTTCCCTTTAGGCAGACTTTATGCTTGCTACATGAACCATCAACAGCAAAACCTGCTTCCAATCGGCAGTTTCTCTAGTGCCTCTCGCCTTTCAATCAAGGCATTGCGCCTCTACGATCAGCTAGGCATTCTCAAACCCAGCTACGTTGATCCCGAATCAAGCTACCGCTATTACCAAGCGAAGCAGTTGCGCGAAGCAAGGTTGATTCGGATGATGCGCCAAATAGACATGCCGCTAGCAATTATTCGGCAAGTGCTTTCATCTACGCCCATAGAGGCTGAAGCGTTAGTGCACAGCTATTGGCAGGCACAAGAAAACCGTATCAGTCAGGGTCGGCTGTTGGTTCCAGGGCTCATATCCTATGTAAAGCAAGAGGTAACGGCTATGACACTTGAGGTCAATGTCAAGATAGTTCAACCACAGCGGATTCTCAGCCTCACCGATCGTGTCACGGTTGAGCGGCTTGACGAGCATATCAGCAGCAGCCTGGAAACCTTATATTCATTAGTCGGCGAGAGAAATTCTGCAACGGGCTCACCGTTTGGGATTTATCACGGCCCCATCAATCACGATGACGACGGACCAATTGAGGTATGCATACCCGTAGAAGGCCAAACTGCAAAGGTTGAAAATGTTGCTTCACGAGAGCTATCGAGTGGACAGGTTGCCTATGTGATGCTCTATGGAGATCAGTGCCGATTTCCAGCAATTTTGGCCGGATACGACGCAGTATTTGACTGGATTCGCCATCACGGTTACGAGATTGCCGACTCACCTCGCGAAATCTGGCATGGTCAGTCTGGAGAGGATGACTGCATGGAGGTGGCTTTGCCGTTTCGGAGCGCAGCATCCTGACAACAGCAAAAGGTGCTCAATCCCTGGCTGACTCTTTTTTTGAATGCTTGTGGCCTAAAAAATTGAATCGCCTGTCGATTTGGAAGTTCTCCATTCGACTAGGTAATAGAGCCAGAGATGAGACTCTGTTCACTCTGGCGCTGAGCAAAAATTCATTCAACAGGAGATTTCACCATGAAAGTTATAGTTCTTGTCAAAGCCACCCCCGAGTCCGAAGCTGGGGGTATGCCGACTAAAGAGATTTTGACCGCAATGGGCCAGTACAACGAAGAGCTGGTCAAAGCTGGCGTCATGCTGGCAGGGGAGGGCCTGCATCCCAGCGCCAAAGGAGTACGAGTCCAGTTTTCGGGAAAGAACCGCACCGTCGTCGATGGCCCCTTCACCGAAACCAAGGAACTAGTCGCGGGCTTCTGGATCTGGCAGGTGGCATCGATGGAGGAAGCCATTACCTGGATTAAGCGCAGCCCCTTTCAGGACGGCGAAGTCGAGATTCGACCCGTCTTTGCTGATGAGGCCTTCGGCGAAGCGTTTACCCCCGAACTGAGAGAACAGGAACACCGTCTTCGGGCTGAGATGGAAAAGCAGCAGAGCGCCTAGCTCGGAGTTGAGGAACCCGGTCTCTGTCGGAACTACCAACGCACTCGTCGAGACCTGAGAGACCGGGTTCCTGGAAATGTAGATATGTATTTTTTGAGGAAAAATCATGGCAACCAAAATCTTCGTCAACCTACCCGTCAAAAACCTCCAGAAGTCCATAGAGTTTTTCACCCATCTAGGCTTTACCTTTAACCCTCAATTTACTGACGAAACAGCCACCTGCATGATCGTCAGCGACGACATCTTTGTCATGCTGTTGACCGAGGAAAAGTTCAAGACCTTTACCCCCAACCCCATCTGCGACGCCACCAAAACCACCGAAGTACTGGTGTGCTTGTCCAGAGAAAGTCGTGCTGCTGTTGATGACATTGTGGTCAAAGCCCTCACCGCAGGCGGCACTACCTACAACGACCCGCAAGATCACGGCTTCATGTATGCTCATGGTTTCCAGGACTTAGATGGTCACATTTGGGAAGTCATGTTTATGGAACCCGACGCAGTCCCGGAAACATAAATAGATGAAATGATTACCATGAATTACGCCACTTATCGGTTTAGCACCGTGATTGCCAGTACTCTAATCACATTTTCCATACAGCCTGCGCTTGCCACACATATACCGAAACCTCTTGCTCTGCAAGTCGCTCAGTCATCAGAAACTGTCCAAGCCGACTTTGCTCAGCATTTTCAAGACCTGGGGGTGGAAGGCTCAATCGTGATCTACGACTTGAGCCAAAACCTCAGCTACCAGCACAACACGGAGCGTAATGCCATACCATTCTTGCCGGGTTCAACTTTCAAAATTCTCAACTCGCTGATCTCCCTGGAAACCGGCGTTATCGACAATGACTTATCTCTTTTGACCTGGGATGGGGTGGAGCGCATTGTTCCCGCCTGGAATCGTGACCTGAATATGCGCACGGCCTTTCCGCTATCTGCCGTTTGGTTTTATCAGGTGCTGGCTCGTCGAGTTGGGCACGATCGCATGCAGCATTGGGTAACAGAGGCTGGTTACGGCAACCAGGATATCGGCAGTGCTGAAGACATTGATACCTTCTGGTTAACAGGTGATTTACGCACCACCCCCGAAGAGCAAATTGATTTTCTGCGTCGCCTTTATAACGATGATGTGCCCTTTTCGGAGGATGTCATCGCTCTGGTTAAAGACATCATGATTGTGGAACAAACCCCTGATTACACCATTCGCGCCAAAACGGGCTGGGTTGGCTTTGGTGAACCCGATCAGGAACAAATTGGCTGGTATGTAGGCTACGTAGAGCAGGCTGACAATGTTTACTTTTTCGCTACTAATATCGACATTCTCGATGAGGATGATCCAGCCGCCAGGTTAGAGGTGACCCACCGCTGTTTGGAGACTCTACAACTGCTCTAGATATTGAAAGTTGGGGGAGATATTCCATGAAAACCACCGACATTAGCTGCCTTTGCGGGTCTGTCAAGGTGCAGCTTCGGGGAGAACCCATAACTCAGTTTTACTGCCACTGCGATGACTGTCAGGCCACCAGTGGCGGAGCCTACATCGGCGTTGCCGTCTATCCGACCAATGCTGTTAAGGTCATGCAGGGCGAACTCATAACTTGGACGCTCAAGTCCTTGCCCCGCCAACGCTGTGCCAATTGCGGGACCCACGTTATGGCTGAAGTCCCCGGCTTAGACCAGTGCGGCATTAAGGCCAATCTGCTGCCAAAAGGAGACTTTAAACCCGATTTTCATCTCCATTGTCGGTATGCCGTTCTTCCAGTCAACGATGATTTGCCACACTTCGACGATCTGCCTGCTAGCTTTGGCGGCAGCGATGAAACTATCAATTGGTAATCGACCAAGGAGATATCTATGGCGGACAACGACACTCAATCGATCCATGAAGCCGCGATTCGAGAATTACTGAAGCAATGGGCCGATGCTACCCGATTTAACAAACAAGACGATGTCCTGGTGAATCATGCTCCAGATGTCACCATCTTTGACGTTCTACCACCGCTCCAATATGAGAGCGCGGACGCCTACCGCCAAAGCTGGGATGAGTGGCAGCCGACAACTGAGGGACCGGGGATTTTTGAAATTCACGATCTCAAAATCACAGCGGGTGATGATGTGGCCTTTGCCTATGGTTTGATTCGGTGTGGTGGTACAAAATCAGATGGCAAAACCTTTGAAGACTGGGTGCGGGCGACATTTTGCCTTTGCAATATCGACGGCAAGTGGCGAATCACTCATCAGCACATTTCTATGCCTATTCGTTGAAGGCACCGATTCCGAGATCTACACAGCGAAACTAACTTTGTTACGATGTTTGATTTTCTTAAACGGGTCTTTGCCTATTGTCTGCCTAAGGCGATACAATACAGATGAACTAGTCAGAACCGTCTTGCCGTTTGCAAACTAGAAGACTGGGTGCGGGCGACATTTTGCCTTTGCAATATCGACGGCAAGTGGCGAATCACTCATCAGCACATTTCTATGCCTATTCGTTGAAGGCACCGATTCCGAGATCTACACAGCGAAACTAACTTTGTTACGATGTTTGATTTTCTTAAACGGGTCTTTGCCTATTGTCTGCCTAAGGCGATACAATACAGATGAACTAGTCAGAACCGTCTTGCCGTTTGCAAACTAGAAGACTGGGTGCGGGCGACATTTTGCCTTTGCAATATCGACGGCAAGTGGCGAATCACTCATCAGCACATTTCTATGCCTATTCGTTGAAGGCACCGATTCCGAGATCTACACAGCGAAACTAACTTTGTTACGATGTTTGATTTTCTTAAACGGGTCTTTGCCTATTGTCTGCCTAAGGCGATACAATACAGATGAACTAGTCAGAACCGTCTTGCCGTTTGCAAACTAACCGGAGCAGGCTATGGCTGACAATGCTAGAGACGAGATCGTGCATCAGTTCGCAACCATAATTCCGACATTACGCTACAGGGATGCATCTGCCGCTGTTGACTGGCTTTGCCAAGCCTTTGGGTTTGAAAAGCATTTGGTGGTTTCTAATGATGATGGCACCATCGCCCATGCTGAACTCGTGTTTGGCAACGGCATGGTCATGCTAGGCGCTGTCCGTGAGGATGAATTTGGTCGGCTACAGCAACCGCCCAGTCAGGCAGACGGGGTCGTCACGCAGAGTCCTTACATTCTGGTTGAGGACGTAGATAAACATTACGAGCGGGCTGTTGCGGCAGGAGCTCAAATCGTCATGGAGCTCAAAGATCAAGACTACGGAGGGCGCGATTATTCTTGTCGCGATCCGGAGGGACATGTGTGGAACTTTGGTACCTACGACCCCTGGAACGCGGGTTAGCAACAACTCATCCATTTAGCCCAGGAGGGCGCTATGAAACTGATTCCTTACCTCAATTTCGATGGTGACTGCGAAGCTGCCTTTAAGTTTTACGAACAGGTTTTTGGCGGCAAACTATGTGACAAGATGCTCTACAAGGGCTCTCCCATGGAAGCAGACGTGCCCCCCGAATGGCACGACAAAATTATGCATACCCATTTGCAAGTCGGCGATCAAACCCTTATGGGGTCTGATGCTCCCCCAGACTACTTCAAAGAGCCCCAGGGCACTGAGATCACCATCCAAATTGAAGACCCCGAAAAAGCCGAGCAAATCTTCAGAGCTTTAGCCGAAAACGGCACCGTCAAAATGGACATTCAGGAAACCTTTTGGGCAACGCGGTTTGGCATGTTAACTGATCAATTTGGCATTCCCTGGATGGTCAACTGCGACAAAGCCGCCTAGCCCGCAACGCCGAGCCAACACCTGATATTAATCAACCCCTACACAGGAGATGTGCCATGACAACCACAACGACAACGCCCCAAGACCCCATGACATTCGATCAGCCGCAGCCAGAGCACAGTTGGCTTCAGAAAATGGTGGGGGAGTGGACCTATGACACCGAAGCCAGCATGGAGCCTGATCAGCCCAAAGAGACCTTTTCTGGCACCGAAAGCGTGCGATCGCTGGGGGCCTTCTGGGTGATCGCTGAAGCCCAGGGCATGATGTGCGGCGACGACACCATGACCTCCGTTATGACCCTCGGCTACGACCCCCAAAAAGGGTACGTCGGCACCTGGATTGGGTCGATGATGTCCCATCTCTGGATTTACGACGGCGAGATGGATGAGGCTAAACGGGTGCTCACCCTGACATCCGAAGGCCCCGCTATGACCGGCAGCGGTACAGCCCAGTACCGGGACATAATCGAGTTCAAGAGTGACGACCACCGGGTCATGACCTCCTATCTACAGGGGGATGATGGCCAGTGGCAGCTGTTCATGACCGCGAACTATCGGCGGGTATCTAGCTAATCTCGCAGTGCGAAACCCGGCAATGACGCGCCAGGTGTCCTGAATTGAAGCAGAGTTGGCATCGGTAGTGTTTGCGTCAGCATCCCGTGGCCTAGTAGACTGCGGCCTAAGTGTAGCGACTATTGCCAATCGAGAGGGAGCAGGGGGGCTAGGGAGCCAAGCGATCCTGAATGGTAGGCATATTTCGAGCACTAGGTGTCGGTCTTCAGCAGGGTTTTAAAGGCCGTGTGCGCCTCTGGGCTACCCACCACCAGCAGGCGATCGCCCCTGCCATCTGCATCTCCCCCGTCGGGTGGCGATGCAGATGTTTTTCACGCTCGATCGCCATTACCGTCGCGCCAGTCAAGCGGCGAATATTGGCCTTAGCCAAGGTGATCCCCACCAGGGGCGAGTCGGGCGATAGCTCATACCAGTGTCGTTGGAGGCCCTCGATCGCCACCTCCAGATCGGTCTCGCCCCAGTATTCTGCTCGCTCGGGCAAGATGTCGCGGTAGCGGCGGGTGCGGTAGCGGTTCACCACCTGCTGCACCTCAAAGGTCGAGTCACCCAGATTGAGCAGCAGGTGCGCCCCCATTTCGAGCGAGGCCTCAAACTCAGGCTGCACCACTTCCTGAGCCCCGAGCTGGTAGAGGGTATCGATCTCGGCGTTGTCGTGGGCCCGCACGGTAATATCTAACTCGGGGGCCAGGCTCAGCGCCCGGTTGAGGGTAAGGCGAGTGGCTATGGGGTCGGGCAGGGCGATCGCCATCGCCTTGGCCTGATGCAGCTGCGCTTTTTCGAGCAGCACGGCACTCGACGCATCGCCAAACAGGTAGGCAATACCGCGATCGCGCAGCGATTGCAGCACCGCCTCGTTGTTGTCGATCACCAGAATCTTGTAGCCCTGAAAGTACAGCATGCGCACCAGGGTATGCCCCACCCGCCCGCAAC
>NZ_JADEWX010000054.1 GCF_015207395.1 Nodosilinea sp. LEGE 07088
CCCTTCCCCTTAAGCCTGCCCCGCTACAATACATCCAGTCACCACCGACCACCATGGGGCGCATACCTACCCTCACCTACGATCGCGGCACCCTGATCCTGCATCCACCGCCCCGCGGCAAAAGCTGGGTAGATTTTGCCCACTGGGACGATCGCATTGAGAAATTTCGCATACCCGCCCAGCAGTATCGCCCTCTGGTAGAAAACCTGCGGGCTGAGCAGGTCAACTTCAACGATGAAGTCCAAACCTTCAGCGCCTTGGCCCTCGATCCCCAGCGCACCCTTGAGCCCTACCCCCACCAACAGCAGGCGCTCCAGGCTTGGATCGACCAAGGCCACAGCGGTGTCGTGATCCTCCCCACCGCCAGCGGCAAAACCTATCTGGCCCAGTTGGCCATGCAGGCCACACCGCGCCCGACGCTAATTACTGTGCCCACCCTGGACTTGATGCACCAGTGGTATGCCCACCTCAAAACAACCTTTCCCGATGCAGACGTCGGCTTACTGGGCGGGGGCTCAAAAGATCGTACCGCCATCCTAGTGGCGACCTACGACAGTGCCGCTATCCATGCCGAGGCCCTCGGCAACCAGTACGCGCTGTTGATCTGCGACGAGTGCCACCATTTGCCCAGCGATTTTAATCGGGTAATTGCCGAGTACTCCATTGCTCCCTACCGCCTGGGGCTCACCGCCACCCCCGATCGCACCGACGGTCGTCACGCTGACCTCACTCACCTGCTGGGGCCAGTGGTCTATCAAAGATCGGCAGCAGACCTGTCGGGAGACGCCCTGGCTCCTTTCCAGATCGTGCCGATTAAGGTCAAGCTGTCTCAATCTGAGCGCGATCGCTACGAACAGCTCATGGCCCAGCGCAACCGCTTCTTACAAGCAGCCAACATCTGGCTCAGCTCTGCCCAGGGATGGCAGCAGTTTGTGCGCGCCAGTGCCCAGTCTCAACCGGGACGACGAGCCATGTTGGCCCACCGAGAAGCGAAGGCGATCGCCCTGGGTACCGAGGGTAAGTTAAAGGTTTTAGCCGACCTACTAGGTCAGCACTACCCCGATCGCACCCTGATTTTCACCAACGACAACACCGCTGTCTATCAAATTTCTGAAACCTTCCTGATCCCCGCCATTACCCACCAAACCCCGGTCAAAGAGCGCCACGCCATTCTACAGAGATTTCGCAGCGGCGACTATCCCACCCTGGTCGTCAGCCATGTCTTAAACGAGGGGGTCGATGTGCCTGAGGCGCGAGTAGCCATTCTGCTATCGGGCAGCGGCTCTATTCGAGAGTACGTGCAGCGGCTAGGACGCATTCTGC
The DNA here is from genome assembly GCF_015207395.1 of Nodosilinea sp. LEGE 07088. Classification (GTDB taxonomy): domain Bacteria; phylum Cyanobacteriota; class Cyanobacteriia; order Phormidesmidales; family Phormidesmidaceae; genus Nodosilinea. The sequence goes on from NZ_JADEWX010000054.1 coordinate 1,324, forward strand.
GCAAAGGCAGCGGCAACAAACAGGCCATCCTCTACGAAGTGGTCTCCGAAGCCACCAGTGAAGAGGCAATCTCCAGCCGCCGTCACCGAGGCCTGCAATCTTCCCCAGAGCGGCCTCGCCAGCTAAATTTAATTCCCGTCAAGCCAGTTTACACGAGCGATCCCCCAGTGGTAGTCCCGCGCGCCGCCGAAGCGCCACCGTCCAACGACGAACTCCCCTACTAGGCCAGTTCATGTGATCCCAAAGAACTGGCCAGGTTTCTGCCCCAGAGAATGGCTCAAACGCTATCCTAGAGACAGGCTCAGGCACTGCCAGATTGAGGTGAGCGACGCCAGCACCTAGACGCTAACCGGCCTTGTTTCTAAGGCTTATAGCTGGGTTATTTTTCCCTAGGGTTTCTCCACAGCTCTACGATTAATACACTGATGTTTCCGCCTTCATTCCCTCGGGGCCGAGACGTAAGCCTAATCAGCACCATAGGTAGCCAGCGATTTACCGCTCTCCCGCACGATTTACGCCTCGGTAAGCGGCGTAAATCATCCCCATGGCCAAGCCTAACGCTCATAACCACTGAATTTTCTATCGCTTTCATGAGTCAACTGTTTGCCACAGCCCTGCTACTTTCCGTCAGTGCTGGTTCAGCGGGTCTGCTGACCCTATTCAATCAGCCGCCCTTACCCCAAACGCTCAAAACCATGACTATTGGCCAACCTCTAGTCAGTTTTGGTGCCATAGAGATTGGTGCCATAGAGATTGGTGCCATAGAGATTGGTGCCATAGAGAAAGGCCTATCTGGCTATCTGGCTCAAGCCGAAGCCTCGCCCACACCAGACCAGAGCACCCAGTCATTAGACGAGATTGAGACCGCCATTTGTGTCAACCTACCCGACTGGCAACGTCCCTCGGAAAGCGCTCAGGCCAAACAGTTAGAGTCTATGCCCCAGTATGCAGAGGCTCTTCAGAGTGATCCCCTCGCGGAAATGGCCAAAGCCTGGTGGAGCCATGACATTTTCTCGTTTACCACCTATGGTCTCAGTGCTCGGACTGAGCCGCTGTATTTCTCTGGTGTATGGACTGCCCTAGACCACATTTGGGACTGCTATGGCGACGACCAAGCCGAGCAAATCAATCAGGGTAACCTGGCAGAAATCTGGCTGCTAAATCATCAGTTTGTCGGGCTAGCATGGCGAGACGATCAGTACACCATCACAGTAGAACCGAGGGATCAAGGCTTGCAGCTGGTGCAATTTCGCCGGCAAGAAAACAGTCAAACCTTACCGCTGCAGATTGTGACGACGACTGGCCAAGAGCTCACCGTCATGTCGGGAGATTGGTGATAGCCGGACTCGATCAGGGCTGACCAGCTAAAACGCAACCCCTCCCATGCTTAAGCGTGGGAGGGGTTGAATGCATGGGGATCGAAAGCTCACAATATCCCCAGCGTGAATGCTTGAAGCCAAGCAGGTTAAAGAGCTGGAGGGGTCGCTGGTACATCCAACCAGCCCGCACTCAGCACCACCGTTAACCCCATAAACAGTACTGTCAGCGTCCAGGTAACACGATTTAGCGTGGTTTCTGCACTTTTGGTACTGGTAAACAGTTGGGCCTGCCCGCCCAGACCACCGAGTCCGTCGCCCTTGGGGCTGTGCAACAGCACTAGAGCCGTTAGGCCTACAGCCGCAACCATCCAGACAACTTTCAAAACTGTGGTAACTATCATCGTGTTCTCAGATTAACCTGCTCAAAGGAATGGGTGGAATAGCCTGATCTAGAATCCCGCTAGCCATTTAACCACGCCAAATTTAACTATACCCCACGGCCTAAATCCTTGCCGAGGTAACCGAGCCGAGCGCGGCGGTGCAGGCTAGATAGACAGCTTGACCGGTGTGCGATTGCGACGAATCTCGACATCAGCGGGGAGAAACATCGATCGACCGGTCATTTCTTGGGGTTGGGGCAGCCCCAGGATTTGTAAAATTGTCGGGGCAATGTCCGACAGGCGCCCATCTTCTCGCAGATTGACATCGCCACCGTAGGCCGGCACTTTGAGCCGCTCACCTTCCACCAAAATGAAGGGTACTGGGTTGGTGGTGTGGGCCGTCCAGGGTTTGTGGTTTTCGTCCCACATCAGCTCAGCATTGCCGTGATCGGCAATGATAATGGCTGTGCCTCCGGCTTTCCCGATACTGTCGATGAGATGACCTAGGTTTTTGTCTACGGCCTGCAGTGCCTCAATGGTGGCGTCCATCCGACCCGTGTGCCCTACCATATCGGGGTTAGCGTAGTTGATCACGACCAGAGAATAAATGCCTTTTTCAACGGCAGCTACGGCGGTGTCGGTGACGGCCTCAGCCGACATCGCTGGAGCCTTATCGTAGGTGGCCACCATGGGGCTAGAGACCAGCTCTCGATCTTCGCCTTCCAGGGGTTCCTCAAGCCCACCATTAAAAAAGTAGGTGACGTGGGCGTACTTCTCGGTTTCGGCGGTGCGAAACTGCTTCAACCCATGGTTTGCCACCACTTCGCCCAAAATATTACTCAGGTTTTGTGGCTGAAACGCCACTTTGACTGGCATTTCTGGATCGTACTGGGTCATGGTGACCAGGTTCAGTGGGGTGACGATCTCTCGTTCAAAGCCTTTAAAATTGGGGTCAACCAGGGCATGGGTGAGCTGTCGGGCTCGGTCAGGGCGAAAGTTGAAGAAAATGACGCCATCTTCGGGTGCGATCGCACCCGGGGCCAACCGCACAGGCTCCACAAACTCGTCGTTGATCGCCCGGTCGTAGGAGGCGAGCAGCGCCTCCATGGCCGTTTGACCACTGCCTTCGCCGGGGTCAGTCATAACCCGGTAGGCTTTCTCAACGCGATCCCAACGATTGTCGCGATCCATCGCGTAATAGCGACCGCTGAGCGTAACCAGCCGCCCCAGCCCCAGCTGATCTACGTAGTCCTGAATTTTCTGAACAGCTATTTTAGCTTCGGTGGGTTTAGTATCGCGACCATCGGTAATAACGTGAATGCAAACCTCGTCAATATCCTGGGCCTTAGCCATATCTAATAGCCCAAACAGATGAGAGAGGTGAGAATGCACCCCGCCCTCTGAACACAGGCCAATCAGATGCAGCTTGCTATTGCGGTAACGCACAGTCTGACAGACCTCTAGCAAAGCCTCGTTTTCTTGCAGGGTGCCATCTTCTACGGCATCGGAGATACGCACTAATTCTTGGGGCACAATCCGCCCGGCACCAATGTTCAAATGGCCAACCTCCGAATTCCCCATTTGACCATCGGGTAGCCCCACATCTTTGCCTGAGGTGCGAATCAGAGTATGGGGATAAGCAGCCCAAAGGCTGTCCATAACCGGAGTCTGGGCAGCCGCCACGGCATTGCCATCACCACTTTCCCGGTATCCCCAACCGTCTAGAATAATGAGCACCATCGGCGGGATTGACGTTTGACTCATAGATCAGAATCCTTGGGACTTGGGCTAACGTCTCGGCAATCATACCATCCAGAAATTTAGCCCCGATTCTGAGTCGGAGCAGTACTGGCATAAGCATTCAGCGACGTCTATAAAGACATTTGGTCAAAAAGCTAAGGCTAGGTTTTGAGGAAATGCCCCACAGCCGAAAGCAAGTGCCCTGAACTGCATGCCCAGTCTAAACCTGCTGCATCAGCACAGAACCGCGATAGGCCAATATTTGAAAAACACTTTTTATAAAAGGCATATTACTCTACATCTGCATCATTTTGTAGCGCTAGCTTTGCGCTTAGCCTGTTGTTGACGCTTAGCTTCGGCTTTAGCCTTTTTCTCGGCATCTAGGGCAGCCTGCTTAGCGGCGGCGGCTTCTTCAGCAATTTTGTCGAGGTAGTAGTGGTAGTCACCCCGGTATAACCGCAACTCGCCGTCGCGGATTTCTACAATTTTGGTCGCCACCCGCGAAATAAAGTAGCGATCGTGGGAAACCAACAGCACGGTGCCATCGTAGTGTTGCAGCGCTTCCTCCAACATTTCCTTGGCAGGAATATCTAGATGGTTGGTAGGCTCATCGAGCATCATCAGGTTAGCAGGGCGGAGCAGCATTTTAGCGAGGGCTAGTCGGGCCTTTTCACCACCGCTTAGAGCATTGACCTGCTTAAAGGCCATATCCCCCGTAAACAAAAACCGTCCCAGGAGGGTGCGCACCTCTTCGTTGGTCCAGTCGGGTACTTCGTCGTGAATCGTGTCGATGACGGTCTTGGCCAAGTCCAGGGCTTCGGCCTGATTTTGCTCAAAATAGCTGGGGATCACGTTGTGCTGGCCGATCTCGACCTGGCCATCGCTAGGGGTCTCTAGGCCGCTGATCAGACGTAGTAGGGTAGATTTGCCGGAGCCATTGTGGCCTAAAAACGCAATGCGATCGCCCCGTTCAATCAGCAGACTGGCCCCCAGAAACAAAATTTTGTCGTCATAGCTGTGGGTCAGATCGGCGATGGTAACCACCTCGCGCCCACTGCGGGGAGCAGGCGGAAAGCGAAAATGCAGCGTGCGCCCGCTGCCGGTAGGGGCTTCAATGCGCTCGACTTTATCCAGCTGCTTTTCGCGGCTTTTGGCCTGGGTACTGCGGGTAGCGCTGGCCCGAAAGCGATCCACAAAGGCTTGCTGTTTCGCGATTTCCTTTTGTTGCCGCTCGTAGGTGCTGAGCTGAGCCGTTAGGGCCTCTTCTTTTTGGGTCAGGTAGGCGGTGTAGTTGCCCAGGTAGGTGGTCGAGACGCCCCGCTCGGTTTCTACAATTTGCGTACACAGGCGATCGAGAAACTCGCGGTCGTGGGAAACAATCACCATGGGCGTGGTGAGCTTTTTCAGGTAAACCTCCAGCCACTCGATGGTGTCGAGGTCGAGATGGTTGGTCGGCTCGTCGAGCAGCAGCACATCGGGAGCCTGGAGCAAAATTTTGCCCAAGCCCATGCGCATTTGCCAGCCGCCGCTAAATTCGCTGACGTAGCGATCGCCGTCAACCGCCTCAAACCCCATCTCGGGCAAGATCTTCTCAATTTTCGACTCTAGCCCGTAGCCGCCTAGGGCTTCAAACCGCCGCTGCTGCTTATCCAGCTGATGAATCAACCGTTCCAGTTCGTCGGGGTCAGCCGCCTCCATTAAGGTAGGGATATGGTGCAGTTTAGACTGCACCTCGTTGGCTTCCTTAAATACGGTCCAAAATTCATCGCGCACGGTGTGGCTGGGATCAACCTCAAACTCCTGCGAAAGATAGGCGATCTTGAGATCGGCAGGGCGAATAATGTTGCCGGTGGTGGGTTCGAGGTTGCCCGTAATAATTTTGAGCTGAGTCGATTTGCCGGCCCCGTTGACCCCCACCAGGCCAATGCGATCGCCCGGCTTCACCTCCCAGTTGACATCCTTGAGAACCTCCCCGGTGGGGTAAATCTTGCTGATGTGCTCTAAACGCAGCATGGGCAGGCTCCAAAGCGGGGTGTAAACGAATCTTTACCAAAGGTAACGAAAAAAGGGGCCAGGTTGTCTACCCTAGCCCCTGAGATTTAAGTCGTTTCTGCCTGCAAGTGTTAGCTGGTAACCAGACTCAGCGCAGCTGGCCTGCAGCCAAACTACTTCTTGATATCCTTCGCCATCTGCCGAAACATATCTAGGTTGGTGTCTACCTTGCGACGCTCAAAGCGAGGCTCTGATTTGGCCACCGGTTGAGAAAAGGTTTCGGCTGGAGCGGTCTTTTGCTTGGGAAGACCATTTTCTTGGAGCTTTTTGGCTTCTAGCGCAGATACTTGCCGAATACTCTCTTTCTCTCCCGATTCACCGGCTTTTTTGGCGTAGGTACGACGAACAGTCTTGGATGAACGCATGTAATCGATATCGCCGTAGCTTTTAGCATCATCGGGATCGAGATAGAAAGCGCCGCCAGCTCGCTCAATGGTAGGTTCTTGACGGGCGGGGCGGTCGGCTTCCCCAGGGTTTTTAGCTTTCTTGCCACCCAACAACCCGCGAATAAATCCAGTCATGAAACTCTCCTGCGTCTGTGATAGAAAATCGAGTAGTGCTAAGCTCCCAGGCACAGCGCCCTGAAGAGGGCCGAGAGCCACATTAGACTTAGCTAACGGTTTATTAACTACTATGTTAACTTTTGTTGGGAGAAAAGTAGGGGTTAAATTGGTCTAATTAACATTTTGCCTGGGGTTTGCTGTTTATGAGAGCGGTCTATGCCATGTCCTGCCGCGCTGATCGCTGAGTTAGCCATCAGACCAGGCAGGGGGTGAGAAAATACTAGAGTGGGTAAAACTATTTCACTTGTCCGCCGCTATGGTTACTTCCCCATCCTCGTCGCTTGCCCAAGCCGTGCCCGTCGATCGCATTTGCTACAACGATCAGGGGCTGGTGCCGGCCATCGTGCAAGACCACCTCGACGGCACCGTGCTGATGATGGCCTGGATGAACGCGGCAGCGTTGCAAAAGACCCTGAGCACTGGGGAGACCTGGTTTTGGAGTCGATCGCGCCAGGAGTTTTGGCACAAGGGAGCAACCTCGGGCCATATCCAGCGGGTCAAGGCTATGCGCTACGACTGCGACAGCGATGCGTTGCTGGTAACGGTCGATCAACTGGGTGACATCGCCTGCCATACTGGCGAGCGCAGCTGCTTTCACCAGATCGAAGGGGCAAAAATAGCCCCGCCCGCCGATACGCTATCGCAGGTGTACGGGGTGATCTGCGATCGCAGAGATCATCCCCACCCCGACTCTTACACCTGCCAGCTGCTGGCAGGGGGCGACAACAAAATTCTCAAGAAAATTGGCGAAGAGGCCGCTGAGGTGGTGATGGCCTGCAAAGATGACCATGCCGACGCGATCGCCGGCGAAGCCGCCGACTTGATGTACCACACTCTGGTTGCCCTGGCCCACCACGGCGTGGATATCAAGGACGTCTATCGCAAGCTCCAGGAAAGGCGGCGGTGAGGTGGCGGGTGAGTGGTATTGAGCGACCCACTTACCCGCCTACTTTCCTCACGCCAGTGGCGTCTTCGCCGGCATCCCCGGCAGGCGAGGGAACTTGTCGGGCGTGCGCTCTACTTTAGAGAGAATTACATTGTGGCGAATGCCTTGACTTAAGGGCGTTTTTTGCGATCGCACCGCTAGCAGCTGACCGCCCAGGCGCGGCAGAATCGTTGCCAGGCTGGCCTCTTCTGCCGTCGTCCACTGGCCGCGATAGAGAATGGCCTGGCCGCCGAGCTGAAGCAGCGGCAGCGCATACTCGGCACAGGTATTCGCCGACCCCACCGCCCGCAGCAAGGCCAAATCGTAGGCTTCGCGGTGCCGAGGCTGGTGGGCAACCTGCTCCGCCCGCTGGGGCAAGTAGCTGATATTGGCCATGCCTAGGGTTGCGCAGACCGTTTCTAGGGCAACGAGTTTTTTGCGAGTGGCATCCATCAGCGCGATCGCCCAGTGAGGAAACACCAGCGCCACCGGCAGCCCCGGAAACCCTCCCCCAGTGCCAATATCGACCACCTGGCGCGGGGGAGCACCGAGTTCTGCCTCTACCAGCCAGGGGGCCACACCCTGCAGCGAGTCCCACAGGTGCTTCTCCCAAAAGTCTTCAGGAGAGGTAATCCGGGTGAGGTTAACCTGCTGATTGGCCGTCAAAATCGCTTCGTATAGCTGCTGAAACTGCCCCAGTTGCACATCCGTGGGCTGCCAGCCCAGGGTGCTCTGCCAGCGATCGCGATCGGTGAGTAACATATTCATAGATCTTGGCTCACCCAGCTGCCGTCGATAGTGCACTTTGAGGTACAGGGCTGAGCCTGCCGTGGTCGAGCTGCCAACAGCGATCGGCTAGATGAGCCAGTTCATCTCCATCGTGGGAGACCACTAGTAAGGTCCAATTTTGTTTCAGCTGCTTGAGCAACGCAATAATCTGCCGACGCATCGACCAGTCTAACCCGGCCGTAGGCTCATCTAGCAGCAGCAGATAGGGTTTACGAATCAGCTGTACCGCCAGGGCCAAACGCCGCTGCTGACCTCCACTGAGAGAGTGAGGTGCCGCCTGGAGAGACAGCTGCTCTAACCCAACAGCCCGTAGAGCCTGCTCGATTTGAGCTCGACCGAGTTCTGGGTGACCAAGACGCAACTCTTCTAAAATACTATGGCCGCAAAAATGCCGTTCGGGAAACTGAAACACCAGCCCAGCCAGCTGTCGTAGCGACTCTGGATCTAAGTCTTGCTGCCGCCACTGAATAGTCCCACCCGTGGGCTGGGCAAACCCCGCCATAATCTCCAGCAGAGTACTCTTGCCTGAGCCACTGGGGCCATAGATCAGCCCCAATTGCTGAGGTGCCAACTCCAGCGAGATATCTTGTAGAATAGCCCTCGGGCTCGCAGGCGGATGGTAGTTAAGCTGGCGAAGATAAAGCATGCCACCTCAAAATTAAACAGTAGACTTGTTCGCAAGAGCTATGGCCAGTCAAACCTCTATCCAGTGTGCCCTACAGATCAACTCTTGGCATATTTGGAGGCCAATCGCTAAGGGCTAGGCCAATGTAGCTTCTGTAACATTGCTGCTGCAACCCCTCCTCACATTCGCCACAATAGAGCCATTAATCCGCCGCAGGGTTGAGTAGATCGGCATTTACCCCTTAACCAAACAAATTAAGGTAATTTCGTTGCACATTCGAGGTCGTAACAGGTAACTCACTATGGTTTTACAGGTTCGGCGCACTCCAGTTCAGCTGGGGCTGCGCATCAAATCAATTATGGCGGGTGCCCTGGCTTCGGCTTGTCTGGAGTTATCGCCGATGGCCGCCCACGCAGGCGATCCGTTTCGGCCCACCAATCCCCACGACATTGGCGATAAAACCGAGGCCGTTTTTAATGCATTGTTTTACGAAGGCAATTATGCCGCTGCCGAATCTCTAGTGGGTGAGGCGATCGCCGCCGAGCCCCATGAACCGATGAATTATGCCATTGCTGCTGCCCTCGGCTATCTGAATCAAGACACCAATGAGCTGGCTCAACAGGCCGCCATGACCCAGCAGACTGCCGAGGCTCTCAAAGCCCAAGACCCACTCCGCGGCCACCTCTACAGTGCCGTTGGCATTTTTATGGAAGGAGCCCATGCGATCCAAACCCAGGGTATTGCTCGGGGTACCCCTACAGCATTACGGATGCTACAGCGGGTTTTTAGAGAGCTAGACGCCGCCGAGGATATCGATGCCAACGATCCGGAACTCAGTTTGCTCAAGGGGTTTATGGATTTGCTCCTAGCCGTCAACCTGCCCTTTGCCAACCCTGACCAGGCAATCGGTCGGCTACAGAACGGTAACCCCGCCTTTTTATCTCACCGGGGCATTGCCATCGGTATGCGCGATCTCGGTCGTTACCCTGAGGCCCTCGTAGAAGTTGACAAAGCCCTTGCCGCTGCCCCTAATAATCCCGATCTGCTCTATCTCAAAGCCCAAATTCTCTTTCTGCAACAGAAGTATGACGATAGCCTGCCGTTTTACCAGTCGGCCCTAGCCTACGCCGATCAACTACCCACATCGACCGCACGGCAAATTACTTTTGAGGCCTGTCAAGCTGAGGGGGTGGATGGGGACGTATGCTATGAGCGATCGCTCACCACCTACCCCTAGATCACAAAACTTCGACTGTTTAAGCCCTATGCTGATTAATGCAGCATAGGGCTTAAACATGCAGGTCGAATTTCGCGAGTGCGACTTCTTTAACCTTTGGATCTGGCTGAAGTTTGAAACTATTCCCTCCAACACAGAGCAGCAGTACATTGACGAAGTCTTCTCATCATGGTTTTTTCTTGGCAAGCTAGGCGGCTTTAACGCCGAAAATCTTCAAGTCCAAGACACCGGTCTAGATATCAACTATCTGCCCTACGACCAAGATCAGCTCCTCAACAGCATGTTATCGGTCATGCACAATATGGGCGAAGTTCAGTATCAAGGTCTTTGGGCTCGCTGCTGGCTCGATTTAGGCACCAGCGACGCTCTGGCGATTGATGTCTTAATCAATACGTTGGAGCAATTCAGTCGTGAATATGTGGCGATCGAAGCCTGTTACATCGGTGGCGAAAACCCTGACTGGCCGATTCCAGGCAGCGGTCAGCCCGAGTTTGTCGATGAAGACGCCTAACCCTAGCGAAACATGCTGCTAACTGAGCTTTCTTCGTGAATTCGCCAGATTGCTTCACCGAGCAGGTTTGCCATCGACAGCACCGTAAGCTGCTCAAACTGGCGGGCGGCCGTCATCGGAATGGTATTGGTAACAATGACTTCCTCAAACAGCCCTGCCGATAGCCGCTCTACCGCCGGGGGGGAGAACACCGAATGAGTGGCACAGGCATAAACCTGCCGTGCTCCCTCCTGCTTGAGCAAGCGGGCGCCCTCACAAATCGTGCCGGCAGTGTCGATCATGTCATCGACCAGCACAGCGGTTTTACCCCGCACATCGCCCACGACATTCATCACTTCAGCTACGTTATGGGCTTGACGACGTTTATCAATAATGGCTAGGGGGGCATCGTCAAGCTTCTTGGCAAAGGCGCGAGCCCGAGCTACACCGCCAACGTCAGGAGAGACAACTACCAAGTCTTCTAGGTTCTTACTGGCGATGTAGTTGATTAGCACTGGTGTGCCGTAGACATGATCGCAAGGAATATCGAAATACCCCTGAATTTGAGCGGAGTGCAAATCTATGGCTAGAACCCGACTGGCACCCGCTTTGGCCATGAGATTCGCCACCAGTTTAGCCGTAATCGACTCCCGCCCAGCGGTCTTGCGATCGGCCCGAGCATAGCCATAGTAAGGAATCACAGCTGTAATTTGGCGGGCCGAGGCGCGCCGACAGGCATCAATCATGATCAGCAGCTCCATCAGGTGATCATTCACCGGATAGCAGGTCGGCTGAATTAAGTAGACATCGCAGCCACGAATCGACTCTTGGATTTGGATGTAGACTTCGCCATCGGCAAAGCGCTTGCGCACCATTGGGCCTAAATCAAGTCCCAGGTAGCGGGCCACCTCCCTCGCCAAATCCACGTTAGCTGAGCCAGAAAATAGCTTGAGGCGACTGTTTTCCCCAAAGCTGGGCAGCAGCGATGTTTGAAGCGGCGCGGTGGCAGAACGAATCACAGCTTTCCTCTGAGCGGTTTTACCGAGAAAATCGTAACACTCTCAACCCAAAAGCTTTTGAGTATTTGTTCCTATCGTGAAGAGTTCAAATGAAAAAATACATTTGCTGTGGCTCTCCTTAACATCCCCTCACAAAGGGCAAACGTCACACCAAAACTCTAGAGATTTCTAAGCCGGATCAACTATTACACCAATGAGATAGCTAACATCCCTGAAATTTGCCAACTATCTTTTTCATCCTAAACCTCGTCAGTTAGCCACTCTAGGGCTCGAGCCCCGAGGGGCAGCGGTATGCTGACGGCTTTCCCGAGGCGAGGGCGATCGCGGGTGGCATCAATCCACCGTCGCACATAGTCGCCCTGCCCCCATTCATTGAGGTAGAGCGCCACCCGATCGAGATGCGCCAGATATTCGTCTTCGCTTAAGGGAAACGACACCTGCTCTAGATAGCGCCACATGATTTGAAGAAAGATTTTGCCTTGGGTACGTCGAAACTGAATGTCAAACGAAAATCCCCACTTATCCAGCAACCAGCACTGCAAATCTGCCCCGGTCATTTGATTTGCCTCTGCCATCACCGCCACCGCCCATATACATTTCTTTACGATACGCCCTATCGTAAAAGCCTGCCTCATTCAGCAGTTTAGACCTCAAAAATAAGCAAAATAATCCAAAAACTAGACCAAAAATGAAATTTAAACCATTTTGAAGGCCATTTAAATCGCCTAGGCTTACCTAGCTCTGCATTAGGCTGATTTCTGGCTAACTGTATCTATCAAGGCTGCGATCGCATCGCGCCGTTAATCTCTGGTCGCGATTAGCTACGAACAGCGAGGTGCAATAATACGATTGGTAAAGCTGGAAGGCGTGGTCAGCGGTGTCGAGACTGCTCCAATCGTTGCCCCACAAGGGGTTTGCCAGGTCGATGTCACAGGTGGTTTAGATCACCGTTGTTGGCCTGGGGCCGGCTAACGCCATCACAATAAGTTGTTATTCGTTTGAAACAGGTATACCAGTCTGGATTATGACTCAAGCTTCTGGAACCTCCGATGTCCCTGATTTGGGACGCCGCCAATTTATGAATCTGCTCACCCTGGGGGCCGCCACTGGTGCCGTTGGGGGCATGCTCTATCCGATCGTGAAATACTTTGTCCCACCCTCAAGCGGCAGTGGCGGCGGCGGGGTAACGGCTAAGAATGAGCTCGGCAACGATGTCGTTGCCAGTCAGTTTGTAGCTGCCCACAAACCTGGCGATCGCGTTTTGGTGCAAGGCCTCAAGGGTGATCCCACCTACCTGGTAGTCCAGGAAAGTGGCTCGCTTGAAAGCTATGGCATCAACTCGATTTGCACCCACCTGGGCTGTGTGGTGCCCTGGAATTCCAGCGAGAACAAATTCATGTGTCCTTGCCATGGTTCTCAGTACGATGCCGCCGGCAAAGTAGTGCGTGGCCCTGCGCCCCTGTCGTTGGCCTTGGCCCATGCTGATGTGACTGAAGATGACAAAGTTTCTCTCACCAATTGGACTGAAACTGACTTCCGTACCGGCGAATCTCCCTGGTGGGCCTAGGCATCATTTGCGCTACGGCAACCCGCAATCACACACCCCAGTTGACATGACCCTTGAACGCATGAACAGACTCATTTCCCTGATTACCCGCCTGCGCCCTTTTGCCATTGTTAGTGCCACAATTTTGACACTGCTGACAGGCTGGCTGGCGGTTCCCCAAACTGCCGAAGCATATCCCTTCTGGGCCCAAGAAAATTATGAGACGCCGCGTGAAGCCACCGGCCGGATCGTGTGTGCAAACTGTCACCTAGCGGCCAAGCCGACTAAGGTCGAAGTCCCCCAGGCCGTTTTGCCTGACTCAGTCTTCAAGCTAAAGGTTGAGATCCCCTACGATCTAGACACCCAGCAGGTACTCGGCGACGGCAGCAAGGGTGGTCTTAATGTCGGTGCTGTGGTAGTTCTGCCTGAAGGATTCAAGATCGCTCCCCCCGATCGCATCTCCGAGGAGCTGCAGGAAGAAGTGGGGAACACCTACTTCCTGCCCTACAGCGATACCCAAGAAAATATCGTGCTGGTTGGCCCCCTACCTGGTGAGCAGTACCAAGAGATTATTTTCCCGGTGCTGGCTCCCGACCCTGGCCAAGACAAGTCAGTTTCCTTTGGCAAATACCAAATTCATGTTGGGGGTAACCGAGGGCGTGGCCAGGTATATCCCACGGGCCAGGCAAGCAACAACACCGCCTATAACGCTACCGCTAGCGGCGTTGTCACTGGAATTGAGCCCCAGGCTGCCGGTGGTTATTTGGTCACTATCCAGTCTGACGCTGGCGATGACGTGGTTGACACGATTCCCGCTGGCCCTGAACTGCTAGTCGCTGAAGGCGATGCCGTAGAAGCTGGCAAGCCCCTGACCTCTAATCCTAACGTCGGTGGTTTTGGTCAAATGGACACCGAAATCGTGCTCCAGAGCCCAAATCGAATCAAGGGTTTGGTCGCCTTCTTAGCCGCCGTCATGCTGACCCAAATCATGCTGGTACTCAAGAAGAAGCAGGTCGAGAAGGTGCAAGCGGCTGGCTTGACTTTCTAGGTGTTGCTAGGGCATCACATCCTTAACTCAACGATTTGTAGCACGTCAAGACTGCTCAAAGGGGCGCTTACTAGCGTCCCTTTTGTTGTGGGTTTAGATTTAGCTGTCGCTACATTCGTTAGAGGTCTGTCAGTTGAGCTACAATTGTTAAGTATTTTTGCATATTCGGAACTTGTCTTGAGCCTCCTAACGTTTGGCGCTCGGGGATAGTTTCGTCGCCCGTTTATTGTCGCCCAGGTTTTACCCAGTTATGACGATTCCTATCCGCAACGTCGCCATTATTGCCCACGTTGACCATGGCAAAACCACTCTGGTAGATGCCCTGCTAAAGCAGTCTGGTATTTTTCGTGAGGGGGAAGACGTTCCTGACTGCGTGATGGACTCCAACGACCTGGAGCGCGAGCGAGGCATCACCATCTTGTCTAAGAACACCGCCGTTCACTATCAAGATACGCTCATCAACATTATCGACACCCCTGGTCACGCCGACTTTGGCGGTGAGGTTGAGCGAGTGCTGGGTATGGTAGATGGCTGCATTTTGATTGTGGATGCTAACGAAGGCCCGATGCCCCAGACTCGATTTGTGCTAAAAAAGGCTCTGGAAAAAGGCCTGCGCCCCATTGTGGTGGTGAATAAGATTGACCGCCCCCAGGCCGAACCCCATGGAGCCGTCGATAAAGTACTCGACTTATTTATCGAACTGGGGGCAGACGACGATCAGTGCGAATTTCCCTACCTCTTTGCGTCGGGCTTGTCGGGCTATGCCAAGTCCCAGCTCGAAGACGAGGGCGTAGACATGCAGCCCCTATTTGAGTCGATTCTTGACCATGTGCCGCCGCCGGTGGGCGATATTGAGAAGCCCCTGCAAATTCAGGTAACTACCCTCGATTATTCTGAGTATCTGGGTCGTATCATCATCGGCAAAATTCACAACGGCGTCATCAATGCCGGGCAGCAGGCGGCTCTCGTCAAGGAAGATGGCAGTCTAGTGAAGTCTAAGATTTCTAAACTGCTGGGCTTTGATGGCCTCCAGCGCATCGAGATTGAGCAAGCCTCAGCGGGCAACATTGTGGCGGTAGCGGGTTTTGCCGATGCCAATATCGGCGAGACCATCACCTGCCCCACCAATCCCCAGGCGTTGCCGTTGATCAAGGTTGATGAGCCGACTCTGCAGATGACCTTTGTGGTGAATGACTCGCCGTTTGCAGGTCAAGAAGGCACCTTTGTGACCTCGCGACAGCTGCGCGATCGCCTCATGCGAGAGCTGGAAACCAATGTAGCGCTGCGGGTTGAGCCCACCGATTCGCCTGACCGATTCTCGGTCTCAGGCCGAGGTGAGCTGCACCTCGGCATTTTGATCGAAACCATGCGCCGAGAGGGCTATGAGTTTCAGGTGTCGCAGCCTCAGGTAATTTATCGTGAGGTCAACGGTCAGCCCTGTGAACCCTATGAATTGTTGGTGCTCGATGTACCCGAAGATGGAGTGGGCGGCTGCATGGAGCGCCTTGGTCAACGCCGTGGTGAACTCCAAGACATGCGCATCATGGGAGACGGGCGCGCTACCCTCGAATTTGTGATCCCGGCTCGCGGCCTGATTGGTTTTCGGGGTGAGTTCATGCGTCTTACCCGGGGAGCAGGCATTATGAACCATAGCTTCCACGACTATCGAGCGCTGTGTGGCGACATTGAGGCTCGCCGTAACGGTGTCCTGATCGCCTTTGAGGAAGGTGTGGCGACCTTCTATTCGCTCAAGAATGCCGAAGACCGGGGGGTGTTCTTCATTAACCCTGGCACCAAGGTCTACAAGGGCATGATTGTTGGGGAACACAACCGTAACCAGGATCTCGACCTTAATGTCTGCAAGACCAAGCAACTGACGAACCATCGTGCCGCTGGCGGCGATGAGCTTGTGCAACTACAGACCCCGATCGACATGAGCCTAGAGCGAGCCCTAGAGTACATCGGCCCCAATGAACTGGTGGAAGTCACTCCAGAATCGATTCGCCTGCGGAAAATGTCTAAGAAGCTTGTTAAGCGGTAATATTGCTGGCTGAGGAAACCTAAAAGCGCCGATCTCTTGCTTGTGATCAAGCAAGCTTGCAGATTGGGCGCTTTTGTCGTTGATGCAGGCAGGCTCAAGGGTCTGGGTATGCTGAGGCAGAGTTGCTCGCGCACTACGGTAGAGGGAAACAAGTTTGAAACGGTTTACGCAGTGGTTGGAGCGTCGCTGGGTTAACCCAGCCTATGGGGGTTGGTTGCTGTTAGGCTTAGCCGTATTTTTCTTCGCGGCCGCGACCAATACTCTGGCGGGTTGGCTCTACGTCATGAGCGGCGTCATGCTAGCGCTGCTGACGGTAGCGGCGCTACTGCCGCCTCGCAACCTGAAGGGTTTAGTCGTCACGCGATCGCCCCTTCAGCCCGTTACAGCCGAAATTCCCCTTGCCGTTGAGCTGCACATTCGTAACTCGCAACGGCAAGCTAAGGGACTGTTTCAAGTGATTGATGCTTTGCCCCCTGATCTGGGGTCATTGCAGATGGCAGCGGTGGGCCATCTAGCGCCTGGTCAAACCTATACCTGGCGCTACCAGGTGCAGACTACTCGCCGGGGTATTTATCCCTGGCAGGCGGTCGATCTACGCACCGCTGCACCCTTGGGATTGTTCTGGTGTCGACGCTCTATCGCCCTGGCCACAGTGGCTGTGGTGTATCCGCAGGTGCTGCCCCTAAAGCGTTGCCCGCTACTAGATACAGTGGGCGCTCGCCAAGGGCAGCACTGGCGCCATAATCCCCAGGCTAAGACTGATACCCAGGGGGTGACGCGATCGCTGCGGCCCTACCGCTGGGGCGACCCCACCCGGCTCATACACTGGCGTACTAGCGCCCGCTACGGTGAACTGCGGGTTCGTGAGCTAGAAACCACGACAGCCAGCCGTGAGATCATGGTTGCCCTCAATACGTCGGCTCGCTGGGACAGCGATAGTTTTGAGCAGGCAGTCATCGCCGCCGCGTCGCTTTATACCTATGCCCTCAAACAGGGGTTTGCGGCCACTCTGTGGCTACCCCAAGAAGAGCTGCTACGGGAAACAAGCCAGGTCATGTACGCTCTGGCGGCGGTCAATCCTGCCGCAACCAGCGATCGCACGGCTATCCCACCCCAGGTGGCCACAATTTTGCTCACAACGGCAGGTGCTCAGACAGTCGCGCTGCCAGAGGGCAGTCGCCAAATCCTGTGGGGCAGCGGCGCTACCACCAGAGATACTACGTTAGCTACCCTGGCTATTGATTCAAACCAGGCTCTAGAGGCTCAGCTTCAGAGCAACCTCACCTAGACAGACTGCACCTCGCCTAGACAAAAAAAAGGAGAGCGCAAACCGCTCTCCCTACCATCAGGGTGCATCTACGTACCATGTTAACTCAAGAAAAGCACGAGGGGTAAGACCCCTTATTGAATTTTTTCAATGTATCTAATTGATATCATGCATTTAGCTTCTTACTTAGAAGTTGATTGCTCAGTTTTGGATCCACGCGGCCATTGCTACGCTTCATGAGCTGACCCACGAAAAAGCCCTGTAGCTTTTTCTTGCCGCCTCGATAGGCGTCTAGTTCGTTGGGGTTGGCCGCTAACACCTCGTCAATCATAGCTTCGATCTGGGCGGGGTCAGAAATTTGGCTAAGGCCCCGTGCTTCAACCATGGCTTTAGGTGAACCGCCCTGGGTGAGCAGCTCAGGCAGTAAATCTTTGCCAATTTTGTTGCTGATAGTGCCAGTCTCAATCAACTGCACTAGCTCAGCTAACGCAGCCGGAGTCAGAGGCAAGCTGTCGATCGAGAGTTTTTCGGTATTGAGATAGGCGGCAATATCTTGGGTAATCCAGTTAGAGACTAGCTTGGGGTCAGCCCCAGTGGCTACAGCAGCTTCAAAGTATTCAGTAATCGCCTGTTCGTCGCATAGAACCCGAGCATCGTAGGGAGAAAGGCCGAATTCTGCTTCATAGCGGGTACGCTTTTGGGCTGGCAATTCTGGCAGCTCGGCGAGCCACCCAGCTTTTTGCTCGACCGACACCACAATCGGAGGCAAGTCGGGTTCTGGGAAGTAGCGATAGTCACTAGAGCCCTCTTTGATGCGCATACTTTTGGTGCGTTGGCTACTCTCATCCCAAAGCCGAGTCTCTTGAACGATCGCTTCTCCGGCTTCATTGGCCTTAATTTGCCGTTCAATTTCGTAATCGATCGCCTTTTGAATGGCACTGAAGGAGTTCATATTTTTGATCTCCACTTTGGTGCCAAATTCATCTTGGCCCACCGGACGCACCGAGATGTTGACATCACAGCGGAGAGAGCCCTCCTGCATGTTGCCGTCGCTGACTCCTAAATAACGCACGATGCGCCGCAGCTCCTGGGCATATTCCGCGGCCTCCTGACCACTGCGGAGGTCGGGTTCGGAGACAATCTCAATCAGAGGTACCCCAGCTCGGTTGTAGTCCACGAGCGAGTAGGTAGAGCCAGAGAGGCGATCGCTGCCTGCGTGCACCAACTTACCCGCGTCTTCTTCCATGTGCATGCGAGTGATACCAATGCGCTTGCGGGTAGACGACTTAGTCTTTTTATCAATCAGCTCAATCTCAAGCCAGCCGTGCTCGGCAATGGGCAAATCGTACTGAGAGATCTGGTAGTTTTTGGGCAGATCGGGATAAAAATACTGCTTGCGATCAAATTTGGAGTAGGGAGCGATTTGACAGTTCAGCGCTAGACCAGCCTTAACGGCGTACTCTAACACCCGCTGGTTCAGGACTGGCAGCACCCCCGGCATGCCTAGCACAATCGGGTCGATATAGGTATTGGGATCGGCCCCAAAGGCCGTGGAGGCAGGGGAAAAAATCTTGGTTTCGGTGCACAACTGGCAATGGGTTTCGAGCCCAATAATGGCTTCGTACTGGGTCTTGGCCGGGGCCGCAGTGGTCATAAACTGCTCCAACAAGCAATCACGTCAATTGTGAATATTGTAGCCCTGGGGGGATCGAGATGGCGGGAGTTAGCGGTGAAGCAGTGCGGCAGGCTCCTGAATTGAGGCTGAGGTAGATCGGCCATCGCATGCACAGGACGTTGGGCTCATTCATCAGCTCTATCAAAGCAGACCCCGTGACTAGGATGAAGAACGCATGCTCTAGAGCCAGGCTCCCAAGGCGATGCCCACCAAAATTACAAAGCCTAGGGACACATTCTGCCTAAAAATATGCCCGCAGAGTTTTGGCGATGGGTGGTAACGGCTGAGCCGATAGGATTGCCGCGACCATACAATCATGGCCACAGCCAAACCTAGCCAGTAAGGCAGCGCCAGCAGCGCTAATAGCCCCAGCCAAACCAGCAAGAGCCAGGTGCCTAAGAAGCAAAATCCAACGAATTGAGAGGTATAGTCGCCAAAGAAAAGCGCAGCAGAGTTGACGCCCAGGCGACGGTCATCATCGCGATCGGGTATGGCATAGACCGTATCAAACCCCAAGGTCCACAGCACCACAGCCAGCCACAGCACCCATACTGGCAAGTCTAGGGTTCCGGTCACCGCCGCCCAGGGAATCAGCACGGCAAAGCCCCAGGCCAACGACAACACCAGCTGCGGCACCGGAAAGACTCGTTTAGCCAACGGGTAAAACAAAATAAAGGGGACTGCTAGCACACATAGCCAGAAGCTGAGGCCATTGAGATATAGCGACAGGCCATAGGCACAGAATAGTGACACTATCAGCACGCCAATACCCACCTGCACCGAAAGAGCACGCGCTGCCAAGGGGCGATTGCGGGTACGGGCTACGTGGGGATCGATATCGCGATCCCACAGGTCATTGACGACACAGCCAGCGGCACTCGTCGCCAGGGTACCGAGAATAATCACCCCCACCAGGGCCAGCGGTGGTCGTCCCTCGGCAGCGAGTACCACAGACCAGAGGGCTGGAATCATCAAAATGAGCCTGCCGGCTGGTTTATCCCAGCGCAGCAGACGCATGATCGCCGCCAGGGTAGAAGTAGGTTGGGGACGGGTAGAAGGACTCGCCATAGCGTCCGGGGATCACTGGGTAGATACAGTCTTCAGCATAGCGGGCTAGAGGTAGACCAAACATGAGTCAGGCGAGCGTTCAGGCCGGGGAGCATAGATCGCCATTGCCTGCGAGGCTAAGGAACCGAGGTCGAGGGGCTCTGCCCGATCGCCCTGATGGTGAAAGAGAACCGTAAACCCCCCTGCCCCCTGGCCAGATTGGGGCCAAAGCCGATAGCAAGGCATCTCAGTCAAGGGAGAAGCAAAATCGCTCAGGGCAGGTACGGCGATCGCCTTAAACTGGGGAAATTTTTTCAGCAGCCACTGGGCTACCTGCTCGTTTTCTTCGGGAGAGAAGGTACAGGTCATGTAGGCCAAGTAGCCGCCTCCGGCGACGGTCTGGGCGGCACTGGCCAGAATTCGTTTTTGGCGACTGGCATTTTTTTTGATATTGACGGGGTGAAAACACCCCAGGGCCTGATCGCCTTTGGCCAACAATGACTGCCCGCTACAGGGGGCATCGACCACTGTAACGGCGACTTGGGAGGCAATCTGCTGGGCCAACACCTGGGGGTCAAGGTTAAAAACCAGGGCCTCGGTCAGGCCGCAGCGCTTGAGATTGGCGATCAAAATTTTGACGCGTTTACGGATCGCTTCGTTGACCCAAAGGTGGGTTGGGCTGAGCGCCCTCCAGGCCAAAAAACTTTTACCCCCCGGGGCAGCGCAGAGGTCGAGCACCGCCGCAACGGGGGTTGGAATAGCGCTAAACACGGCGGCGGCGAATACCGAGGCCAGATCTAGACAGTAATAGGCCCCGGCCTGATGCAGGGGATGCTGTCCGGGGCGTTGATCTGGCACCAGGCGATCGACCCAAACCGGCTGCCAGGGCAGTGGCGGTGCGATGGCAAAGGGCAGGTTGGCCGGACGAGGCTGCATCCACACAACGGCATTGGTGCAGGGCTGCGGTTGGGTGAGCGCGGCGACAAAGGCATCGCGATCGCAGGCTTCAGCAAACAGCCGCCGACTCAATTTCAGCAGGAGGTTAGAGGGTTCACCCATAGAGCAGGATTATGCCACAGCCGTGGCTCACGATAACGATGCCGCCAAAGAGACCTCCAAGGTTTCTGAACAGCGATGGCACCAATTAATACATTCCCCAGCCAAGACTCTACAGAGAACCACTTACTCTGGCAACATCTCAACGATCTGTAAAGCTTGCCGAGGTTAAAAGCAAGCATTATTTAAATTCGATCGAATCAGTCAAAAGAGATATTAATATCGTTTAAAGCGATCCCTAATATGTTTACGACTAATGAAGCAAATTGGATTAATCATTCACAAAATTGTGACCGTACCTAAAGAGAATATGAAGAAAATATAAAGCTGATTCATCTGATTTATATGCCTAAGGTCATATGGGTCAGGTATTTGGGCCTTAAAGTCGAGCGCCTCCCATATTTTCCAAGAGTAACAATAGGGAAGTTAGATGCCGCTTTAGGAAACCACTATGAAATCAGTGCAGTGCCAGATATCATCTTGCAGCCGCTGCCGTTTTTATAATCCAGAGGGTCGTCGAGGAGGGCAGTGTAGTCAATTGGGAGTGCCCGTAGGGAGCAGTTGGAAACCCTGTTCTTTGGCGATGGCCATATTTAGCGCTCCTCGAGTAGTCAGGCAGCCGCTGAGCCTATTGCCCCAGCCTATGGAACAAAGCTTGTCTGAGGTTTTTCTAAAGGCTGCGCTACTCGAGGCTGCGCTAGAGGCCCCGTCGGCGCCAGGGTCCGAAGGCGAGCACCGGTCTCCTCAAGCTGCTCCTGCTCGCATTATGCGCTAACGTAGCTCTAGTCTTGCCCTAGAAGCCGAAGGGTTAACGTTAAAGTTTTGACCAGTGACGCAATATCGTCGAGTGGCTGATTTTTACGAAGAACCTAGATTCGCCGTGACTGCGATCGCAAGGTGGCAGTAGTGGCGGGGTTGCGCTACGCCGTGATTGGCACTGGTGCCATCGGT
Source organism: Nodosilinea sp. LEGE 07088 (assembly GCF_015207395.1). Taxonomy (GTDB): domain Bacteria; phylum Cyanobacteriota; class Cyanobacteriia; order Phormidesmidales; family Phormidesmidaceae; genus Nodosilinea. The sequence goes on from NZ_JADEWX010000054.1 coordinate 23,094, forward strand.
GGCTACTATGGGGCTTGCCTACAGCGGGGCGGAGCAAATGTGCATTTTTTGCTCCGCAGCGACTACGACCAGGTTGCCCAGTACGGGCTGGCCGTAGAGTCAAACGCTGGAAGTTTTACCCTACCCCAGGTGCAGGCCCATCGCAGCACCGCGACTATGCCGACGGTAGATGTTGTCGTCATTGGGCTCAAGACCACCCAAAACAACCTGCTGCCCACACTGCTGGAGCCGCTGCTGGGTGCAGATACAGCCGTTCTAACCCTCCAAAATGGATTTGGCATTGAGGATGAATTGGCGCAGTGGGTGGGCGATCGCCCAATTTTGGGCGGGCTGTGTTTTATTTGCGCTAACAAGGTTGATCCCGGCGTCATTCGCCATCTGGATTACGGCAACCTACTGCTAGGGGAGTATGCTGCAAATCATCAGCCAGCCAAAGCTTCACCTCTGTTGCAGGCGATCGTTCAAGATTTGCGGGCAGCACAGATAGACGTCGAGGTCACAGAGGATCTGCGACTTGCTCGCTGGCGTAAATTGGTCTGGAATATTCCGTTTAACGGTCTGTCGGTGGTGATGGACGCCACCACCGACACCATGATGAGCGACCCTAATATCCGTCAACTGGCGGAGCAGCTGATGGCCGAAGTCCTAACAGCAGCACAGTGCGATGGCGAAACCATATCGCCTGGGCAGAAACGCCACCTGCCTGCGAATTTAATCGCTCACATGATGACCCACACAGAGCAGATGTCGCCCTACCGCACCAGCATGAAAATTGACTTTGATGGAGGACGCCCCTTGGAAGTGGAGGCAATTTTGGGCAACTCGTTGCGCGCGGCCCAAAAAGCCGGAGCAGCTGTGCCCAAAATTGAGATGCTCTATCACCAGCTGAAGGCCATCGATCGCCGCCAACAGCACCGCACTGAGGGCTGAGATCTAAGTGAGAGTAGCCTAGTGCTTTGTCAAACTAAAGAATTGGGGATCTTGTAGATTGGGTGGAACGAAGTGAAACCCAACAGCCGTAAGCTTTGTTGGGTTCCGCTAGCGCTTCACCCAACCTACAGATTTAAGCTTGACAGACCACTAGGCCGGCTTTGGTTACGGATGGATCTCATGCACAGCTAGAACAACCACCCGTTGACGTTAATCAGTCGGGCCATCGGAGTCACTCGCAGCCACGTCGGCTGCGACGGGCTCTGTGATCGCTTCAGCCTCGGCTTCGGCCGCTTTTTGGCGCTCTTCACGCTTTTTGCGATCGGCGACCAGCATGTCTTTCATGACCTCTTGAGCCTGGGCAAACTTCTCCAGGTTGCTGCGATAGAGTTCGATGTCTTTTTGCAGCTTATCGATAGACATATTGAGCTTTTCACCCAGCTCTTTGAATAGTGTCTCCACCCCTTCTTTATCTTTGAGCCCATCGGCAGGGGCTACGGCTTCTACCAGGGTATAGAGCCCGATGCCAAAGGGGCGGCTGTACTTAAATTTGTCTTTGCCAGCCACCGCCGCCAGCGTACTTCTGAGGCCCTCACCCCCGTCGCTGAGGTTGTCGAACTGACCTTTAAGGTCGTCTAAGGACATGCCGTTGACCGCAGCCTTGATCGCTTCGGCATCACCCCGATACTGCTCGGGGGTACTGCCAATGGAACGGCATAGGGCATTGAAGATCGTGGCCCGATCGCTCTCTGGCTGGTAACCCACCATAAAACGGTCAAAGGTGGTCACTATACCCAGGGCATAGATAGAGTCGTAGACGAAGTCGACGTTAACAGAGAGCAGGTGCATCTCTACCATGAGTTCGTCTACTACGCGCCGGTAGATGGAGTTGATCGGTCGAGTGTGGTGAGCGTAAAAGTCGCGCTTGGCGTCAGATACCGTGCGTACGGGTGCGTTGTTCACAGCCTAAGGTCAGAGAGTACAGTTTCTCCTATTGTCTCGCGTGACTGTGTCTTTGCCAAGCAGACCATCTCGCTCTGGGGATCAACGCCCTTTGAGTTTTCTGCCCATCTTGGCGGCGGTATGGCGAACCCAGAGCCGGGCTAGGCGGGGGTTCGTGAGGTCAGCGATGGTGGCCTGGTGCTTTGCTCGGTGGTCAAAGAAGTGGTTGATTTCGCTCAAAATCACCTGGAGCCGGGGTATCAGAGCCTCGGCACGATAGGGGGCCAGATCGGCGGCGGTCATACCCAGCGGGGTTGAGGTTTGGAGGGCGGCGAGAATGCGATCGCAGTCATAGGCCGTCGAGTAAACCCCAATTTTGTAGCAGTTAACGCCGGGGTCTAAATAGTCAGCCAGTGCCCCATTGACACTGCTAAACACCTGGCAGCCACAGGCCATCGCCTCCATGGGCGGCAGCCCAAAGCCCTCGCTAGCCTGGCTCAGCGCCCAGTACTCGGCTGAATCATAGAGATATAGGCGACTGCGGTTAAACAGGTCTGGCAAATTATCCACAAACCCCTCGATGCGCACCAGGTTGCAGCGGGTTGCGAGGGCGGGCACCAGCTGCTGGAGCAGGTACGACGATGACTTGCGAGCCTGCACCAGCACGTCGATGTCGCGGGGCTGTTGTCGATTCGTAAAGTCGGGCGAAATCTCGTTGGGCAGATGAAAAATCAGCCCGTAGGGACGCTGCTGCCCCCAGTAGCCCATGGAGTTGCGGCTGACGGTGATAATCGGAATATCCCCCGGTAGCTTAAACCCATAGCCGCTGCTGTGGGCGTGGTACACCACTGGGTAGGGGCGCAGCCGTCGCACCAATCGGGGCACATGAAAGCCCCAGCTAACTACGAAAATGCTGTTGTCTAAGCCAGGCTGCTGGAGCAGATCATCCAAAAACAGCGTGTTGGGTTCACGCTGGTCGTAGGTGACGACCTCAGCCAAACAGACCTGCTGGGCTAGCTTTAGGGTTTTGAGCTCTGCAAATAAACCACCGCAGGCGTAGCGCTTGCCAGTACCCGGCACGAGAAAGTAGAGATGGCGCATGGGGATTACCGCAGATCAAACGCCCTGCAATTTTAAACGGCTTTGGCGCGGCTAAACTCCCCTACCTCCCGCAGAGCATCTAAAAAAGCATAGAGGGCTGGGGTGTGTAGGGCGTCTCTGAGAATGGTGGCTCCGATCGGGCGCGAAATGGGAAACGGCAGGGGACAGATCTGTACATCGGGGGGTACAGGCTGGGCGGCCAGGCGCGGCAAAATCGCAATGCCGAGGCCCTGCTGTACCATCGCCACCATCGATGAGTCGTGGCGAATGCCGTAGGCAATGTCAATTGGTTTGGCTTGGGCACCGAGCACGGTGCGAATACGCAGACCGCAGCTGCTGTGGCTAGAGCCAATGATGGGCATTTGGCCTAGGTCATCGGTGGTGAGAGTGCCGGTTTTGGGGCGATAGCCGGGGGGCAGCAGGGCTACGTAGTCGTCGTCAAAGATATGCAGGCTTTCGACATCGCTACCGTCGATGGTTTCAGCTACGGACAGGTCAGCTTCACCCTTGAGCAGCGCCTGCTTTAGCTGGGGCATTTCGTCCATCTCCAGCACGGTGATGGTGATGCCGGGGTAGCGGCGGTGCAACCGTGCGATCGCCCCCGGCAGCACGTGGGTGGCCACGCTGCGCATTGACGCTATCCGCAGGCTGCCCCCCTGCACACCACGAGCCTGGTTGGCCTCACTACCAATCGTGTCGAGCAGCGCCAGCACCTCGCGAGCATGGGTAGTAACGCGATCGCCCACCGGAGTCAGTCGTGCTCCATGCCGCCCCCGCTGCAATAAGGTAATTCCCAGCTCGTCTTCTAGGGTGGCAATGGCGTGGCTAATGGTGGACTGGGTGACATCTAGCGTAAGGGCTGCTTCGCTGAAGTTGCCGCAGTCGGCGATCGTCACTAGAGCCCGCAGCTGAGAAAGCTTAACTTTACTGAGGTTCATGGCCACTCCCGTTAACCCGAGCGCTAACTTTAGGCTAACGGGTAGAGGCAAACCGATATATCGATTTCTTGCATAGAACCTATTCACGTCATGCTTTGTTACATAGTGATGGCCTCGATACATTAGATACATCAGCAACGAAAGCCGATGGGCCATTGCCCGCCCCGCTTAGGTCGGGCTTTTGCCACCACTGAACTTCAGCAATCTGACGACTGTAACGGTTTCAGCCCTTAGAGGGCTGACCGAGTCTGCCGCCTGCCCACGGCACTGCTGTAGATGGAGCACCCCTTTAACCAGAGGAAGAACCAACTATGACCAGCACACCCCACACCTCAAGCTACGACCTCAATCGGCAGCGACAGCACCTAGAAACCCTGGTACAGCAGCCTACTCAGCCCAGCATCACCCTGGGCAACACCCTCAAGCAATTTGGAGCTAAAACCATGAAATTCTTTACTGGCCACACTGAACCCCGCATTTGGCAGCGCACCCGCAGCGGCCACTCGGTCTGGTTTGCCCATGACCCCATCACCAACCGCACCCGCTCCTTTGTCTCCGAGCAAGATGTGCGGATCTGGTTGGATAACCGCTACTACGACTAATCTGTCTGAGGAGCGATCGCCAATCTCGATCCAGAACTCAGCAACAACTCGATAGCGATAGCGCTTTAAATTGAATCAGGCCGCCATCCAAACCTCATGTTTGGATGGCGGCCTTTTGAGGTTGGTATGCCGTAACGTGGTTAAGATCAAACGCAGTTACAAAACAGTTTGCCCTGCTTGTCAATGTTGTAGGGTGCCTGGCTCGTGCGTCAACTAAACCGCTTCAGCGCTGATATCCAACATTTCAAAAGCTAACCGGTACAGAGTGCTAGATGCCCTGCTTAGGAGCCAGCTTCTCGGAGCCAATAAGCTGAACCATTGGGCAATCTATCCACCAGGCGGCGTTCAAACAGCTCGCGACGCAGCAGCGCCGGATCCCCAAAGGTATGGTGCTGGTTGAGCAGAGCATTGACTTCCCCCTCGTTGTAAAGTGTGCCAGGTTCAAACCGAGTCGCCAGGTATTCTAGGGCCAGCTGCTGAAAACGCCCCCTATTGCGCCTAGAGGGCCATTCTTTAAGTCGGCCCTGGTGATCTAAATAGTGCTGTAGCTGGATGACATAGTCCATATCGGCAGTCTGAGATCAGAGTCTGCTTCGATCTCTCGCTACAATAGGCCACAGACCTATTACGGAATGATCGTGCTATGAGACGGTTGCTTGTCGCGTTGGCCCTGGCCTTAGCCCTGGGCGGGTTTCCTGCCCAGGCATGGGCTCACCAGGTTGAGACCTTCTATACCCTCGACAGCCAGCTAGAGTTTCAGTCGCTGTTTAGCTCTGGGGAACCTTTTGTAGGTGCAACGGTGAACATTTACGCCCCCAATAACCCCGACGAACCCTGGATGACCACCACTACCGATAGCGAGGGTCGGTTTGCATTTTTGCCTGATGAGTCAATCCCGGGAGATTGGGAAGTCTCCATTGAAGACGACACCCAAAGCCACGCCGATTACTGGACAGTTCCCGTAGGCGACAAAGGCATTGTCTACGACGGCATCAGTCTAGATTCCACTGAAGATGTGCACTACCGAGCCGCCACTGCGTTTATGCCCCTTGCGATCTCAATCGGTGGCGCATTGGCTTGGTTGGGGCTGAGTCGCCGTCGCCGCTAAATGCTGAGTTTTGTGCTAGCCAGGTCTCCTGGCTTAGTTACCGTGCAGTACACCCAAGTTGAATCAGACTTGGGTGTACTGCGCCGCTTAGTGAGATCCCTAGGAGATCCCTAGGAGTTCCCCAGGAGTTCCCCAGGAGTTCCACTGAGAACTCGGGATCAACATGTCGCCTGACGAGGGCGGGATAGATGGTGAGGCTCAACGTGGTATAAGTGTTAAGGAATAATAAGCGCTCTTATGGGCCAATCTTTGCCCTGTCAAGCTGTTTGCGGCGGTTATCAGAGTTATTGAGTTAGTTCAGCTTGTTGATATCTCGGTTTTGCAATCAGTCTTAGGTTCTGTTCAGCTCCCGGCGGGGTGAGCAGTTTTTTTTGGGCAAAATAGTCCTGCTTTGATGCGCACCTTAACGTTCGTGGAGATCATTCCTTGACTGCAATTATTGAGCCCTCTGCTAGAACAGCGGACGCGAACCCTTACAGCCACCTGACCCTAAAGCAGGTTATTCAAACTATCCCTAAAGCCTATTTTCAGAAAGATGCTCGTAAGGCTTGGGCTGCTGTGGGCCTAAGCGTGGGAGCCGTGATATTAGGCTATGTTGCGATCGCCCTTTCGCCCTGGTTTTTGCTGCCCGCCGCCTGGTTTTTGACTGGTACCGCCCTGACCGGATTTTTTGTCATTGGCCACGACTGTGGCCATCGCTCCTTTGCCAATCGTCGCTGGGTCAACAACTGGCTGGGGCACATCATATTTCTACCGCTGATTTACCCCTTCCACAGCTGGCGGCTGCTGCACGACATTCACCACCGCCACACCAACAACATGGAAATCGACAATGCCTGGGCTCCGTGGAGCAAGGAAGAGTACTCTGGAGCCGGTGGCTTTTTGCAGGTTGTTTATCAGAGCATGCGAGGCAAGCTCTGGTGGTTGGCATCTGTGGCCCACTGGGGGGCGCTGCACTTTGACCTGCGTAACTTTGAACCGCGCGATCGCGCCAAGGTCAAACGCTCTATTGCCGCTGTGGTGATCTTTGCGCTGGTTCTCTTCCCCACGCTGTTTTATTTCACTGGCCCCTGGGGCGTTGTTAAGTACTGGCTCATGCCCTGGCTGGGCTACCACTTCTGGATGAGCACCTTTACCCTAGTGCATCACACGATTCCCGAAATTCAATTTCGCTACGACGACACCTGGAACGAAGTTGAAGCGCAGCTCGCGGGTACGCTGCACTGTGACTATCCCAAGTGGGTTGAAGTGCTGTGTCATGACATCAACGTCCATGTTCCCCACCATATCTCAGTCGGCATTCCGTCCTACAACCTGAGGCCAGCCTATGCTGTCCTCAAGGAGAATTGGGCCCCGTTGATTAAAGAGACTCGGTTTTCTTGGCAGCTGATGCAGACAATTACACAACGCTGTCACATCTATCACCCTGACCGGGCCTACGAAGCCTTTCGCGACATCGCCCGCTAGGCTCTTGAACAAAAATACCCAAACCAGAGCTGTTTAGCCTCTGACTACCGACTCAGCTAGCCTGGGTCGGTTTTGTTTTGATTGAGGACAATTGGTAAACTGCGACACGTTAACCGCCCAAGGAATGCTTGCCATCGCCACAATCATGGGTAGCATTAGGAGTCTTAGGCTGGCCGCAGCCCTGGCGATCTCTTAGGCTACGCTCCTCACTTCGTTTACCCACTGCTATGGCCCTGCTGTCTCGTTCTCTTGACTCTCTATTGATAACCGCTGCCACCGTGATGGCAGGGCTGATCGCAGCGCCTATAGCCGCCGCGCAGCAATTTGGCCAACAGCCCATTGACCCCAGCTTGACGGTGGCGATCGCCAGCCCCGTGCGGGATGGGGCATTTTATAATTTGATGATTTTGCAGCAGGTTCCCAACCAGCGGCAGTGCTGGCAAGAACAGGAGGCGGGGGGCGGGCCAGTGGTGGTTGACCCGCTACTACTGAATTTTGACTTTACCGGGGCCTGCGATCGCAGCACCGACGGCAATGGCTATTCGGTACGGGTTAACGGCCAAGACCTGGGGGTACAGTATCGGCTAGAGGTTTCGAGGCGGCAAAATGACCTGGTGCTGTTTGCCAGCCCCACCCGCGATCGCTCCGCTCCCCCCATCGAGATTGGCCGCACCAATGGCCGCACCGACGGGTTTTTGAAAATACAGCTCAACCCCGGCTGGCAGATGACTCGCCGCACCTACAATGGCCAGCCCGTGGGCCACATCTATCTCACCCACGACGCGCCGCTGGATGTGCGCTTTGCCGCAGGTACAGCCCCAGCTCTCAGCCAGGCGACCCCAGCACGACCCTCGACACCACCCTCGGCACCGTCGGCCCCCGCGACATCCCCGAGCGTTCCCATCGCCCAGACACAGCCAATTCCAACTCCGCCGCCCCCCGCTAGCGGCACAACTACCACGGGGAATTACTTTCGCGTGATCGTGCCGATCACCAGCGGCGATACCTTGCAGCAGGTGCGGGCGGTTGAACCCGAAGCCTTTCGCACCACGGTCGATGGCCAGGCGGTGGTGCAGGTGGGTCTATTTCGCGAGCGGCAGCGAGCCGACGAAGTCTACACCGCCCTGGTGGCCGCTAGCCTACCTGCCAAAGTTGTCGCAGCCTCAGCTCCGGCGGTGGCGTCTACCCCAGTAATTCCCTCGATTCCTCAGGGGGCGGTGGTGGTGGTGATAGACCCTGGCCATGGCGGGCGCGATCCGGGTGCTGTAGGCATCGGCGGCCTGCAAGAAAAGCAGATCAATACCGCTATTTCCAACCGGGTGCAGCAGCAGCTTCAGGCCGCTGGCATTACGGTACTGACGACGCGCAGCAGCGATGTCTACGTGGGCCTCGACGCTCGCTCTGAGTATGCCAACCAGGCTGGAGCCAATCTGTTTGTCAGCATCCACGCCAACGCCATCAGTATGGATCGTCCCGATATCAACGGGCTAGAGACCTACTACTACTCCAGCGGCGAGCGGTTGGCCCGCAGCATTCATGCCAGCGTGCTGCGGAATACCGATTTGGGCGATCGCGGCGTACGTACGGCCCGCTTCTACGTGCTGCGCAACACCAGCATGCCGTCGGTGCTGGTCGAAACCGGGTTCGTCACCGGAGCCACCGACGCCGCCCGCTTCCGCAACCCCACCGCCGTCAACCAGATCGCCGATGGCATCGCCCGAGGCATTTTGAACTATTTGGGCCGGTAGGCGTTGCTAGTGCTGCTAACTCAAGCCCGATACAGTCATGGCACCGTCGGGCGACAGCACAATTTGACTCAGAGGGGTGGCCAGGGCAACAGTCATGGGGAAAGAACCGCAAGAACGGTGATCTCAGGATGATAACAAGGCGACTCAGGCCTGGGCGATCGCCCCCTCACAGATACCCGCGTTTTCCATCTGCCTGAGTACGGTACACATTTCCTTTAGGGCGATGGCATCAGTCAGTAGAGGCTGAATAAGCCCCGTATCAGGGGTGTTATCCACCACTTTTGACGGATAAGTCCCCCGATCTCTAGGATTAACCACCACATTTGTCGGATAACACCCTGAAATCCCAGACTTAACTGTCAAAGATTTTGATTAATACCTTAAATATTGGGTGTTATCCCGCAGAACTGTCGGATAATGCGGATCATAGGGGATCTTATCCGTCAGATCTGACACTGAATACATAGTTATGCGCGCGACTCGAAGTCGTTCGGGGGAGTTGGAAAGGACTCCTAAGTTCTTTCCCTGCTAGTGTTCAAGCAGATGTCCGCCTCGGAATGTTCAACCCGTAAGGGGAGGGCAGTATCAGCAGACGAGGT
>NZ_JADEWX010000310.1 GCF_015207395.1 Nodosilinea sp. LEGE 07088
AGCATAGGTGGTGGGGAAACCGCTGGAGCTGCCGTTTGCTTCAGCCTGTCCTCCTTCTCCTGACAACTTTTCTGGATCGCGAATCTCCACCGGCACATTAAACAGGTCGGTAATGCGCTCGACGGCAGTGAGCCCGGCCTGAATCGCGGTGAACTTATCGGCAAACTGGCGCAGCGGGTCGAACAGTCGTTGGGCAAACAAAATGAAGCTAGCCAAAACTCCAAAGGTGAGGGCATCTTGCATCACCAACAGGCCGCCCAGCCAGAGTACCCCGCCAATGGCAACTAGCGAGATCCACTCCAGGGTTGACGACACCGCTGAGTCATAGAAGATGGTGGTATCCACCGCGTCGATATATTTTTGATTGGTGTGGCGAAACAGCTCGGCGTTGTAGCGCTCGCGGCGAAACAGCTGCACCACGTTAATACCCGCCACATTCTCTTGCAGGGCGGCATTCAGCTCAGAGAGGTGCTCGCGGGCTGTGTAGTTGGCTTTGCGAAACTGCTGCTGAAAGTAAATAATCAGCCAGGTCACCGGCACCAATAGGGCCAGCAGCATCAGGGCCAGCTGCCACTGCATGGTAAACATCACCACCAGCAGTACCAAAATCGAAAAAATATCGGTGATGATGCCCACCGCTCCGGTAGAGAACACGTCGCCCAGGGCATCGACATCGCTGGTGATGCGGGTAATCAGCTTGCCCACGGGGGTGCGGTCAAAGAACCGCACCGCCAGCACGGTGACATGGGTAAACAGGTCAGTGCGAATATCGGCAGTAATGGTCTGCCCTACGGCCTGCACCATGTAGCTCTGAAAGCCATCGAGCAGCAGCCGAATGACGACGGTCACCACCAGCAGCCCCACCAGCAGATTGAGCCCCCCTTGCAGGGTGCGGCCCTCTAAAAAACTCATCACCGGCTCTTGACGAATGAGGGAAATAGCCTGGCCAATTAGCACCGGCTGCATGGCGTTGGCCAACGATAGGGGTACCAGCAGAATCAGCGGCAGCACCAGGGCCGCACGGTGCTTGTAGATATAGGGCCACATGCGCAGAAACAGCCGCCAATCGCTATCGGTGTGGCGGGTGGTGTCGTCGCTGGGCAGGGCGGGGGTAGCGGTCATAGAGAAGTTGTGTTAGCCGTTTAGGGGCAGTCTAGGGGCGAGCGGGCGGGCTCAGCCTACAGTGTAAATCTGAACTGGGTCGGTTGGTTTCTCACTGGCCGCAGAGGAGCACCGTAGCCCCAGGATTGGCTGCGGTGGCCTGCTGAATTTCGGCCGGGTCAGACAGGCCGGATGGATTTAGGGAGCGCACCTCGTCGGGAGACGGCACGGCGTTGGGCACAATGGCCCCCAGATCGCTGACGTAGATCACCTGCTCGATGGTGAGCTGCCGCTGGGTCTGTTGGGCGTAGAGGGCGGCGTACTGGTCGGCCAACTGTCGCCATTGGGCCGGGTCGCAGTAGCTGCGATCGATAATCACCGTCACTGTTGGCCCCGATAATAGCTGACGAAACCCCAGACCTAGAGCCCCAAAGGCAATCCAGCCCAGGGCCAGGGTACGAATCAATCGTTGGTTGGGGTTGGGCATAGGAAAAATGGTCTACAGATTAACCTGGAACAGGTCTTTGAACAGGCTCTGCACGTTGTCGGGGCTGCCCTGCTGCACGGTGGATTCGCGCAGACTGGCGATCGCCTGGAGTTCGTCCTGGTTAACTTCGCCGTAGGCGATCGGGTAAAAGCGTACATCGCTGTAGGCCAGAATGTCGTCAATGGCATCGAGGGTATAGCCTCGGTTAACCTCGCCATCGCTCAGCACCAACAGATAGTAGCGCCCGGTGGGGTCGGCCTCCTGCTTGGCCAGCAGGTCAGAGAGGCCGACCAGCAGGCCATCGTACATGGCCGTGGCGCCGTCGGCCTGGAGTTGGTCGATGGTGGCTAAAAATTTCTGGTGCTGTAAATCGTCAAAGGGAGCCAGGGTAAGGCGGCGGGTGGGCGTGTCGGCAAAGCTAACGATGCTGACGTAGTTGCCTGAGTTGATCTGTCCGGCGGCGACCCGCAGACCATCCTTGAGCGCTTGCAGGCGTTCCCCTTCCATAGAGCCACTGGTGTCGATCACCAGCGACATATACACCGTGCGCCCGCCGTCTTTGCGTAGCTTCCAGTTGGACTGGGCGGCCAGCAGGGTTTCGCCGTTGGGAAAGGGGGGAACTTGCCCAGAGTTGAGATAATCTGTCTCGACAAATCCCTGCTGTTGGGCTAAGGCCTGCATTTCAGCCGACTGGGCAAAGGTGGCGAACTGCTCTAGGGCGGCCTGCTGCTGGGGGCTGTTCCACCCGAAGCCCACCAGGGGGTTATTGTGGGGCACCCCAAAGGGGACAAACTCGGTCTCGCTAAAACCGGGCACCTCCCGCAAAGCCAAATAATTCTGGTACTCCAGGGGAAAGGCCTGGAGCTTGCTCTGGTCGCGCAGAAACAGCTCTTGCAGGTCGAGGGTGGTGGCGGTGGTAATCAACACCTGTTGCTGAAACTGGTCAAACACCGAGTTGACCTGGGGGGTTTGGAGCTCGGCAATGGTGAGCTGGCCGCCGTCCTCCTGGTGCCCTGCGGCCCGCCAGTACAGCGTATAGAGCAGATTGAGCGCGGTGGAACTGCTGTAGGGGTTGGGGTAGGCCACGGTGACCTGGCCCGATGCGATCGCATTCAGCAGCCGATCAAAGCTAACGCTGCCATTCTCGGCGCTATTCTCGGCGCTATTCTCGGCCAGGCCGTCGTAAACGGCTTTGGGCAAGACCCACCCAGCGGTGTTGGGCACCAGGCGATCGGCCACCGGCAGGATATCGACTCCCTGACTCTGCACCATCGCTACCCACAGATCGTTGGAGGGGCTGTAGCCAACGGGTTGAACCGTTTCCGCCCCCAGCAGGCGAGCGGCGGTACCCGACGCGATCTGACGCACCCCCACCTGAATCACCTCACCCGAGGGCAGGGTTTCCTGACGCTGGTTAAACGCATCGGCGACTTCGACCAGCCAGCGCTCGTTTTGGCGATCAATATTGGCTTTCTCGGAGGAGCTGTAGATTTCGATATAGGCGGTGTTGCCCCCACCGGGCTGGGCCCCGTAGAGCGGGAAAGTATTGATGTCAGGAAGTGGGTCTTCGATTTGGTCGGTGGTGTAGCGGGCGGCGACTTCGTCGGTAATCAGGTCTTCGCCGATAGAAATATTGGGTAAGACGGTGCGTTCTAGCGCCTGCCGGGCGGTCTCAGCCGAATCGACCGGGGGCACCCGATTGAGAAATGTTGGGGTGCAGTTCCAAAGCAGGACAGCGCAGAGGCTGAGGAGGAAGGTGAGGAGGGGAATACGGCGCATGAAAGGGGGAGAGGGGGAGAAC
>NZ_JADEWX010000311.1 GCF_015207395.1 Nodosilinea sp. LEGE 07088
CAATGTCAGAAATATCTCTCCGGCCTCCTGAATGCACTGCTCGACGGTTGCATTAGGAAAATTAAGCAGCGTATCTAGGTGAAAGTCCATGATGTCAATCCCCCTAAACGTAACTCATTATACAATTACCACCCTGGATCCGGAAGAGCCAAATCTCTTATATCTTCAAGCCTATCATCAAGCAGGCTTGAAGAGGTAATTGTGAAAGGATGATTACTTGAAGAATTCGTGGTGTTTTCCTCTGCTGCTGCTTCATAGTTTCTATACCATCTTTCCATATCCTCATTTTGAACTCTATTATCTTTGTCCACCCCAAAGCGGCATTGGAGATAATAGATAAAATCGGCGAATATTTCTGTCGCCTTCCTATATGTCCAACCATCTGCCTGATTTCTTTCCCAAATAGCCGTAATAAGCTTACCCGCTTTGACATCGGTTATTCCGATTTGGCCACTGCAAATTCTAGAGAGTATGCTTTGATCGACACCAGCCGCCGCAGCAAGCTCCTTGACACTATCGAATCCGATTAGTTCGAGAGCCTTTCTTCGATGCGCGTTCCGATGCGCCCTATTGCTAGCCCTATCCATGTTTGAAGTCATACAGTTACCCTGTTCACATCAGTCGGGACAGTTCCGATACTTTTAGTGCATTGTCGCGAGAGATATCCCTGAAGACGTCCTTATATCAAAACAGAGCACGCGCCTTGAAGCTGCTAGCACGACGCTAATGTGACATTAAAGAGTTGGACCAGGGAAGATAGAAATCGCCGGTTCCTCTGCCTAGCATTTTTCTGTTGTTAGTTTTGCTTGTCGCCAGTATAGAGTAGCGGCTCCGGAAAAATAAGACTTGCACGTGCAAGTCCATATGGAACATTGTTTCCAACAAAGATGTGATATGCTGCGCCTCCTTTTTGACCAGGCGCGCTACAAAGATTTTCTCTTTAGCAAGGCTTGCACGCAATAGCCTCCGCATAAACCTTTTTAAGGGAGAGCGGCTCAGGCCATTTGTTGCTGCTCTAGGAGTTGTGCCGGTACAAGGCCCAAATTGTTGGCAAAAACCAAGCAGCATCAGCGACTCCAGGCTATTCAAACACTTTAATAATGCGATCGCCGAAATTTGATTGAGGCTGAGCCGCCTATACCTGAACTATCACCTTGAAGCACTACCCCTCGCCATCCATATAAAGGCGCTTAAACTGACTCGCCGCCTCTGGACTAATGCCTTCTAAGGCTTTAATAATTTCTAGCACCGTTTCAGAGTTTGGATCCCGTACCTCATTCACCCAACGATAGACATTTGACCGACCAATCCCTAGCTCGTTAGCGAGCTTGGTCTGGCTGATGCCGTAATCTTCTAACACTTGTCCGAGCACTCTGCCTGCTTTTCCCATGCCTCCAATCATCCCAGAGGATGAAAAGCAGACCAAGAAATTGAGTCCCTATGGACTACAAAATATGCCATAATGGCTCTTGAGCTTGCAGTCCACATCGACGACGGGTTCACGGCGCTCCAGAAGGGCGCTTGATTTAGGAACGTCTGTAGTCCATAAAGGCGACGATTATGCAGCATCATGCTTTCCTCGGAGACCAGGCAACTCACGAAACGGTTGGGCTTGAGATATCGCTCAAGCTCTACAGCTACCCCAAGCCTGATCGCGAACCGGTCAAGATTTTGGTTATTGGCTCTCGTGAGGCGGTGAGCGCAATTGTCAACTCCCTGCACCAGCTAAGCTTTGCCGAAACCTTTGAGTGGACTGACTTTCTACCTGCGCCTACTGGCGACAGCCCTATTCAGCTTAGGGCTGGGGAAGTGATGAAGGCTTTGGTCAAATATTTGCCCCGTGCTTAGCAGGTGGGCAAGACAGCACCTGATCTTGAGTTGAAATGGTCACGCTGGGGGTTGTAATGGATCGCAATGTTGCCCTAAATCAACGCTCTAGTTTTTGGCTAAAGCGAGGGCTCCTCTGCGTCTGCCCTGTTTGGAGCGCCTGAATCGCTTGCACCTGGGCCACCGTCCCACGGGCATACTGCTCAATCGTTTGCGGGCCTACCCCTTGCACATCTTGCTGAAATCGAGCGTATGGCCCCTGATGCAGCAGCGCCGCGACAGACTCCCCTGATTCCCCAGCCCCTAATGCCGCCGCCGTCACCTTCTGGTCGAGCTGAATTGCGGAGAGATCGCTACTCACATAGTCCCGATAGAGATCGGGGTAGCTTTGAATTTTCCCTGTTGCCGAACAGGCATACTCTAGGTAGCGCTGCTGCTGAAGGCCGTCTACGGTCGTCTGAGCGTACTGGAGCAGCTTGGGCAATGCCGCCTTCTTCTCCTCCTCAGACAATCCCAAAATCTGCTGCTGAGTAAACGGCCCCTGGGCCAACAATTGAATCACCTGTCGGGGAGCCTTGCCGGTCTGTAGCGCCGCTCTAGCCACCTCCTGATCTAATTCCTGGGCTGCTATCGAATTATCGCTGTAGCGGGTATAGAGACTCTCGTAGTCCTTGGCATCCTTGAGCGAGGCTTTGGCCAGCGCCAGGTATTGCTGACGCATCAATCGCCCCTTCTCGGTCTCGGGCTCCTTCGGCAACTGTGGCTCGGTCATAGAGCATCCGTGAACTCATCGAGCAGGTCAGCCGTTGGAGCTACCACGGTCGCAGGCTGTACCAAAGATGAGCCTGACTCTGCTTGTAGATTCTCCGCATCGGGCGCTCCCACCAATTCGGTGGTGCTGGGCCGCGCTAATCCCAAATCAAATTCTTCTCGCAGATGTTGAATCTGAGCTTCCATCTGCCAGATCGATTGCTGGGCCAGATCGCGTAGCTCTCCCTCAGAGTGATTTCCGGAATGCCGATAGGCGAAGGGCAGCCAAAAAGCGCGGGTCGCCGTAGCGGCTTTCTCTTTGCCGTTATAGGTATCGTGGATCAGCCAGGAATAGGTGATGCCGTTTGGGGAGGTGCGATCGGGCTCGAAGATAAAGCGCACCCTAGACTTTTTATCAGGGTTTGCAGGATTTGGACTTGGGGAAGGGCTTCGTCCTCGGGGCATGGGTCAAAACTCAGCCTATAGGGTTTCAAGCGTTATCAGCACCTTGGGTAGATAACTATGACTAGCCACCTACCAGGACAATCTTACACTGCAACACCAGAAGATGCTGATCTAATGCCCATCAAATCTGGAATGCATTCTTTACTATCGACCGTATTCCAGCATTGCTGATTGCTGAAGGCTTTTCTTTCAGGATCACCAATCCACAAGATTTGCTTAACGGGTGACAACGTACCTAAAGAGCTTGCTGCATCAGGGATAGAGCATAGAGACCACGCTGAAAATAGCGATGTTTATGGGGTTTGAGCGCTATCAGTTGGAGTGCCCAGTCGGTCCATAACT
>NZ_JADEWX010000312.1 GCF_015207395.1 Nodosilinea sp. LEGE 07088
TATAAGAGACAGGGGTAACGGGCTGGTGAATGATGACGTCTTCGATGGTTTCGCGCACTTCGACGAGCTGGGCGGCACCGGTTCTGGGGTGGCGCTCGATCTTGCGCCGTCTAGCCCAGTTGTAGGCTTTGTCGTGGTGATCGACGTAGCAGAGCAGCAGACTAGCGTCGGTTCTGTGGACAATCAGGCGAAGGTCCATATTGGCGCTGACCGACCAGAAGTTGGGGTCTTTGGCGCGATCGAGCTTGTGGAGCAGACTAGCGTCGGTTCTGTGGACAATCAGGCGAAGGTCCATATTGGCGCTGACCGACCAGAAGTTGGGGTCTTTGGCGCGATCGAGCTTGTGGAACCGCAGGCCTGAGCTGGCCGGGTCGAGTTGCAGGTCGAAGGCGGCCATCTTGGCGGCTTTCTGTTCCTGGTTGGTGAGCCTGGCGAGGCTGTCGGTGAAGGTGTCTGAGATGCGGAATTCCATTAGTCCTCTAGTACAGCGGTAATGGTTTGCAGTAGCTCTGGAAGATTAGATTGCAAGACGCGCCACACCCGCTCAACATCAACGCCTTCGTAATCGTGGATTAATTTGTCACGCATTCCGGCCATGGCTTTCCAATCGATCTCGGGATGTTGTTCTCGGAATGCTGGCGAAAGACGTTTTACAGCTTCCCCCATGATGGCAATTTGGTACAGCACGGCAGATTGGGTTTTGATATCGGCGACAAAGCTGTCCCAGGTCATGTCTTGCACAAAGCTCTGGGCTAATCGGGTGGCATTCACGACATCGATTAATGAGGCGCGATCACGCGGGGTCATAAGCCTCCATATGGGAGTAGATGACCTGCGCAGTGCCGAGAATTTTTGCTTTGCGGATGGGGTTGGGACTCTTTTCAATAACGCGCTTTTCAATCAGATCAACATCGCGTCCGGTGAGATTTGCCAGTTCATACTCCATATTGACGAGGTCTAGCAAGCTCCACGGGGCATCAGGAGCAAAGGTGACGAGCACATCGATGTCGCTGTCGGGGCGAAAGTCGTCGCGCAGCACTGAGCCGAACAGCGACAGTTCTGTAATTTGCCATTTATGGCAAAAGCGTTGGATGGTGTCAGGCGCTAAGTCAATTTGAAGACTGTTCATACTTCACGTTTAGAAGTCTGTATCGTTTGTGCAACATGCTGAATCTGTTGGCAAACTGCCGCAAAGTTGCTGAGGACATCTTGGTTGGTGAACCGGATCACCTTCAAGCCATATTGCGCAAGTTTTTCCGTTCTAGCCTGATCGTAGATCTTTCCGTCTTCAGTAAAGTGGCTATCCCCATCAATTTCAATCACGAGTTTGAGCGTTGCACAGTAGAAGTCAACAATGAAGTGATCGATGGGACGTTGGCGATGCACTCGAAACTGGAAGTCCTTCAAGAAGTCAAACCATAGTTTTTGCTCTGCGGGCGTCATGTTTTTGCGCAGTTCTTTCGCCCGAGGTACCAGATTTGGATTGTAGGGGAGATGGAAAGAACTTTTTCTGAGTTTAGGCATAGCACAGAGATGTCTAGCGATCCCCCCTAGCCCCCCTTGGGAAGGGGGGAATCAAGGCAAAGTCCCCCTTTTTAAGGGGGATTTAGGGGGATCCCACATAGCTTATTGGGCTAGCGATCCCCCCTAGTCCCCCTTGGGAAGGGGGGAATCAAGGCAAAGTCCCCCTTTTTAAGGGGGATTTAGGGGGATCCCACACTAAAAACCTTCATGACTTCGTCGCCGAGGTGGTTGATGACCTTGACGGCGATGCGGCCAGACGTGGGTTTATCAAACGGGCGTGAAACACTTCCATATAAGGATTCCCAAGCGTCTTGGTCGATTTCGGCTTTGAGGGTAGTTTTGAGAGACTTGTAGGGGTCGCTGGCTCCGAGGAAGTAGGCGTGGCGGACGAAGAAGCTTTCTTCGTTGTAGTCGGTGTCGATGAACCAGCAGGCAATGGCATCCGTATCGCTCGCCCGCACTTCACCCGATTGCGGATGAAACACGTCAACACCGTGAATCGTGACCTGAATCTGGCCGTCGTCGGTGGCGTCGATGTCGATGTCGGGTTCGCCGAAGATGACGAAGAGGTTGCCCGAGCCGGTGTCTTTGAGGGCGTCGGCCATGTGGAGGTCGGCATTCATGCGGGCCTTGAGGATTTGGATGCGGCCCAGCTTTTTGAATTCGGAGGAGTGGGCGTCGTAGTTGAAGGCGCAGGCGATGACGACATCAAACCCGGCATCCCCGGCTTCTTTGGCGGCACCGACCAGGTCGAGGCGGGAGACGGTGCCAAATTCAGGGCCGATGAAGATACCGGCGCGTTTTTCGGTTTGGCTGTCGCCCTCGACGTAGCGGCCTTCGGCGCAGATGTAGTCGCCGGGCCAGCCGGTGAGGGTGGTGAAGGTGATTTTGTCGCTTTTGTCGGCCTGCTGAACACCTGCGGTTTTGAGGGTTTCGAGAATGACGCTGGCGAAGTCGGCTTCTTCGCTGCTGCGGTCGGGGTTGGTGACGTTGGGGTCGATCAGTTCGTCGTCTTGGTCAACGGCGAGGACGCGGTGGGGCGAGAGGCTTTCGACGGTGAAGGGGCCAGCGACGCGGACGATGGATTTGTCTTCGTAGGGTTTGTCGTAGAGAAATTCCTGGTCGGCACTGGCGGCAATGGAGGCGTCAATCTCCCGCTGGCGGGCAATGCGTGCCTGCCAGAAGGCATCCAAGGGAGCCTGGGCACTATCGGGCCAGTCGGCAGGCGCTTCGCGGGGCACTTCCCACTCCAACAGGGCGTTAGCGGGGGCATCTTCCCCAGAGGGCAGCTTGATCGTGCCGCTGGCGGTGAAGTCGATTTTCTTACCGTCTCTGCCGCCAGTGGTGACGGGGTAGGGTTTGCTGTGCCCCGAAAGGGCGGCGTTGAGGTCGGCCAGGGCTTGCTCGACCTGGGGCTGATATTGCTCCCAAATCACGTCGATTTCGGCGTTGTTAGCAATGGCCTTAAGGGTGATGTGGGGCACGCGATCGTACACAAACCCCTGGCGAATGTTGCCGTAGGTGGGGGCAGTGGAAACCTCTGTGCGGGTGAGTTCGGCTTCTTTTTGCTGCCCTGGCTTAGAGTCTTTGAGCAGGTAGTAGGGATAGCGGGCACCCATGATGCGGGCACGGGCGAGAGCCAGAGCCACGCGGGAGGTGTCGATGGTGATCCAGCGGCGTCCCCACTGTTCAGCGACATAGGCAGTGGTGCCAGAACCGCAGCTTAACGGGTGACAACGTACCTAAAGAGCTTGCTGCATCAGGGATAGAGCATAGAGACCACGCTGAAAATAGCGATGTTTATGGGGTTTGAGCGCTATCAGTTGGAGTGCCCAGTCGGTCCATAACT
>NZ_JADEWX010000313.1 GCF_015207395.1 Nodosilinea sp. LEGE 07088
TTGGAAATGTCGTGAGACCCACAGGTTGGACAGGTCATCTCGATTTCCATATGGCCTACTCCCTCAAAATCCAGGAATACAACGACGATGCCTTATTTCTCTCTATCCTTTACGTTAATCCACTACCCAAAAAAGATTACCCGGGCGGGTAATGGGGTTTTGGGGCGCGCTCAATTAAATTGAATGTGTTGCAAATGTTACACCCTTCCGGAACACCGATTGGTGGCCTGAAAATAGGGTTTAACGGCTCTTTGAGTGGTGCTCTACCCGGTTGAGAACTTTGGAAAAAGTTCTAATTAACTCTCTTTTGTCCTATGGATTTCAGGAAGATATTCAGATTTTTGCGGCTGCTATTCTCCCCTGAAATGCCGCCTGCCCTGGCGCTGCCTCCAGCTGTTTTAGAGCCTGAAAAAGGCAATGTCTGCCATGGCAATCTGCAAGCACCTTTGTTGAGGAATATTTCTATGGTTTACTATTCGCCCGATGGACAACGGCCCGGTCGTGACTATGAAGGCCGCCGTAACGAGGCTAAAGCGATTCGCGATCGCAAGCGCGACGATGCCTGTGATGCCTTTAGCCTAGAGATTCCCCCCACTAACGGCGATGAGGAACGGTTTGAGCAGGTTGGCTTTCCAGGCTTTGCCACCTTTACTAAAGCCCTCGCCCACGATGCTAAGGGTCTGGTCGATGCGGCATCGCTGCGATCGCTGCTCGATGCCCTACAAGCGGGCACCCAAGAAGCTCTAGAACAGGTGCAGCTGGGCGGCGGGGCTCGCCGTCTGGCCAACCCGCTCAATGCCTTTTCCTATCAAGCCCTGGGGGATGACTCTAACGGAGCCCGCATGGCTGCCGCCCCGGCCTTTGCTAGCCGCAACGCCGCGGTGGATATGGTCGAGCGCTACTGGATGGCCCTGTGCCGCGACGTGCCCTTTGACCAATATGCCAACAGCGGGCTGATCCAAGCCGCCTGTGACGACCTCAATGCCCTGGGGTTTGACGACCAGTTTGGCTTTGTCTGCACCCCCCAGACAATTTTTCGAGGCCCCTACCGGGGTTGCCAGGTCGGCCCCCATGTGTCTCAGTTTTTACTGCAAGACTTTAACTTTGGCAACCAGCCCATCAGCCAGGTACAGCGCTATCCTCGGCCCGGGGTCGACTACATGACCGACCTGGAGACCTGGAACCGGGTCAACAACGGCGACATCAACCCCAGCGGCACCGATCTGCTGGAGGGCAGCCGCCGCATCACCACCCTGCGCGATGGTGGCCAATGGGTTCACATCGACTTCCCCCATCAGGCGGGGTTGTGGGCAACCATCATGCTGTTGGGCCTGGGGGCTGAGACCTCAGCGGCTATCCCCTATGGCCGTGACATCACCACCGCCTACGCCTTTGGCAGCCTGGGTGGCCCCGATGTCAGCATCCAGAGCGGGCTGGCCGGGGTCTACGCCCTCAAGCACGCCTGGTTCCAGAAGTGGTGTGTACACCGCCGCCTGCGCCCTGAGGTCTACGCCCAGCGGCTAGAGCTGTTTCGGCGCGGCCAACTGGGTAGCTCAGCCGCGAACCCCTGCCACGATGCCAAGTTCAACGACTTATTTGGCGAAGGGGCCGAGGTCTGGCGGCAGACCCAGGTGCTCGATCGCATCTATGCGCACAACCATCAGCAGAATATTGCCCACAACCGGGGCAACTGCGAAGGCACCTGGCTGTTGCCCATGGCCTACCCCGAGGGCTCGCCGACCCACCCGGCTTACCCCGGCGGGCACTCGGCGTTCATCGCCGCCGCCGCTACCGTGGCCAAGGCCTACTTTGCCGATGGCCCCTTCCCCTGCCCCAAGGTGCCGGTCGAGGGCGGCACCCGCCTGGCCGACTACCGGGGCGCAGGGCTCACCATCCACGGCGAGCTGAATAAGCTGATCGCCAACGTCACCCTGTTCCGCGACGGGGCCGGCATGCACTGGCGCACCGATGGTACCGCCTCTGGCCCCAACGTCGGCCTCGATCGCCCCGGCACCGGCATTGAAACCGGCGGCAACCTGCTGGGCGAGCGGTTAGCCATCAGCATGCTGCGCGACACCCGCTGCACCTACCGCGAGCAGGTCGGCACCTTTGCCTTTGAGGGCATTGGCGGCAACTCGATTGAGGTGTAGACGCCGCGATCGCTCAGTTTTGGTGTGCTGAGTCTCTAGCCTCGTCGTCTCTTAGGGCGACGGGGCTTTTTTATGTCGCTGGGGCAACACCATGCTATCGGTGGTGTATGTACCCGTGACGTTGAGTTGGAACCAGCGATGAAAGCCGTTGCCCTTACCCAATACTTGCCCGTTAGCGACCCGCGATCGCTCGTTGACATCGACTTACCCCAGCCTGCCCCCGGGGGCCACGATCTGCTGGTGCGGGTCGAAGCGGTGTCGGTCAACCCGGTAGATGCTAAGGTGCGATCGCCCCAGGACAAGGTAGAAGAACACCCCAAGGTGCTGGGCTACGACGCGGCGGGCCTGGTAGAAAGCGTGGGCAATGCCGTCACCCGGTTTAAGCCAGGTGATGCCGTCTACTACGCAGGCGATATCACCCGGCCCGGCTCCAACGCCGAATTTCAGCTGGTGGATGAGCGCCTTGTGGGCCACAAACCCAGCACCCTCTCCTTTGCCGAGGCAGCGGCCCTGCCCCTGACCACCATCACCGCCTGGGAATCGCTGTTTACTCGCCTGGGCATCAACCGGGCTGGGGGCAATCGAGGGGATTCAATTCTCATCATCGGCGGGGCCGGTGGGGTCGGCTCGATCGCCATTCAGCTGGCCAAGCTGGCCGGTCTGGTCGCGATCGCCACCGCATCGCGGCCTCAATCCCAGGTCTGGGCTACCCAGATGGGGGCCGACTACGTGGTCGACTACCACGAACCCCTACTCGAAGAAATGGGCCGATTGGGCCACCGCGAGGTCGATTTCATCGCCAACTTCAATGACACCGATGCCTACTGGTCGCTGATGTCAGAGCTGATTCGCCCCCAGGGCAAAATCGTCGGCATCGTCGGCAACCGCGACCCCCTCGACTTAAACCTGCTCAAAAATAAAAGCGCCACCTTTGCCTGGGAGTTTATGTTCACCCGCTCCATGTACCAAACCACCGACATGGCTGACCAGGGCAACCTGCTCGACGAAGTCGCCGCCCTCGTGGCTGCAGGCAAGCTGCGCACTACCCTGGGGCAGACCCTCTCCCCTATCAATGCCGCTAACCTACGCCAGGCCCATGCCCAGGTGGAGTCGGGGCGCACGATTGGCAAGCTGGTGTTGGCGGGGTGGAGTTAGGGAGTAGATGGGG
>NZ_JADEWX010000314.1 GCF_015207395.1 Nodosilinea sp. LEGE 07088
CCCCCCCATCTCCCCCAATGCGCATCCTCCAAATCGTTCCCTCTATTTCCCTAATCTACGGTGGCCCCAGCCAGATGGTGCGGGGCTTTGCCCAGGGGCTGGCGGCAGCAGGAGCCGAAGTGACGATTCTCACCACTAACTCGAACGGTGATGCGGGCCAGCCGCCCTTGGCTGTGCCTTTAGGGGTGCCGGTAGCGGAAGAGAACTATACGGTGTGCTACTTTAACTGTGCTCCGTGGCGGCGGTACAAGTTTTCGGCGGGGCTGCTAGGGTGGCTCTATCGCCACGGCCACGAGTACGATTTAGCCCATATTCACGCCCTGTTTTCGCCCCTGAGTACGGCGGCGGCGGCGGTGGCGCGATCGCGCGGTCTACCCTATGTGCTTCGTCCCCTCGGCACCCTCGACCCAGCAGATCTCCAGAAGAAAAAGCATCTCAAGCAGGTCTACGGTCGCTTGCTAGAAGCACCCAACATCAACGGAGCAGCGGCGCTGCACTTTACCAGCCCCATCGAAGCGAAGGTGTCCCATCGGTTTGGAGCTACGGCACCTGACTGGGTGATTCCCCTGGGGGTTCAGCCGCAGCCTCAGGTAGCTGATGCCGAGCGTCAGAAAATCTTGGCTCAGTTAGGAATTCCGTCCGATCGCCCCCTCCTGCTCTACCTCTCTCGCCTCGACCCTAAAAAGGGGCTAGATTTACTGCTGCCTGCCCTGGAACAGCTCACCGCTGAGGGGATAGACTTTCACCTGGTGCTGGCGGGGGGCAATCCCCAAGATCCGGCCTACGAGCGGGCCATTGCCCAGCGCATAGAGGCAGGTCCCCTGGGCGATCGCACCTCTCTCCCCGGCTTTGTCACCGGCCCCGCTAAAGCCGCCCTGCTGCAAGCCGCCGCGCTGTTCGTGCTGCCCTCTTACTACGAAAACTTTGGCATCGCCGTGGCCGAGGCGATGGCCGCTGGGGTGCCGGTGGTGGTGTCTAAGGGCGTGTACATTTGGCCCGACATCGCCGCCAGCGACAGCGGCTGGGTATGCGATTTGAGTGTAGAGAACGTAGCGCTAGCCCTGACTGAGGCCCTCAAAGATTCTGCCCAGCGACAGCTGCGGGGGCTGCAAGCCCAGCGTTACGCTAGGGAATACTACAATTGGGGCGCGATCGCGCAGAAAACCTTAGCAGCGTACGACACCGTACTGACCCGGCGACAGGCGCACAGCCACCTAAATTGACCATAGTGTCATAATCCACACCTCCGGCCCGTCGAGAAACGGTGTATAAAGATACGTATAACAGTACGTTAATAGACCGATTAAATTTTTTGCCCTTTGGTGGAAAATTTAAACCTAGAGCGAGATCTACCCCTAGCCACCGCCGAGTTACAGGTCAACCTCCCATGCTTCAGGATGCCAAATCTATTCGGTATTACCAGCGTATTACCGATGCCTTCGTCGATCAGTGGAACCGAGGCTATCGCACCAGTGAGCTACGCCTCTACCTGGAAGGCTACCTGGCCGCCCTCCGCCACTCCGACTCCCTCGAACCCTACTGGGTCAACCGCCTCGAAGAAGATGCCATCCGCTACCTCAACGACGTATCTAACTTTGCTATTCCCCTACCTGAGCCAGAAATTTACTGACATGCGCTGCCGCTGATATCATTCAGCGGTTTTTTAGGTTTTATGGCTCGTGTCCTTGGCAGGTCGTAGAAGTCTGCGGGTTGCCTTTCTGATTTCTACCCCAACAAAAAAGCTCCTGCCCACGGGCAGGAGCTTTTTAACTTAACCCTCTCGGACTAGCCTTAGTCGAGGTCAGTCATGGCGAGCACGGGTTCAGCTTCGCGATCGATCCCTTTCTCGAAGCCAGCCTCAGCCGCGCGAGCGCGACCAGCATGCCACAGGTGACCCACCAGGAAGAAGAAGCCCAGTACAAAGTGAGAGGTCGATAACCACTGGCGGGGGTTCACGAAGTTCACAGAGTTGATTTCCGTGATGACACCACCCACCGAGTTGATGGAGGCGTTCGGCGCGTGAGTCATGTACTCAGCGGCGCGACGCACCTGCCAATCTTGGATGTCGTTAGTGAGTTTGTCGAGATCCAAACCGTTGGGGCCACGCAGGGGCTCCAGCCAGGGGCCTTGGAAATCCCAGAAACGCATGGTCTCACCGCCAAAGATGATCTCACCGGTAGGTGAGCGCATCAGGTACTTACCCAGACCGGTGGGGCCTTGGGCTGCACCAATGTTGGCACCCAGGCGCATATCGCGCACCAGGAAGGTCATGGCCTGAGCCTGGGAAGACTCGGCGTTGGTAGGGCCGTAAAACTCAGAAGGATAGGCGGTGTTGTTGAACCACACGTAGCAGGAGGCGATAAAGCCCATCAGGGATAGAGCGCCCAAGCTGTATGACAAATAGGCTTCACCAGACCAGACCAGAGCCCGACGGGCCCAGCCAAAAGGCTTAGTGAAGATGTGCCAGATTCCGCCGCTGATGCAGATCAGACCAATCCAGATGTGACCACCGATGATGTCTTCCATGTTGTTGACACCGACAATCCAGCCGTCTCCACCAAAGGGAGAACCCGCCAAATAGCCAAAGATCACAGCCGGATTCAGGGTCGGGTTGGTGATAACGCGTACGTCTCCACCGCCCGGTGCCCAAGTGTCATAGACACCGCCGAATACACAGGCTTTTAGCACCAGCAGCAGCGCACCGCACCCCAGGAGGATCAGGTGGTAGCCGATGATGTTGGTCATCTGGTTCTTGTCTTTCCAGTCGTAACCGAAGAAGGACGAATACTCCTCCAGCACTTCAGGGCCGCGCAGGGCGTGGTAAATACCACCCAAACCCAGCACCGCCGACGAAATCAAATGCAGTACACCGACAACGAAGTAGGGGTAGGTGTTGATCACTTCACCACCGGGCCCTACGCCCCAACCCAGAGTAGCTAGGTGCGGCAACAGAATAAAGCCCTGCTCATACAGAGGCTTATCGGGAATAAAGTGAGCGACTTCAAACAGGGTCATAGCCCCTGTCCAAAACACAATCAGACCGGCGTGGGCCACGTGGGCGCCCAGCAGCTTGCCGGATAGATTGATCAGTCGGGCGTTACCAGACCACCAGGCGAACCCGGTAGATTCTTGGTCGCGCCCAGCAATAAACGAGTTGCTAGAGAGCGTTACCACGGGGGAGTACCTCTTCGGGGAATACAAACTTCTCATGGGGCTGGTCGGTCGGGGCCATCCAGGCCCGAATGCCTTCATTCAACAAGATGTTCTTGGTGTAGAAGGTCTCAAACTCAGGGTCTTCTGCCGCCCGAA
>NZ_JADEWX010000315.1 GCF_015207395.1 Nodosilinea sp. LEGE 07088
GCTCCATAATATTGCTGGCTGAAACGTTCTATATCAGCCAGTTTCGGGCATGACGGGTCGTTTGACTTAACCCATGTCCGTTTTTCTTGGCGGCTCGTCACTGGACAGAGAACTTCCCACTGTCCAGTTTCAAAAGATCGCTCAATGAAAAATTATCGAGGCAATATTTCTCAATAGTTGCTTGAGTAAATGGTCTATGCTCATATACGTAATTGACAAGTTCAATAGGTACATCAACTTCATAGTACTCATCCACCCAAAGTTTGTGTTCTTGAGGTGTGCGTTTTAGAGCCATCAGCAACTCTCCTGAGCCATCAGGGTCATCTGAATCGTTTAGACAATCGACCTTTGTTGCTTTCCAATTGGCGTCGGTATAGCTTCTCCATAAGCAAAACGTAATCTCTTCTGATACAAGCGCTGGTTCTTGAAGATATCCGTTTATTCTATCCGGAAGTGATTGCAGGACTTCCTTCGAGACATCACAAGGATCTAGGTATAGAGAATGTAAGGGTGCTTCATGATTAAATCCTTTGACGATACAGCCAAAAGAGTTAAACAATGCAAATAGGTGATCTCCAGAACCATTTCTCATAGATCCCAACATCTCACTACTAGACCATTTGCTATCGAATGAGTAATATCTGTATTCCCACTCTGGTGAGAGAACAGCATCAAGCATAGCAAGTGACTGAAATACATTCTTTAGTGTGCTTATTCCAGAGAAATTGGATAGGTTGTGAATTGAAATGGTTGGCGACATCTTTTTAAGTTTCAGTGCAGTGTCTTTAAGTATTTCCAAGGGCTATCTACATTTTCTCTTGTTGCCTTCCATCCTAAAGGCAGGTCAGCCAACTCTTTAACACTTGGATCAATTTTTACTATCCTCTCTAAAGAAACGATAGTATGGTCTATTTCTGCAATGTTTTCACCCGATGTAAACTGCCAAGCACCATCGTCAGAATCGTGAGAAACCCATAGGATAGTCTTTTTCTTTTGACTAATTTCCCTGGTTGAGAAAACAGCTACATTTTTTGGATCTGCAAACGGCCAATCTTGTCCAGAAGAATTACCCATTAATCATGACTCCAAATTCTATGCGAGATAATCTACCTATTGGACTTTTGTCGGTTTCTTTGCCTAGATATTACTTTCGCATTACTGTAACTGTTTGTACCAGGCGCAACGCTTGGATCAGCGGGGCGGCGCGGGACTATATGATCCACTTGAGCCTCATTGGCTGAGGGGGTAACGCCTCTTCTGCTTTTCTGAGGTGGAGCCAAGAGCTCACCCGTATCATCATCTCTTAGTACACCTCCATTTCTTTGACGATTTTCTTCATAAATTCTACGCTTTTGCGCGGGGGTGAAGTCTTTGCCTGGACCAACACCTGGGCCATCTTGTAGGTCCGAGTAAGGGCCGCTCTCCATAAAGAGAGGGGCAAGTTCATTATCGGTGTTCGGGGTGGGCGAGGTGAAGTCATCAACATCAGGCCGTGGTCCATCTCCAAACCCACCGGGAGACAAATCACCGACATCCATAGGAGGGGCTGCAAGATGTCGTCCCCGCTGATGGGGGGCAGTGGCGGGTTGTTCCAGATGGGGCGGTTGGGGTCTAGATCTGGATTGTAGCCACCTGTGACCGTCGCAAGACACTGCTGGAATAAGTTTTCAAGATCACCAGGCTGTAAACGCGTCTCCTCCGGTTGCAGCGCGTAGTAGAGGAGTAAGGCCCCAATTGCAAGTCCACCAACAGCAAAAGGAACTGCGATCGCCAATTCACTACTCGGATCGGTGTAGTTGGTCGGACTATTGAAAACGTAGCGATAGAGGTTGGCATCCCCCGCCCCAAAGCCAAGCGGGTCTTCCGAGATAAACCGCCCCGCAGCCGGGTCGTAGTACCGCGCCCGGTAATACATCAACCCCGTCGCTTCATCTCGCTCTCTGCCGGTGTAGCCAAAGCGGAAATCAAAGCTGGGATTCGTTTCGCTCGTGACTTGTCTGACCTATAGATAAGTATTGTGGGTAATCTCCACTCTTCTCTACTTTACCTAGCATTGCTATTCCAAGATAAAAGGGTCTTCTATTACAGGAATGCAAGGGGACAAGTATTGGTCTTTGCACTTATTTACACTTCCTCTAGCCATTCTCAATACCTGAAACTCATTATCCTGGTTCTCCATATCTTCATCATCGCGGACGTACAGTAGACCATAAGATCCTGGCGCCATGCCTGCGATATCCTTAAAAACTCTGAAAAGTAAGGGTTTTATCTGACTTGCGCGATTAAAATGACCCGCTAGAATAACAAATTGTTCTCCGTTTAAAGCTTTCATATGAGCTAGGCCATTCCTCTCTTTCTCCAAAGGAGATAAAATTTCCTCAACTTTTTTGATGATTTCCCTACTGTCACTTTCTTCATCCTCTCCAAGAGATGACACTAGAGTGATCCATCCGTGGTATTCGTACATATTTTAATCCTGTCAATTAACAACATCAATAACTACTTCAACGCCATATCTACTCTCATACCTCTTTAAGGCATTTATTACATCTCCAGTAGGCTGTCCCTCAAATTCGTAATACACTTTTCTACCGGTCTGCTGAGCAGCCTCAAATGTTGCCTTTGCCTGATTTCTAAATTTTCGGCTAACAGATCCAACAGCTGGTTTGGCTTGAGCAATGAATTCATCACTGACAGCATCAAACTCCCTTGAATCAGCATCACTAGCAAATCTTACTCTGGGTTGTCCACCTATCTTTGTAGCTAGTGCATCAGCCGCAGAATCAGGTTTATTAACAGTTACTAAGCCAGCTGAGTCATCGTATAGACCAGGAAAGTTACCTCCAGTTCCACTACCTGAATTACCTTGAGAGCGCAGCGGAGCCGCAGGGTTGAAGTCATCGGCTGCCCCAGCTGGAAACCTGCCCCCACCGGGCAGTGCTGGGACAAGTTCATCCCCGGAGCCCGCCAAAGCTCTGCCCAAGTCATCGCCAATGCTGCCTGCTCCTCTGGCAACGTCATCGAGAAGTTGCGGCAACTGTCTGGCCAGCGATCCACCCAAGCCTCGCGCTAGGCCTGGTGCAGCCCCAACCCCAATCCCTGCGCCAAGTCGTTGCCAGAAGTATTCATCGTCATAGTAATCTTCACAGTCCATCGGCTGACTGCCTGACACAAGTAGGCAAAAGGCTTGAAACCTCGTTAGGCGAGGGGGAAAGGGTGAGCTGACATGAGACGCTGAAATTGCATCATCTCAGGGTCTTTACCATGTCAGCCACCACCTGCCT
>NZ_JADEWX010000055.1 GCF_015207395.1 Nodosilinea sp. LEGE 07088
CTCCCCCGCTCCCCCGCTCCCCCGCTCCCTCGCATAGTCGCCACACTTAAGCCGCAGTCTACTAGCCAGACGGCAAACTTACATGACACCTTATCTGATTCGCATTGATATTTTTCCGCTCAAGTCGCTGGATGGGGTTTCGGTTGACCAGGCTACGGTGCTGGCTAGCGGGGCGCTGGCGGGCGATCGCACCTACGCCCTATTCGACAGCCAGAATCGCTTCATCAACGGCAAGCGCAACGCCGCCATCCACCGCCTGCGGTCCACATTTTCTCAGCCTGGCGAGACAATCACCCTGGCCATCGACGGGGAGTCGTCCACCGCTACGTTTCACCTTCAGAAACAGCGTCAAGGGCTAGAAACCTGGCTAAGTGACTACTTTCAACAGCCCGTCATCCTACAAGAAAACCGTGACCTGGGCTTTCCTGACGATACTGATGCTGCTGGGCCAACGCTGATCAGCACCGCTACTCTGCAAGCCGTTGCCACTTGGTATAGCCTCACGCTAGAGGAGACGCGCCGCCGATTTCGCACCAACTTAGAAATTGACGGCGTGCCCGCCTTCTGGGAAGACCAGCTCTTTGGCCCCGACCCGGCTCCTGTCAGGTTTGCGGTTGGGTCTGTGATACTGGATGGAATCAACCCCTGCCAGCGCTGTATTGTGCCCACCCGCAACGCTTTTTCCGGTGCCGCCACCCCCAACTTTCAAAAAACATTCATTCAGCAGCGCAACGCCACCCTGCCAGCGTGGGCACCCCGCCAGCGCTTCAATCACTTTTATCGACTGGCGGTCAACACTAAGATCGCGGCTCAGGGGGGCCAGGTTCTCAAGGTTGGCGATAGTGTTAGCGTGATTTAAGATGCGTCCCTTTCTTCATGCGCCTCAGGGACAGCCAACCCATGATTACCAGCCCGATCGCTGCCTACGTTCACATTCCCTTCTGTCGCCGCCGCTGCTTTTACTGCGACTTCCCTATCTCTGTACTCGGCAACCAGCGGCGGGGCGAGACCTCGGGCACGGTAGAGAGCTATGTGGAGCTGATCTGTGAGGAGATCGCGGCCACCCCAGTGTTGAACGATCGCCCCCTGCAAACCGTTTTCTTTGGCGGCGGTACTCCCTCGCTGCTTTCGGTTTCCCAACTCGAAACCATCCTGGACCAGCTGGACCAGCATTTCGGTATCGCCCCTGACGCCGAAATCTCCATGGAAATGGACCCAGGTACCTTTGACTTGGGGCATCTAAAGGGCTATCTCGCCGCCGGGATTAACCGCATTAGCCTGGGCGTTCAGGCGCTGGATGACAGCACCCTTGAAAGCTGCGGCCGCTACCATCGAGTTGCCGACGTCTACCGTTCCGTTGACTGGCTGCACCAGGTCGCCATGCCAAACTGGAGCCTTGATTTAATCTCTGGTTTGCCCCAGCAAACGTTGACCGACTGGGAAACCGGACTGTCGAAGGCCGTCGCGCTCCAGCCCCATCACCTCTCAATCTACGATCTGACGGTGGAACCCCAGACCGTCTTTGCCAAACGCTATCAGCCCGGGGCCGCGCCGCTGCCTACGGACGAGCAAACGGCCACGATGTATCGATTGGCCCAAGCCTGCCTCACATCCCACGGCTATGACCACTACGAAGTCTCGAACTATGCCCAGCCGGGGCACCAATGTCAACATAACTTGACCTACTGGCGCAATCAGCCCTACTACGGCTTTGGCCTCGGGGCGACCAGCTATACCCAACATCAGCGGGTGAGTCGTCCCCGCACCCTAGCCACCTACCGCCAGTGGGTCACGGCGTTTCTGGAGGCCGGAGGAACCTACAGCGAGCCAGCAACACCGCCTATGGAGCAGCTCTTGGATCGGCTGATGGTAGGGCTACGGCTGAAGGAGGGGCTTGATGGGGACGACCTGCGATCGCACTGCCCGGCTAGTCTGTGGCCCACTCTTTACCAGACGCTCCAGCCCCATGTCCAAAACGGGTTAGTGGTAGTGGATGGGGAGACTTGGGCCACAATTCGCCGTCTACGGCTGACCGATCCCGACGGCTTTCTGTTCTCCAACGTGGTTATTTCTGACTGCTTTCGCGCTGTTGAGGATGCGATCGAGACCCGATCGAAACCCGCGCTTTCCTGACCTATTATGATTGACCTATTGCTGTCCTGCGGGGGCGTCCAGCGATAGCACCACCCCTAATATTGCCCTTTCCGCTCCCCCTATTCCCGAAAAGTGCTGTCCATACTCATGTTCAGCTGCACCTTTGGAGTAAAGTAGATCCTTGTGACATTTTTATGGCTTATCCATGCCCAAGGTTTTAGTTTCTGACCCCATTGATCAGGCGGGCCTCGATATTCTCTCCCAAGTGGCTCAGGTGGATGTTAACACCAGCCTCTCCCCCGAAGAGTTAGTGGCAGCCATTGGCGATTACGACGCGCTGATGATTCGCTCTGGTACCAAGGTGACCAAAGCCGTCATTGATGCCGGGCAGAACCTGAAGATTATCGGTCGAGCCGGGGTCGGTGTTGACAATGTAGATGTGCCTGAAGCCACTCGGCGAGGCATTGTGGTGGTTAACTCCCCAGAGGGTAATACCATCGCCGCTGCTGAGCATGCCCTGGCGATGATGATGTCGATGTCGCGCTACATTCCCAGTGCCGATCGCTCCGTCAAAGCCGGGGAATGGAAGCGCAAAGACTTTACCGGGGTCGAAATCTATAAGAAAACCCTGGGTGTAGTGGGCCTGGGCAAAATTGGCTCCCACGTGGCCTCGGTAGCACGGGCGATGGGCATGAAGCTGCTGGCCTACGACCCATTTATCTCTGCCGATCGGGCCGAACAGTTGGGCTGTCGACTGGTCGATCTCGACCTGCTGTTTCGCGAAGCAGATTACATTACTCTGCACCTGCCCAAGACCCCAGAAACGACTCATCTGGTCGATGAAAAGGCCCTGGCCACCATGAAGCCCACGGTGAGAATCATCAACTGTGCCCGGGGCGGCATTATCGATGAAGCGGCGCTGGCCAAGGCTCTGCGAGAGGGCACTATTGGCGGGGCAGCCCTGGATGTATACGAGTCTGAACCCCTGGGCGAGTCTGAACTACGGGAGCTAGGCAAGTCGATTATTTTGACCCCCCACCTCGGGGCTTCCACTGAGGAGGCTCAGATCAACGTGGCTACGGATGTGGCTGAGCAAATTCGCGATGTGCTGCTGGGCCTGCCCGCTCGCTCTGCCGTGAATATTCCCGGTTTGCGCCCAGAGGTGATGAAAAAACTGCGCCCCTACTTGCAACTGGCCGAGACCTTGGGCAATCTGGTTGGGCAATTGGCGGGTGGTCGGGTAGAAGAACTCACCGTGCGTCTCCAGGGCGATATTGCCGGGGGCGATACTCAGCCAATTATGGTGGCAGCGCTCAAGGGCCTACTCTCCCACGCGCTGCAAGAACGGGTCAACTATGTCAATGCTTCCATTGAGGCAAAGGAGCGGGGTATCCACGTGATTGAGACCCGCGACGCCGATATCCGTGACTATACTGGGTCGCTGAACCTCTCCGCCCAGGGCAGCCTGGGTGAACACTCGGTGACTGGCGTGCTTTTGGGAGGCAGTGAAATTCGGGTGACCGATATCGATGAGTTTCCCATTAACGTGCCGCCTACCCAACACATGCTATTCACGCTGCACCGAGATATGCCAGGCATTATTGGCAAAATTGGCTCGCTGCTGGGCAGCTTTAATGTCAACATCGCTAGCATGCAGGTGGGCCGCAAAATTGTGCGCGGTGACGCGGTCATGGTGCTGAGTCTAGACGATCCGCTGCCGGAAGGGATCTTGGCTGAGATTCTTAAGGTGCCAGGTATTCGCGATGCCTATACCGTTAACCTCTAGGGATAGGAAAACTCTGTAGGATGAGCACAGACGTAGCGCTGAGGAATGGTGGAGTGTAGTTTTTGACTATGCTTACCTGAGACCTCTCGCTGAAGTACGAACTGGGCTACTGGTTCGATTGTAATTGTTGCGAGGCAACCGCTGGCATGACTGTGGTCAATACCTGGTGGGAAGTAAAAGTACTGTGTGATCCGGCCCTAGAAGATACGGTCTTCTGGCGGTTTGACAGTTTTGGCAGCCAGGGTACGTCTACCCAAAAGCGAGGATCTGCCTGCGTGGTAGAGGCGTATTTTCCCCAGCATCGCCTCGAATTGCTGGATCTGTCGGCCATGGCTTTGCTGATCAAGCAGGATGCCCTCTGTAGCGATCTGATGCTGCCCCGCATTAGTTGGCATTTGATTGATGAAGAAGACTGGTCAAAGAGTTGGAAAGACCATTGGCAACCAGAGCCCATTGGCGATCGCTTTTTGATCACCCCCGCCTGGCTAGAGCCACCTGCCGGTAATGAGCGGCTGGTGCTGCGCCTCGATCCGGGGGTGGCCTTTGGCACCGGCAACCATCCCACCACCCAGCTCTGCCTAGAGTCGCTTGAAATGCGGTTGATCTACGAACGAACCGATGTCACCATTGCCGATATTGGCTGTGGGTCTGGCATTCTCTCGATTGGGGCGTTGCTGCTGGGGGCAAAAAAATCCTACGCGGTAGATACTGATGATTTGGCGGTGCATTCAGCTAGGGGCAACCGCGCGCTCAACGGGTTAACGGAGGATCAGCTGCCGATTTTGCACGGTAGCCTAGAGGCGATCGCCCAGGCCATTACTGCCCCTGTGGATGGCATCGTGTGCAACATTCTGGCCGAGGTGATCATGGATCTGATTCCCCAGATGCATACCCTGGTTACCCCCGATGGCTGGGGTATTTTAAGCGGCATATTGCTTGACCAGTCTAAGCTGGTGGCCGATACGCTAGAGCAGCATGGCTGGGTGGTGGCTACCCTATGGCGGCGACAGGAGTGGTGCTGCTTGAATGTAAGGCGATCCCCCGAGGGCCCGTTTCGCGAAGCGTAAAACTCAATTATGACACGCTCAAATCTCAGCTTTGTGGTCAAAGTCGTGGCCCTCTCCGGGGCTATCGGTGTGGCGATTAAATATGGGCTACCTAGGTTGCTAGCTGAGTCCCAAGTCGGCCAAAATAACCCCCCTCTCGGGCTCGTGGTTGCGTTACTCCTGTTCCCCTCGGTGCTGATGGGCGGGTTGTTCTGGCTGCGGCGTCACTCGTCTTCCCAGACCTAGGATCTGCCCTATGCGAACCATTGATGGCATTAATGCTAAAATTCGTGAAGGCACGGCAGCGGTGCAGACTGCCGAAGCGTTTAAGGCCTATGCCAAGGAACAGGGGATTGCGGCTGCCGCTGAGGCCGTGGATGTGGTAGTTACCGGTACCTTTGAGCCGATGGAATCTTCGGGCGCCATGCTCAACCTGGGCCATACTGACCCGCCCATCAAACTGCTGGAGTGCTACCTCGATGGAGTGCCTGCCTACGCGGGATTTGGGGCGGTAGATGTGTGTCTGGGAGCGAGTCAGCCGGCGGTAGCTGGGCGCGGCGCAGACCTCGGGGATCCCGAAGAAATGCGTGAGCACGGCGGCGGTCATGTAATTGCGGATTTAGTGGCTGGCCGCAGCGTCCAGCTTCAGGCTACCGGCCATGGTACCGACTGCTACCCGCGCACCGCCCTAGAGACCACTATCACCCGCGACAGCATCAACCAGTTTTATCTCTACAGTCCGAGGGGGTTGTATCAAAACTTTATTGTGGGGGTCAACGGCGGCGATCGCCCTCTGAGTACTTATCTTGGCCCACTGCAACCCCGGTTGGGCAATGCTGTGTACGCCAATCTCGGCGCGCTTTCACCGCTGCTCAATGACCCTGATCTAGAGGTGATTGGCATCGGTAGCCGCATTTTTCTGGGCGGCAGCATTGGCTATGTAGCCTGGGAAGGAACCCAGCACTTTCCCCTACAGCGACGATTGCCCAATCGCACCCCGATTGGCCCGGCTGCCACTCTGGCTCTGATTGGCGATGCCAAACAGATGCAGGCCCAGTGGGTACGAGGTTGCTACTTTAAGGGGTATGGGCCCTCCCTCATGCTCGGTGTGGGGGTGCCTATCCCGGTGCTCAACGAGCAGGTGGCCGCCCACTGTGCTGTGCAGGACGCTGATATAGTGGCACCCGTGATGGATTTCTCAATTCCCCGGCGGGTACGCCCTACCTTTGGCCTGGTCAGCTATGCCCAGCTAAAGTCAGGCAAAATCACCATTGAGGGCCAGCCCGTACGCACCGCACCCTTGGCCAGTATCTACCTGGCCCGCCAGGTAGCGGCGGAACTCAAAGGCTGGATCGAGGCTGGAACCTTTGAACTCACCCACCCAGTAGCCTCTTTGCCTCGAGATCGGATTTTTTTGCCCCAAGACGCCCTGGGGAGCTAACGGACTACTCAGCAATGTTCTCAGGCTTGTCTTCCCGCTTTCTAGGGCGATCGCTGCCTTTGATGCCGGTGGGGCGACGGCTAGGCATGGGCGGTCGGCTGCCCCCACCGCGTGGTCCAGGGCCACGGCGCGCCCCGCTACTACCTTTAGCCCGTTTCTTGGGCGGCACGATGCCCACCATGGAGGCTTCACTCAAGACCAGGATTTTGGCCTCGCGCTTCACTTTAAAATCCCAAAAATAGCCCACTGTACGCCCCTCAATGGTGCCGTGGAGCAGGAGTTTAAAGGGTTTAGACTCTCCCGGGGTGCGCCTGACTCCCTGAAGAATCTTAACGGCGATGCATTTGTCCTCCGGACTGTACTTGATGACCTCGCCACGAATGGAGAAAAAGTTGTCGTCTACCGGGGGTAGATCGGTCAGCTCGGGTTTTTCGGCTGACTTTTTGTCATCTTCAGTACCCTCATCCTCGCTACCCGGATCTTCCCCAGGTAAGCCTAAGGTTTCGGGTTCCCAAACGCCAACGATCTGCAGATGCAAATCTTGATCGTCGTTGTCGAGCTCACGGCGAGTGCGAGGATAGACAACCCAAAGGTGGGAAGCGGTCAGATCAATATGTTTCTTCACCAGGCTGGTAATGCGCCCCAACAGCACTGAGTCAATGACATGGCCATCTTCGGTGGTTAGATTGCCGCGGTTCAGTTGGTCGGCTTCACTGGGCTCGTAGGTGCCCCGCACTAAACCAATGGCCCGATATTGCATGGGCTCACTAGGGGGCGCAATGGGCTGATAGCGATAGGTAGCGGGATCTGGCTCAAGAGCGACCACAGCGGCAGGGGGAGCGCTAGATACTTTGGCCGCAGGCTTGACTGCGGTTGGCTGAGACTCTGGAGCCACAGCCGGACGAACCGGACGAACCGGACGCTGAGGTGGCGATTTCAGCGGCGGTCGCTCGACCGGCCCCTGGTTAACCTCTCCATCTGCTGTAACGTCTTGCTTCACTGCGTCTTGCTCTGTAGAACCCATGACACCACCGATCTACTCTCAATATGAACCAGCTACCCGGCGCAACGGCAAGCTTGCGCATGACTTAGCCTGTAAGCCTAGCGTAACATTCACCCTTTAACGTGACGTTGAGGGGCAATGTTTAGCCGAGATTAACCTAACCTGCGCTTATGTAGCGTTTTATCAGTGGACGTTGCCGGGCTGACTGGCGCATAAGATGGCAGGTAGGTCACTGGCTGTCGCGCAGGATTACAAGGCAGCTACTTTAATTTCCATCCCTGACGCCTGGTAATCCGCATTGTTTCTTAATTTCTTGCCGACTTGTTTGCTACTGTAACCCTGGCATCTGTCAAGTTTGCCTGAGGTCGGGTGCTAGCTGGCGGCTGAGGCGCTAGAATCATTGGCCTGAACTTTTGCGATCGCGCTTTGACCGATGGTGCGATTCTAATGCTCTTCTGTGAGGTACACCTGTGACCGCAAACCGTAATCGTTGGCTCGTCGGCACCGTTTTAATTCTGGCCCTGGGCGCGTTTTTATCGCTATCGCTGCTGCCAATTTTAGGGGGAACCGGGAACCGTCACAGCGGTGACACGGCTGATGCGACGGCACCCGCTGATCCTGACTCTATCCAAGCTGAGCTAGAGGCCCAGGCCCGAGGCTATGAATTGGTACTAGAGCGTGAACCCGATAACCAGACCGCCCTCCAGGGTCTGGTGGATGCCCGTATTCAGCTCGATGATATCGAGGGCGTCGTCGGCCCCCTAGAAAAGTTGGTAGAACTAAATCCAGCTGTACCCGACTATGCTGTGCTGCTAGCCCAGACAAAGCAGCAAATGAATGATTTGGAAGGTGCCGCCCAAATTTATCGTCAGGTGCTTGACCAACAGCCCGGCGATATGAACGCCCTACAGGGCCTCGCTGTACTGCTGGTGCAGCAAGGTCGCCCCCAGGCCGCCATTGGGTTGTTGCAAGACACCCTTAAAACCGCCGATCAGTTGCAGTCAGAAGGGGCGGCAGCTGGCATAGATGTAACGTCGGTCAAGCTACTGTTAGCTCAGGTATACGTCGAAAACAAGAGCCCTGATCAGGCGATCGCTCTCTATGACGAGACCATCGCGGCGGCTCCAGAAGACTTTCGCCCGGTGCTGGCGAAGGCTCTAGTCCTGAGGGAGCAAGGTGACGCCGATACGGCCCAAGCTCTCTTTGCCCAAGCGACATCACTCGCTCCGGCCCAATACAAAGATCAGGTCGAAGAAATGGCCCTTCAAAGTCAGGTCGTACCTGAGGGTAGTAGCGACCCGGTCGATACTCCCAACCCTGCTCCGGCTGAAGCATCGCCCTAGCTTTAGCTGATCAACGCCTGTGCCGACTTGGCTACGCCCTGTTTGGCCGAGCTAGCAGTCGGCTGCACAGCCTCTGCAGGAGAAAACTCAATGTGATTGACCAGGGTAGTCACGAAGGCAAACAGCAAAAACGGAAGTGACAGTACCAAAATCAGCCCTACGGTGGCCAGAGCGTACATGGGCTGTCTGGCTCCCATCAGGGCCAGAGAGGTCGCTAGGCTGATAAATAAAATCACCAACCAGGCAATGATCTGGCCGTAGATATCTCCAAAGGTCAGGGTGCAAGCAAAGCGATATTTATTGCCAATGTCCATGGTGTTGTCCTGCCATAATCAATCCTATACAGATCAGCATATCGGCCTAGCTCCAGGCGCTTGTGTTTCTCAACATTTCCATAAAAGCTGCAATGAAATGTTGCAGTACGTTAAAGACACTGAAAAATCTTGGACTTGCGGGGGTGGCCGTTTGGGAGTGTCTGCTCCAGCCATTGGGAATGGCTGCCCAGGAAGTCCAGGCATTAGATGCGCTGGGATGATGGCATGGGATATCAATATGTCTTGTTTTACAAGCCCTATAACGTCTTGAGTCAGTTCAGTCCAGGCAATACCCCAACGGCTCCTGCCGCTCGCCTAACGCTCAAGGATTTTATCCCGATGCCCGGGATTTATCCGGTCGGGCGTCTCGATCGCGATAGCGAAGGGCTCATGCTGTTGACTAACCATGGCCAGGTACAGCACCGCCTCAGCGATCCCCAATTTGCTCATCCCCGTACCTATTGGGTGCAGGTTGAGCATGTGCCACGACCCTCTGCCCTGGCACAATTGCGCCAGGGGGTCACCATTAAGGGCTACCGCACGCGCCCCTGCCAGGTCAATCTGCTCCAGGCTGTGCCATCATTGCCGCCTCGCCACCCACCTATCCGCCACCGCCAACGTATTCCGACTGCCTGGCTAGAAATGACCTTACATGAAGGCAAAAACCGCCAGGTGCGCCGCATGACGGCGGCGGTAGGGCATCCGACGTTGCGGCTGGTGCGGATTGCGATCGCGCATCTCACCCTAGATCACCTACAACCTGGCCAATGGCGATTGGTTACGCCCAGCGAACGGCAACGTCTGCTACAGATTTAGGAAAAATCGACACACAACTGTGTTCGACTTGTCCTACCTGCGTCAAGAATCGATAGTTTCAGCACGTCACAGTGGGAACAGTAAGTTACCATGAGCTTGCAGCCGAGGGTTGTTAGACTCATCCTGACAAGTGACTATCATTTCCCTGGTGGGTAGGGTGCTCAACCGTTCCGCATTTTTAGTGGTTATGATTAGAGCCTTTGCTAGGTTTCCTGCGCCCAATCTTCGAGTTGTTCGAGCTCCTTTGATTGAGGCGCAATTAATGACTGGCTGGCTGGCCTAACGTTTGGATCATCGCTAGGATGCTAATCTGTCCTCTCTGTGAGTTTCAAAATACTGATTCACAACGATCCTGCGAAGGATGTGGCCAGCCGCTTCAGCGGTGGCGAGTGATAGATATTCCTGACCCTGGGGCAGTGGCACTTAGCCTGCCTCCAGACGATACCGAACACTACATTGATGATGACAAACGCTATCGCGTTATTAGTCCTGGCTCCCCAGGCATGACTGTCGCCGCTGCTGCCTCGTTGACGGTCATCGATTGTCAGCCCAGATTGGCATCTCCTCTGCAAGCCTTGCAGCAGGCCTGGCTTGAATCTCCCGACCTCGATCCTTCCGACCACCCGTTAGCGACCAAAATACCCGCAGTAGCCTATCCCTATCTAGCCCTCCAAGCTGATTATTTCCCGGCTGTGCCAGAGTTACACCATGCCTGGCAAACCCGCGATCGCACGATCCTGTTGGTTGAGAACCGGAGTAGCTGGCTGCCTCTAAGTATTGGGTGGTCTGCTATTGATGATCCGCTACAGCATATTCAGTGGTTGTTTGAGACCACTCTACTTTGGGAAGCTCTAGCCCCTTGGCAGGGACAGTCTACTCTGCTCAACGCCGAGCGACTGACCCTCAATGAAAATAGCCTGCTTTGCCTCACCCAGATTGACCAGGTTGCCCATCAGCCGCCCTTGTCTCTGCAAACTTTAGGATACATGTGGCAATCGATGCTGGGTGTTAATTTTGACTCCCTGCCAGCAACGGTTCAAGTTTTGATCGAGGCTGTAGCTGAAGGCACAGCAACTGATATTAAGTACCTAAAAGACGCCTTGGCTGAAGTGGCAAGGGCTTATCAGCAGCCTGAACCCGATGCGCCAGGCAGAGACTGGAGTGATACAGAATTGGATGCTTCAGTGGTATCAGCTATCAATGCAGAGTCTGACCTAGAGCCCGATCTGCTGGTTGAAGAGCTCGACTTTGACGCTGTCTTTGACACCCAAGAAAGCAGCGACGACGATGGCAATGCCTGGTCTATTGAGGCACCCACCATGGTGCTGCCGATGAAGCTGGCTACCTTAGATGACGCTGGCAAAAGTCACGTAGGGCAGCAGCGCCACCACAATGAAGACTGGTTTTTTACCCAGACTCAGCTACATAAAGTGAGTGGCCCAAAGGGGGTTGTACTTCGCTCTAAGGGGTTTTATGTGCTGTGTGATGGCATGGGTGGCCATGCCTCTGGCGAGGTCGCTAGCCAACTGGCTGTCAGTACTCTGCGAGATTACCTTGCCGAGCATTGGTCTGATCAGCTGCCCGACCAAGGGATCCTGAGCGAGGCAGTGCTCACGGCTAATCAGGCCATCTTTGATATCAATCAGTCTCAGGCGACCTCTGGGATAGGGCGTATGGGAACTACCTTGGTAATGGCGCTAGTGCACAACCTCGACGTCGCTGTCGTGCATGTGGGTGATAGCCGCCTTTATAGCTACAGCAGGCGTTTGGGCCTGCGACAGCTAACCCTTGACCACGAGGTAGGGCAACGAGAGATTAACCGAGGAGTGGAGCCTGAATTGGCCTATGCCCGCCCAGATGCTTACCAACTTACCCAGGCCCTTGGACCACGGGGTAAAGAAGACCTGAGTCCCAGTATCGCCTATCACGAAATCACTGAAGATACGCTGCTGCTGCTCTGCTCCGATGGACTGAGCGACAACGACTTGCTCGAACGACACGTGGATAGCCACATAGCCGACTTGCTCAGTTCTAAAGCAAATCTTGACCATGGCGTCGCTCAGCTGATCGATTTGGCTAACGAAAAAAATGGCCATGACAATATCACAGCCATCCTAATTCGAATTAAATTACAGCCTGATCTGGCACCGCAAGCCTAGGTGTCGTCGTTGGGTTGCAACCGATGGCGCGCTAGTCCTCTTCCCAGGATTGAACTGCTAGCAGCTCATGGATAGGATCTTGGGTGGTGAAATCGAACTCCTCCAGCTCCTTTTTCCAATGCAGCCAGTCGTCTCCAAACAGGAAAGCGATTTTCCAGATTGGATCGCTAGGGCTAACGACTTTAGATTTCTTAACTAAAGACTCAACCTGGCGTTGAAATTTCACCATTGGGTGAGCGACAACTAGGTCGGCAATTGCGTCTGTCATATTTTCGATTAAAAAGCTCTTGAGAACGTTGGTCTAGGACTACAATGCACACACTTGAAACTTGTGCAAACCCAGCCCTATATTCAGGCCAATAGCATAACACAAGGACGAAAAAGTGCAATTCTCGGTTATGAATAGTCTGCCGGGGCCGTGGTGAACGCGCTACAGACGACACCTAAACTCAATATACCTGATGGCACCGATCGCTACCCGAGGTTACTCTCCTACAGGATGGGGAGATAACCGTACCTCTGGCCTAGCTTCTAAGAGTGACCCCAATAATCGCTACACTAGATGTCGCACTCCCTGTTGCCCCCTTAGCGTTGACCAATGGCCCCAGCAGATCTATCGCCTATCTCTCTGCCTCGTACTAGTGAGTCGGAGTCACTAAAGCGCATTCGCCATACCTTCTCCCACGTGATGGCGATGGCGGTGCAGTCCCTCTTCCCCAAGGCGCAGGTGACTATCGGCCCCTGGATTGACTACGGCTTCTACTACGATTTTGATAGCCCTGAGCCTTTCACTGAGCAAGACCTGAAGGCGATTAAGAAAGAGATGATCAAGATCATCAACAAAGGGCTGCCCGTCGTTCAGGAAACCGTGACTCGCGAAGAAGCTCAGCGCCGCATTGCCGATCTGGGCGAGCCCTACAAGCTCGAAATTTTGCAAGACCTGCAAGACCCCATTACCCTCTACCACTTGGGCGACCAGTGGTGGGATCTCTGTGCTGGTCCCCACGTAGCCAGTACCGCCGATCTCAACCCCAAGGCTTTTGACCTAGAGAGCGTGGCCGGGGCCTACTGGCGCGGCGACGAAACCCGAGCCCAGCTGCAGCGTATCTATGGCACCGCCTGGGAAACCCCAGAGCAACTGCAAGAATACAAGCGCCGCCGTGAGGAGGCGAAACGCCGCGATCACCGCAGGCTAGGCAAAGAGCTAGGCCTATTTATCTTTGCTGAC
Organism: Nodosilinea sp. LEGE 07088; assembly: GCF_015207395.1. Classification (GTDB taxonomy): domain Bacteria; phylum Cyanobacteriota; class Cyanobacteriia; order Phormidesmidales; family Phormidesmidaceae; genus Nodosilinea. The sequence continues at coordinate 13,231 of NZ_JADEWX010000055.1, forward strand.
GATGTTGGGCCGGGACTGCCCCTGTGGACCCCCAAAGGTACGGTGCTGCGGTCTACCCTAGAAACATTTCTTAAAGATGAACAAACCAAGCGGGGCTATCTCCCCGTAGTTACCCCCCACATCGCCCGGGTAGATCTGTTCAAAACCTCAGGCCACTGGCAGAACTATCGCGAAGATATGTTCCCCCTCATGGCGGATAACGATGCCGATCGCCTGGCAGAAGAAGGCTTTGTCATGAAGCCCATGAACTGCCCCTTCCATATTCAAATCTACAAGAGCGAGCTGAGATCCTACCGAGAACTGCCCCTGCGGTTGGCCGAGTTTGGTACGGTGTACCGCTACGAACAGTCGGGTGAATTGGGAGGGCTAACTCGGGTGAGGGGCTTTACGGTGGATGATTCTCACCTATTCGTGCGCCCCGAGCAGCTAGATGACGAATTTCTCAAAGTGGTAGATTTGATTCTCACGGTGTTCCGCAGCCTCAAGCTGAAGAACTTTAAGGCTCGACTTAGCTTTCGCGACCCTGAATCGACCAAGTATATCGGTGGCGATGAGGTGTGGGAAACGTCAGAAAATGCCATTCGCCGAGCCGTGCGAACCTTGGGCATGGAGTATTTTGAAGCCCCAGGGGAAGCGGCCTTCTATGGCCCAAAGTTAGACTTTATTTTTCGGGATGCGTTGGAACGCGAGTGGCAGTTAGGCACCGTACAGGTGGATTACAACCTGCCCGAGCGCTTTGATCTAGAGTACGTAGCCGAAGATGGCTCTCGCCAGCGTCCGGTGATGATTCACCGCGCGCCTTTTGGCTCTCTAGAGCGGCTGATTGGCATCTTGATTGAAGAGTACGCAGGCGATTTTCCGCTATGGCTGGCTCCGGTGCAGATGCGACTGCTGCCGGTGACCGAGGAGCAGCTAGGCTTTGCCCAGTCGGTAGCCGACCAGCTGTTGGCTAAAGGCGTGCGGGTCGAGGTCGATGCCAGCGGCGATCGCCTGGGCAAGATGGTGCGCAATGCCGAAAAGGCCAAGGTGCCGATCATGGCGGTAGTCGGTGCCAAGGAGCTGGAGGCCAACGCCCTCAATATTCGCACCCGGGCCCGGGGTGAGCTGGGGGCATTGCCGATCGCTGAGGTGGTTGAAAGGGTTGCTGGCGCGATCGCAGCCCGAGCAGACTTCTAGCAGATATCTATCCTAGGGCGTTGTCGGTACCTCAGTCTCAAGCTGGCGCAGGTCGCTCAAAGACTGCTCCATGGCTTCAATCAGCTCCTCTACAGCCTGCCCTTGCTCTGCTTGCTGCTGCTGCACCAGACCTGAAAGTACGCTCAGGCAGGAGTCCATACCGGCGGCAAACTCGTAGCGAGTGACGGCCTCTTCGCCCCGAAAGCTGCCATCGGGGTAGCCACTGATACAGCCGTAGGTTCCCGCCAGATTGAGCAGGGCTGCGTAGGCCCAGTGGTCGGGGGAGACATCGGTAAAGGGTAGCCCTAGGACGGCCTCATCTGCCTGAGCGCTGGGTTCAATGGCGGAATTTTTGGTGTTGGGTGCCGCAATGGCAGGGGCGATCGCCGCCAGCATGCTAAAGCCAATGCCTAGCCCTAGGCTTAGAGCACCGCGAAATAATGGCTGAGTCGTCATCCCACATCTCCGAAAACAGCTTTTATGTCTCATTGTAGAGGCAGGCCCATTGTAGAGATAGGCTTGAGGGCGTCTTCATGGGCACCCATAGTGATAGTATCCTGGGCCTGATTGTTCCATAGCTGTCGGAGACTTTTTCGGTGACTACATCTGTTTGGGTGACTGTACCTGCCACAACCGCCAATATTGGCCCTGGTTTTGATTGCTTAGGTGCAGCGCTTACCCTATACAACCGCTTCCGATTTAATCTGCTTGACCAGGCACCGGGAGATGTGGCCATTGAGGTGCAGGGGCTAGACGCCGGGCGGGTAGTGACTGATCGATCTAATCTGGCCTACAAAGCCTTTGCCAGCTACTTCCACAGGCGAGGACTTGTCGTGCCAGCGGTGGCGATCGCAATTGATCTCGATGTCCCCCTAGCGCGGGGCTTAGGCAGCTCGTCAACGGCCATTGTCGGGGGGCTGCTGGGGGCCAACGCTCTCTGCGAGGATCCCCTTGATCTAGCCGCCCTGGTCGAGATGGCCATTGCTATCGAAGGTCATCCCGATAATGTAGTGCCTGCTTTGGTGGGGGGATGTCAGCTTGCCGTGGCGAATGACAGCGGTTCCCCCACGCTATGTCCTATCCCCTGGCACAAAGAAATCGTTCCTGTCGTGGCTATCCCAGATTTTGAGCTGTCTACGGTGGCGGCGCGTCAGGTACTCCCCAGCACCTACAGTCGTGCCGACGCTATTTTTAATGCCGCCCATCTGGGGCTACTGCTGCGGGGGTTGGCGATGGGGCGCGGCGACTGGCTACAGGCCGCGATGGGCGATCGCATTCACCAGCCCTATCGCCAAACGCTGATTCCTGGCTACGATACGGTCGCTAGGGCAGCTGCCGATACAGGGGCCTACGGCTTAGTCATCAGTGGTGCTGGCCCGACGTTGCTGGCCTTGGCCCCAGCCCAGAAAGCCCCTCAAGTCTGTAACGCCATGGCCACGGCCTGGCAACAGGTAGGACAATCGGTAAAAACTCGAGTGCTGGCTCTCGAAACACAGGGAGCCAGCGTTTCCCCAGTAGCTATTGCCTAAGAACGATCTGGCACCCGCTAGGCAATGCAGAACATTTAGGCAAAACCAAGCAGGCACAGCAGCAGCCACAGCTCATGCGGTGGCCTCAACCCCAGATGTTGCAAAGCTTAAGATTCCGAAGCATTGATATACATAAATGTGAGTGCTCAGTTTAATTAATTAAACTGAGCACAGGCCTTAAATGCCTGTACAGTCTTCATGCCAGACTTTTGAATGTCAATCTTCCAAGATTTTTTACAAAAACTGCTTATCAAAAGTTTATTAAGTTTCCTATACTAGAGGCGAGCGCAAAGATAGGTATATATCTCTATCGATCTTGCAGTCCGGTTTGTTTTTCGTCATTCCCGTCAAGGGCATGGTTTGCTCGCTGAAGTCCTCCGACCTCCTCGCCTAGGGTAGGCCGCCGCGAACAGCAACGGTAGCTCGTCGGTCAAACGATGGCTCCGCCAAGGGTATGTGTCTGTCTCAAGCAGACACTGGAACCGGAATATAGATGCGCTAGCTGTTTTGTTGTAGTACTACTCACGCGAATTGTCATGCTAACCGAGCAATTTCCGTGGCTGACGACCCTAGTTGTGTTGCCTCTACTGGCAATCTTGCCGATACCCGTGCTGCCCGACCGCAATGGTCAGACTCTGCGCTGGTACGCCCTAGGCATTGGCTTTATTGAGTTCTCGCTCATTCTCTATACGTTCACTAATTTTTATGACCTGGGCCAACCTGGGTTGCAGCTGGTTGAGAGTTATAGCTGGGTGCCTCAGGTGGGGCTGACCTGGTCTTTGGGGGCCGATGGCTTGGCTATGCCTTTAGTGGTGCTGAGTGGGTTGGTGACGACCCTGGCTATTTTGGCATCCTGGAACATAACCCGTCGCCCTCGCCTCTACTTCAGCCTCTTACTGGTGATGTACAGCGCTCAGGTCGGTGTTTTTCTAGCTCAAGACCTAGTCATGTTCTTTTTCATGTGGGAGCTAGAGCTGGTACCGGTGTACTTGCTTATTTCTATCTGGGGCGGCAAGAAGCGGCTATATGCAGCAACTAAGTTTATTCTTTACACCGCGATTGGGTCTATCTTCATTTTGGTTGCGGCTTTGGCGATGGCCTTTTATGGCGATACGGTCACCTTCAACCTGACAGAGCTAGCCCAAAAAGACTACAGCCTCACTTTCCAACTGCTGGTTTATGCGGCCTTCCTAGTCGCCTTCGCGGTCAAGCTGCCAATTTTCCCGCTGCACACTTGGTTGCCCGATGCTCACAGCGAAGCCCCTGCGGCAGTATCGATGATTTTGGCCGGGGTGTTGCTGAAGATGGCAGGCTATGGTCTCATTCGCATGAATATTGAGATGCTGCCCGCTGCGCACCTCTACTTTGCCCCTGTGTTGGCGATTCTTGGTGTGGTGAATGTGATCTACGCATCCATGACGGCCTTTGGTCAAGATAATCTCAAGCGCCGGATGGCTTATTCTTCGGTTGCACATATGGGATTTGTACTAATCGGCTGTGCTGCTTTCACCACCCTAGGTATGAGTGGTGCGATGCTGCAGATGATTTCCCATGGCTTGATTGCGGCGGCTATGTTTTTCTTGTCTGGTGTCACCTACGAGCGTACCCACACCCTAGATATGGATGAAATGGGGGGTATCGCTCGCAAGATGCCCAATAGCTTTGCCTTCTTTACGGCTGCTTCAATGGCGTCTCTTGCTCTGCCCGGCATGAGCGGCTTTGTGAGCGAGATCGCGGTTTTTCTCGGCGTTGCCACCAGCGATGTCTACAGCACGGCCTTTAAGACGGTGATTATTGTAGGTGCTGCTGTGGGGGTTGTGCTTTCTCCCATTTACTTGCTCTCGATGTTGCGCCGCATCTTCTATGGTGATGCCGGCCAGGTTTTGAGCAAGGTGCCAAACATGGTCGACATTCGACCTCGGGAGGCCTTTGTTGCCGCCTGTCTATTGGTGCCAATTATCGGTATTGGGATCTATCCAAAGCTAGCTACCCAGGTCTACGATGCTAAAACCGTCGAGGTGGCCAGCCATGTGCAGACCACTCAACTCGCTGCCCAGCCTGCTTCTCCGTTGTACGCCCACATTATGAGTGCTCCCAGGGTGACGGTGGCTGAACTGCCCACTGCTTTGACGGCGCAGATTGACTAGGCCTCGTTGCTACATCGCGTAGAACCTGCACCCTGGCCGAGTTATTGGCCGGGGTGCGATTTTTTTGGGGGATTAGGATTGCGGTCTGCAAGACAATTTCAGTACTGGTTCTGGGCACTCTGACAAACGAACACCCGGTGTCACACTAATAACAGGCGTCTTAAAGACCCCAACAGCTCCCACTAACGCGACCCGTTAGCTTTTTGGCACAACTTTTCTCTAAATGTTATGGCTCAGCAACATCAATGTCCTCACTGCAATCATTCGCACCTGCTGCGCATTGGGGTCAGGGGCATTCGTCAGTGTGCACAGTGTAAGGCCTATGTCGATGTGCGATCGCGTCACTGGCTGAAGCGCTTAATCCATGATTTAGCCGCCTAGGTTAGGTAGCTTATATTTAACCAGGGCATTACGGTGCTTCTAGCGGTGATGTCAGCCTGGAGAACATTGAGCGACAATGAATCTGATCTGATTCGTAACATAGCCCATGGCAGGTAAGTTCTTTCATAAACCGGGGCCAGAGCTAGCCCATCGCGTTCCCCCAGGGCAACATCTAGCGCAGGGGTTTCCGGTGCTAACCTACGGCGATACACCCGTTGTAGACCAGGCCAACTGGTCCTTAGCTGTCACCGGACTGGCCCAGCCCAAAACCTTTACCTGGGCCGATATGATGGCGTTGCCCCAGGCTGACTTTACCGCTGATTTTCACTGCGTGACCACCTGGTCGAAGCTCGATGTAACTTGGCAAGGCATTTGCGTTACCGATTTGATGGCCCAGCTTAAGGTTGACCCAGCTGCCGCCCATGTGATGTTGCATTGTTACGGTGGCTACACCACTAATTTGACCTTAGCTGACTTCGCCCGACCTGAAAATTTTTTGGCTCACACACTTTTTGGTGAACCATTGCCCGCAGAGCACGGGGGCCCTATGCGCCTGGTCGTGCCCCATCTTTACGCTTGGAAGAGTGCGAAGTGGATCAACGGGATCGAATTTTTGGCCAACTCAGTCGCTGGCTTTTGGGAGCGCAATGGCTACCATCAGCGCGGCGAGCCTTGGGCTGAAGAGCGATATAGCGATCGCTAAGAGCTGCCTACCGATTGCCGTAGCGGCCCCAACTCAGAAACGCAGTGACCACATAGAGCACGATGGTAGAACCAACGATCGAAGGTACCACGGGTACCCCCTGAAAGCTCCAGGTAAGCCACGGTAGGTTGAGGTTGTACTGTTGCAGCAGATGGTCAGCCCCCCACTGGCCGACTAAAACGCCGACCAAGCCAATTAATACTAGGCCCAAGAGTTTGCCGGGCACTCGTCGAGGAATGAGGATGTTGGCGGCAAAAGCGCAGACCATGGCAATTAAAACTTGAACCAGTAGGCTAACAAGGTCATCCATAGGGGTGTGCTCCTGCAACCAGGACTATTGAAGTCACGTACAGATTTACTGTACCCATCTATGCTCGCTTATCTTCTGAAGGATTGCGGGGGATTTAGATCCATCCTTGAATAGCTGCTTGGTAGACGGCCTGATAGCGATTTTTGGCCTGGAGTTTGGTCAGGCTATTGTTGATGTGAAACTTTACGGTACTTTCGCTGATGTACAGATGGTTGGCAATATCGCGATCGCGCAACCCTTGGGCCAATAACGCCATAATCTCTTGCTCTCGCTCTGACGGACGTGGTGCCCCAGGTTCAATCGATATGCCCCCACCAGGTTGCCCCTCACTAATGCGCTGCACGACCTGCCGTAGCTGATCGGCATCTATCGTCCAGTCAATCAAAGCTTGGGCCTGAGGTGAGGGAAGCCTAGAGGCTTTGACTCTGACCCAAATTACGCGGTCAGATGCTTGAGCAATAGTCTCACTGTCAGTAATAACCACTGCCTCTGAATCAAACGGGTCACATACGGTGAGCCGGGCTGTATAGGCCATGCAGGTAAGCGCAACCTGGACTAAGGCGGTACTGCATTGGATGCTAACTTTAGGCTCTAGAAAATTGCTGCTGTAGGGGGTTCTCAGGGTAATCTGCACCAACTGCTGCTGGGGGCCAGGCTGAGTTTGCAGACTCCCGCCTAGGCAGGTGGCCATAAACCTCAGCTGATGGCAGCGCGATCGCCAACGGTCTGATGTATCTTCGGCTGTGTGGGCAATACCATCGGCTGCAATGGTTACGAGCGCCTCTAGCGCGACATCATCGTTGCTGTAGACCAGTCGTGCATAGTCACAGTTAAATTCCTCCAGCAGTTCGGCCAACTGCACAAAAATATGATTGACGGAGGCAGGCAGCGGAGTTTCAGTTCCCACCAGTGCCATGGTGGTGGTCGTTAGAATTGTAGCGAGCTGATCGGACAGGGTTGCCCGATATGGAATAGGAGCTGTAGATGGGAAAGTCTTTGCTTGCACTGCGAGAGACGCGTCAAGGGCAATGGTAGCCGTCATGCAGAGCACCTGGAGTACTTCTAGAAACTCTGCCGCCATAGGACTGCGGCTAAAGGTCGCAAGTACACCAATGACGCGATCGCTGGTCATGAGCGGATAACCCGCAAATCCCTGAATGCCATTTTCAATTGCCCAGGCACGATCTTTAACCCAGGCTTCTTCAGCTAAACGATTGCTGAGAAAGGGGACTCGGTTTTGGGCAATTTTCCCGACCTTGTAGGCCCCCATCGGCACCCTGGCAAACGCGCCATTGGTATGGGTATATAACCCCGAGGAAGCCACTAACCGAAGTGCAGTTTGGTCGGGCTCGACCACCCAAATGCGGGCAAACGCGCAGCTGAACTGATCGACCAGGCCATCGGTAATACAACGGGCTACGGTTTCGGTTTCAAAACATCCTGACAGACGCTGGGCGATTTTATTCACCCGCTGCAAATCTAGCAGCAGTCGAGCCTGGTTGGGCAAATCAGTTCTGAGGCCATTTACGCCGTCGAAAGCAGAACTCACGATTGTGCTTGCCATATCTGTGTCTAGCTTGAAGTGAAGTGAGTCAATACTCTGTATCGCTTGACACAGCCTGTTATTTGTCTCCAAACGGTGTGCTTATTGCCGAGCAGGCTGCATGATCCGACGTAGATCCGACGTAGCGGCAGCGGAAAAGGTTCATTCCAGCCCCAACTTAATGAAAATACGGATGGTTTTATCTCAACTTTGTAAACCTTGGGGGCTGTACTGAGCCATGCTTCTAAATTTTTTGCTAGAACGTGAGCAGAGCATAAATCTTGCCTGGGGTAAACCCCTGGTCGCGAGCTACCCGGATTGCGCATCTGCCTCTTGTAAATAGTTGAAGCCCCCCTTGTGGAGATGCAGATGAAGATGAGATTAAGAGGTATCGGCCTTGGGGTCGCTACTGTGTTGACTCTGGGTACCGTCTGGACAGATTCTGCTCAGGCGTTCTCACTGGGTGAGACAGTCACAGTGACTAACCTCCTGGACAAAGGCAATTTAGGGACTGATATTTTTCAGGGGCCAGAGGACGTTGTGGTAGTGACCCCTGGCCTTGAACTCGTACAGTTTGGCGGCATTTGGGATATTGACCTGGATGATAACGCTATTTCGTTTAGCCTGAATTCTATATTTGGGAATGTCGAGTCTGGCAATGACATCTATCGCTTCGAAGCCCCTAATCTTTATCAGCCGGGGCAGTTACCCACGATCAACATCTTTAGCTTTGCTGCCTTTTCGCCTGATAACAGCCCCTTTGCAAGATTCACGGGTAGTAACAAGCTGGAAGTTGTTTTTCCCCTCGGCTTTGCCCCAGAAGGGCTAATACCACCACAGCCAGATACCCCGTTGGCTATCACCACTACCCTACCAGTCCAACCCTTTGTAGTGCCTACGCCAGCTTTGTTGCCTGGGCTAATTGGTATGGGGTTAACGATATGGCGCAAGCAGCGTAGAGATGACGACGCGAGTTAGCCTCTGCCAAAATTATTCAGGGTCGGAAAGCTTCGTCCCTGTAGATTGGGCTTCTACGTCTTCCGTTGTAAAGCGATCTTTGGCAGCGGCAAAAGCCGCCTGCATGGCGGTTTGAATTCTTTGGGGATCGGGCTTTTTGCCGCCCATGAGGTCACCAAAGTAAACGCAGGCCCCTTCGCCTAGGCCCCAGGTGTAGGCAAAGGCCCAGGAGGCAGCTACGACGCTGCCCAGGCCGGGGATGAATTTGATCAGCTCGCGCCCGACGGCCTGGGCAAAGAAGCCGCCTGCGATCGCGCTAATTAACCCACCCGCTTGGGAGGGGCTGAGGGTTTGGCCGTAGAGTTTACCGAGTAGCACCACCATCGACACCTGTAGGGCGGTGAGCACGGGCATAGTGGCAAAGGGCAGCGGCACAGCGGCCAGGGTAGCGGCCATGACCGCAAAGGCCGAGATGTAGTGACGCCCCACATCCCGATAGAGGTTACCCAGTTGATGGGTGGCTTCGGCTTGCTCATCGAGCAGTTGATAGAGGGCCTGGGCCTCGGCCTCTGGCAGCAGGTCGGCCAGCACGTCCCGGAGGGCATCGAGGCCGTAAAAGACTGGCTCAAAGCCGTCGTCTTCGAGGGTGAAGTCGATCAGCACGGTGCGGTCTACCACCCCCTGAAAGTTGGCGCGAATCAACTCGAAGGGTCGATTCACGGCTTCCAGGTTGGGGGGGTAGCCAGGATGATTAGTCTGGCTAGGTGGGTAGACCTCGTGGATAGAGGTCACCACTAACAGGCAGGGCACCGTCGGAAACTGCTGGCGCAGGCGAGCAGCAATCTGCCGCAGCGTATCGGTGGCGAAGTCGTTGATTTTAATGGTCAAAATTAGAATTCGACCTTTGCTCGTACTGGTGCTCAGGTTGTCTACCAGGGCATCAATGATGGCGTCAGTGGCCTGGGCGATGTCACCTAAACCGACGGTATCGGTAAAGATCAGTAGCGGCAGTTCTTCTGAGGGATAGGCATAGCGCTGGGTGTGTTGAGTGTGGGGCTTAAACCCTTGGCCGACGATGTCTTTAGAGACCCCGGTCAGGCCGCGCACAATAGAGCTTTTGCCAGTTTGCGGTTTGCCAATCAGCAGGGCTTCGGTGGTGGGAAGCTGCTGGCGTACGGCGGCGAGAATATCGGCTACTTTTTCGTCGTCAATGGTAAACCAGCGGTGGAACTGTTGGGCTGGCTGCAACTGGTTGGTGCGATCGCGTAGGTACTGCCAAGCGGCCATGAGGGGAGACCCTGGCGAAGTGTTTTGTGGGTCAGTTGGCTTCGAGTTGCCCATGCTTGCTTTGACTGACAGCGGTGAGACCACACTGATCATGCCATGGTTTTACCGGGCCGAGAACGGCCGTCGCCGCCAGATATTGCCAGGGGCTAATCGTCGAGCAGCACCGAAGGATTACCCGGCAAAGTAGCAGGCTGTTGCTTGTTTGTTTTGGTGGTGCGGTTGCGGCTGTCGAGATTGCCCTGAGCAACCGGTACGGTGAAATGAAACTGGCTGCCTTTATGTTTACCCTCTGACTCTGCCCAGATGGCGCCTCCCAACCCTTCTACAATCTGGCGACACATGGCTAGACCTAACCCTGTGCCTCCGGTGGTACGGCGCAGAGCCCCTTCTTCTTGATAAAAACGGTCGAACACAATCTGTAGGCGGCTGGGCTCAATGCCGCGCCCAGTATCGGCAATGGTGACCTGGAGATGGGTGGGGCTAGGGCGAGTCACCTGAATCGTAATTTTGCCCTCGGCAGGCGTAAATTTTTGGGCATTGTCAAGCAGTTTGACCAGAACCTCGACCAGCCACTCCCCATCGGCTCTGACCAAGGGGAGCTGTTTGGGCATTTTGACCTTGATGGTGGGCGCCGGGGTGCTATCGTGGCTGCCGCGAATGCTACTCAGGGCCAAATCGACGCATTCTTGCATGGAGAGTGACTCTAGATTCCACTCTACGCGGCCGCTCTCAAGCCGCGATAGGGTGAGAAAGTCCTGTACTAGCTTGCGCATGCGCTCGGCATCTTCAAGGGCTGATTGCAGCATAATCTGGCGCAGTTTGTTGGGCATATCGGGCTCGGTCGCCAGACTTTCGAGACAGACCTGAATGGTCGAAAGAGGGGTGCGCAGTTCGTGACCGGTGATGGCAATCAGGTTGGCGCGAGTGCGATCGAGGGCTTCGAGCTGATGGTTGAGATCTTGGAGGTTGGCATAGGCTTCAGCCTGGATAATCGCCACACTGAGCTGGGTGGCGATCGCATCTACCAGGGCAATATCGTCTTCGCTCCAATTGTGGGGCTGGGGTTGGCAGTGGTGTAGCTCAATGATGCCGACCAGACGACCCTGGTAGGTTAATGGCACCATCAGCCAAGACCGGATTTGCCAGCGCTCAATTAACGGCTGAATGATCGCTAACTCCTGACTAAAGGGAGCTGCCTGATCTTGGGTATCGGCAATGGCGATATTTTCTTTAGTGTCTTGAACGTAATCAAACAGGGGATTTGTTGCCAAGGGCCAGGTTTCTCCCAGCAGAGACTCAACGTCGTTGTTGAGGTGTTGGTGGGTGATCAGTACTGAGGCATCGGTGGCGCTACAGGGGTAGATGAGGCAGCGACAGACCTGGGAGGCTTGGCCCAACTCCTGGGCCGCTTTAGAAAAAATTTCGGTAGCGTCAAGGGATTGGCGCACCACTGACGTGATGGAGTTAACCAGGCGCTCGCGGCGCTCTTGGGCCGAAATCGCTTTATACGCCTTAAGCAACTTATACTGCCCCGCCTGGAGATAGGTCACCAGGCGCTGGGTAAAGGGATCGGGGCCACCGCTGCCATCGAGGTCAGTGGTGGGTGCCAGGGTGGGGTCAATAAATCGCTGATGGGCGATCGCTGTTTTGTCAGCCAGGTCAGGGCGATACCCAGCAATGCGATTGAGCAATATGGCCGCCGACTTCTGGCTCACGTAGGGGTCTTGAGTCCAAATCCCCTCAAAGCGACGGGTCTGATCAAGGGATGGGCCATAATTAGCAGAGGGTTCTGGCGATCGCTCCCGACAGATTAGGCAGGCGGTATAGTCAGCTCCAATCACCACCAGATGCCACTCCTGCGTGAGGGCATCGTCGGGCTGAAACGCAATGGTTTCGTAGTTGTTAGAGTGGCTGACAAAACTTGTGCCCAGGGCCGATAGTACATAAACCTGGTCGGTACTTTCGGCAATGCGCAGGTAACGATTCGCCTCCTGCAAATAAAATCGCTCTTGCTGAAAGCTCGCAATCACCAAAGACTTGCCCGCCCCCGCCAACACATGATCTTCCATTGCGTGAGATAACGCTGTCAGCGAGGTTTTGAAGTAGAGGCTAGGTCTAAGCTGGGGAATTGCACTCAGCAATTCTTCCACCACAGATGTGGAATTGCTCATCGTTCAGATTAAGAAACCATCGATCTAAAAGCGCTGCCAGCATGTTTACAACAAACCCAATGGAGACCCGGTTGTATCGGCAGCAGTGACTTCCACCTAGCCTACCAGTTGCCTCCTGCTATCACGGTACTTTGTAACCATTTGCCAACATCAACTTTCCTCTGGTGTGAGCTGGCGCTGAAAACTAACTCACGGGTAAAGACCCGGCTACAAAAAAGAACACTCGAGCATACTGCCCGAGTGTTAGAACGCTGGGGCTTCCCTACGGAAACCCCACGCTTGATTGCGATGTCACAACCTACATCATGCCAGTCATGTCAGTGGTGTCTTTGAGGAAACCACTGTAGGCTTCCATACCGTGCTCACCAATATCCAGCCCCTTCATTTCTTCCTCGGCGCTGACCCGCAGGCCAAACACCGACTTGAGAATGAGCCAGAAAATAGTGGAGGCAACCACGGTAAACAAACCAATGCTCAAAATACCGAGAATTTGAGCTCCTAGCTGACCTACACCCCCACCGTAGAGCAAACCGCTGATGGAACCTTCAGCACCACCTTGGGTGAAGTTGTTGGGGTTGGCAAATAGACCTACGGCCAAGGTGCCCCAAATACCGCACACCAGGTGTACAGAGGTGGCGCCTACGGGGTCGTCAATCTTGATGCTATCGAAGAAGCCCACAGAGAACACCACCAGGATGCCCGCAACGAGACCAATCCAGAACGCACCACCATAGCCCACCACGTAGCAACCAGCGGTAACGCCCACTAAGCCTGCCAGAATGCCATTGATGGTCATGGACAGATCAGGTTTGCCGCTCAAGGCCCAGGAGGTGAAGGTAGCCGCTATGCCACCCGATGCTGCGGCCAGGTTAGTCGTAACAGCGATATAGGGCACAGCCATATCGGCGGCCAGCTGCGAGCCGGGGTTAAACCCGAACCAGCCCAGCCACAGAATTAAGCAACCGAGGGTGGCAATACTTAGGTTGTGCCCTGGCAGCGCACTAACCTGACCATCGGCGGTGTACTTGCCCATACGGGGCCCGAGAAATGCCGCGCCCATGAGCGCAGCCCAACCGCCTACAGAGTGAACAATAGTAGACCCAGCAAAGTCGTGGAAACCAATCTCAGCGAGCCAGCCACCACCCCACAGCCAGTGGCCAGTGATGGGGTAGGCGATCCCTGTCAGCAGGATGCTGAAGATCAGAAAGTCAGCGAACTTAATGCGCTCAGCAACGGCACCCGACACAATGGTGGCCGCAGTACCGGCAAAGGCAGCTTGGAAGAGGAAAAACGTGTCTTTAGACAGATTGAGCCCATCGGGCCCTAAGCCATATAGCTCAGGAGCGCCTCCCAGGAAGATGCTTCCCCAGCCTACCCAGCCGTTGCCATTGGCCCCAAACATGAGAGAAAAACCAAGAAACCAGAAGGCTACGGTAGCCAGTGCAAAAACGATCAGGTTTTTGGTCAGAATATTGACCGCATTCTTCTGACGGCAAAACCCGGTTTCTAGCATGCCGAAACCGGCATTCATGAAAAATACTAAGAAAGCGGCAATCAACACCCAAATATTGTCTAGGGTGGTTTGCACATCCGCAGCGGTAAGCTCGTCTTGAGCCTGGGCTGCAACTCCCCATGTCGCCAAAATAACCAGCGTTAGAGGAACACAGGCTACCCATGCCCAGCCACCGATGCGGCTAAACAGACGCTTAAATACCACGTCAAAGGGAGGTACACTGGCGCTCCAGAAGCTAGTCTTAGACCGCCTCCGGAACCGAGAACGATTACGCAACACTAAATTAGACATCTCAACAGACGTTCCTTCAACACAATCAGACAGTGAACACGGCTTGGCATGTGAGACCTAACTCTTAACCGCCGGGCGGCCAGTCAGGCCTGTATGGGAGCTACAGCCCACAGAACAAAATTGCTCTGCGAACCGTCTAGATTAGAGTGCAAGCTTCCAAAGGCAGCTAAAGATACCTGTAGAAGGCAACACTAAGTTGCCTGGATACATTGCCTAGAGCAAGCACCAAGCAGAAGAACTTTCATATAGACACAACACAACGATTCCACCAATTCTCAGGCCGTCAATCTGTATCGCAGGATACGTAAAGCCCTGTGGCGGTACTGGATCCTTCTTAAATGGGTCTGTAAACCTAGGTTTTATTGTGCTGAGACGACTTTAGTTGGAGCAATAAGACCGTAAAAGTTGATTTCGTTTGATCATCTATGCATCCACACTATGCATCCACTTGTCTCAAGTCTGGTGTTTGAGGTAGCCTTCGGTGCCCAGTCGCTCGAGCCGCTGCTGCTTGGCTAGAACGGAGGTTTCTAACGTGCGCCGATACTGAACGACTTGATCCATGAGAGCGGGGCGATCGCAGGCTAAGATCTGGACCGCCAACAGCCCGGCATTCTTAGCATTGCCGATCGCGACGGTAGCGACTGGGATGCCGCCGGGCATCTGCACGATAGAGTAGAGCGAATCAAGGCCCTGCATGGTGCGACTGACCACGGGTACCCCAACCACCGGCAGCGGGGTCAGGGCGGCGACCATGCCGGGGAGATGGGCGGCTCCCCCGGCTCCAGCGATAATGACTTTGAGGCCGCGATCGCGGGCGGTTTTAGCGTAGTCGACCATGCGTTCTGGTGTGCGATGGGCCGATACAATGGCCACCTCGTGGGCCACCCCAAACTCAACGCAAATCTCAATGGCCGCTGCCATGGTAGGCAAGTCTGAGTCGCTGCCCATAATGATGCCAATTTCAGCAGGGGTCATAACTCAACGACCGGTGGAGATTGCTTCACCATCATGCCACTGGCTGGTGCTGGCCAGGGAATCAGAAGATTGAGTTTCGTTGCGGGTCGTTTTGGCGAAGCAAAAGATCATAGAATTTTACAGAAGTTAGCAAAGTTGCCGTCCCATGCCTGTTATCGACGACAAGACCGTTGTTCGCGAATATTTCAACGCCACGGGGTTTGACCGCTGGCAGCGCATCTACGGCGATGGTGAAGTCAATAAGGTACAGCTAGATATTCGTAAAGGGCATCAAAAAACTGTCGATACCCTGATGGCGTGGTTTACCGCCGACGGCAACTTGACTGGATTGACCTGCTGTGATGCAGGCTGTGGGGTAGGCAGTCTATCGATTCCGTTGGCGCTGGCTGGGGCAAACGTCTACGCCAGCGATATTTCTGCCAAAATGGTGGCTGAGGCTGAGCGCCGTGCCCAGATGGTGCTACCGGCAGATCGATTACCTACCTTTGAGGTCAAAGATCTAGAAGAACTGGCGGGAAAATATCACACCGTCATTTGCCTAGATGTACTGATTCACTACCCTCAAGACAAAGTACAGGCCATGATTGGCCACCTGAGTTCGTTGGCTGAGTCGCGCTTGATCATGAGTTTTGCTCCTAAGACGGTGTTTTATAGCGCGCTTAAAAAGGTAGGCGATTTTTTTCCGGGGCCGAGCAAAGCGACCCGCGCCTACCTGCACCGCGAAGCCAATATTGTGCAGGCGCTGGAGTCTGAGGGCTGGCAGATTGAGCGTCGAGCGATGACGAAGACTCAGTTCTATTTCTCCCGCATGGTAGAAGCGGTACGCGAACGGTAGGGAGGTCAATCATGACCATAGAACGGTTGTTTATTGCGATCGCAGCCCTACTGGGCGGTACTGCTGTCGCGGCGGGGGCCTTTGCCACCCACGCCCTTAAGCCCCAGTTGAGCGAACGTTTATTGGCGGTGTTTGAGACTGGCGCTCGCTATCAGATGTACCATGCCCTGGCTCTCTTGCTGGTAGCGCTGGTGCGCAGTCAGGCGCTGGGGGCACCGGGGCTCTTAACGTCCGCAGGCTGGGCTTTTGTGGCGGGCACGGCGATATTTTCGGGCAGTCTCTACGCCCTGGCCCTGACGGGGCAGAATCTGTTGGGAGCGGTGGCCCCGGTAGGCGGCGGTGCCCTTATGGTGGGCTGGGGCTGCTTGGCGGTAGCCGGCGTGCTAGGGGCCAGTAAACCTGAGTGAATGCTGTGAACTTTACGGCTAACTGGCTGCGTGTATGATGGGCCCGTGTTGCGCCAGACTGCCATGTTTGAATACCTATCGCCGCGATCGCTCGCCGATCCCCAAGACATTCTTGAGTATTTGGAGTTGCACCAGGCGGCCCAGGAGTTCCGTTTGGAGCTGGAGCACCGAGCTAACCTGGAGGCCTATTGCCAGTGGTATTACCAAGTCGCTGCTGAAAATCAACGCGATCTCGCTAACATGCGCTCAGAGATTAATTTGCTGACGTTGTTCAATGGCCGCAGTGTCTAGGAAAGCCCGCAGTGCCTAGG
This sequence comes from Nodosilinea sp. LEGE 07088, assembly GCF_015207395.1. Classification (GTDB taxonomy): domain Bacteria; phylum Cyanobacteriota; class Cyanobacteriia; order Phormidesmidales; family Phormidesmidaceae; genus Nodosilinea. The sequence goes on from NZ_JADEWX010000055.1 coordinate 29,767, forward strand.
AAAGCTAAATGATAAAACTCGTCATCTAGACTGTTTCTAGCTCATCCTTTCTCAAGTGAGCCCGCATGGGGCGCTTGGCCCCTTCGACCTCAAACTCTACCTGCACCGGAAAATTAGGGCTGATGGGGCGACCTTTATAGTCGGTGAGGATATTGACCACGGTGCCTTCAAGACCCTTGGCATCAAAGGCTTCGTTGCGGTGCAGCGGGTGGTGGTAGAAAATCACAGACTCTTTAACTCGGACGCGTTCACCAACGTTCATAGCACAGACTCGCTCTTACTCAAATCCTCCCTGGCACCCAGGTGGAAAGTTGTTTGCAACCCTATCATCTTTGCACAGGATGGCCCCTGTGCCTTAGCCCAACTGCCGTAGCTTTAGGTGGAGCCAGAAAGATCGGTTGCCAGTAACTCGTGCATGCGCTTCGCCATAGCAGCCATTTCGGAGTTGCTGCGGGAGAGTGTTTTGGTGCGCTCTTGAAACATGTGTCCGATTTCGCTGTCGTACAGCAAATGCTGGGCCTGGTTGAGTAACTCAGCCGCGCGCTCGGGTGCCTGGGGCTGCTTCGCCATGAGCACTTCATCCATCTGGACAATCAGCTGAGAAATCGGCCGTAGCCAGCTAAATTGCTCGTGGCTCAGCACCAGTCGCAAGTAGTCGCCCTTATTGGCGATGGCTCCATAACTGGCTTCATAGCGCTCCTTCTCAGCGTCCATCAAAATCTTATGGGCCTTGAGCAGCAGCGATCGCAGTTCGCGTAGGGGGGCAAAGGCCGGATCAGAAGTAGGATTACCAACAGTCATTCAACGCTCGCGCACTCTTGCTGTACTGTCTTCACCATTCCATGAATAGACGGCGATTTCAAGGGATGCCCCCGAGGGGCGATAGCCTGTAAGGAGAATAATGGTTTGATGTCACAATAGCCCTAGGTTTTTTTGGCATAGCCATGGATTTCACCACCGTTTGCCCTGGTCAGCTTTCAATTATTGCCAGCGATTTTGATGCTCGGCCCATGAGCTTTGTGCAAGATGGCGATCGCCTTGGGTACGAGCCTGCCGTTGCTCGTGCTCTGGGAGAGGTGTTAGGGCTGGCTCCAATGTGGTTTGATCATCCGCCTGACCAGTTTTACCCTACCCTCAGCACCGGCAACTATGACGTCGTCTGGTTTAGTCAGGCGATTACCCAAGACCGCCGGGCCTGGGCTGACTTTACCCGACCCTATGGCCGCTTTGATGAGGCGGTATTAGTGCGTGAAGAGAGCTCTATTTATAATGTCTCTGATTTGGCCGGTAAACGGTTAGGTACCTTGGCCGGCACCACCCCACTAGCACTGACTGAGACCCTGCCTGATCTCGAGTGGGTTGCGTTTATGGGGGCTGACCAAGCATTGTCAACCCTCTTGCTAGCCTTAGAACAGGGGACGATTGATGCGCTGGTGGGAGATGCGCTGATGTTGCTGACCGCCGAGGCCGATACGACTACCCTGCGCGTAGCCTTTCAACTGCCGACCCAGCATCCCTTTGGTATTGGGGTTCTGCCCGGTAACCGAGAGCTGCTAGATGCCCTCAATCAGGGGCTCAATCAGCTGCTTGTCAACGGTACCTTGGCCAGATTGTGGACTCAATGGATTCCCTATAAACCATTTCCGTTCTAGCGGATGGGCGCGATTGACCTAGCGGTTGTCGATCCTGGGATGGATGTTGTCATCGGTCACCATCTCCCTCATGGATGGCCTGGCGACTCATCTCATCGGGGTCGAGTGCCCCTTAGAGGAACTGTTGCCAATTCTCACTGCGAAATAATGCTCGCTCGGCTCGGCGACGGCGCTGCAGCCCCGGTAAAACCCTGCCAGCAGCGTAGACCCAGCGCGAAAACTCATCAGAGGCTCCGGCAATGTCGCCAGCATTGAGTTTTTGAAGCAGGGTAGATGAGCGCAGGTTGCCTGCCCCGACGTTAAACGTGAATGACACCAGTGCCGAAAATTGGTCGCTGGTCAGGGGGCGAGTCACGGCACTGGCAACAGCTTGTTCGTACTTGCCGAGATCTCGTTTGAGGATATTTTCGGCGTCGGCCCGAGTGATGGTCAGCCCTGGATAGACCCGGGGTGCCCCAGCGGCGGAGGTATGACCATAACCAATGGTCCAGGGTTCTCCCCCGGTACCCGGGTCAGGATAGGCATCGAGCCTTAAGCCCTCAAAGCCTTTGACGATTTCAAGCCCGGCTGCATTAATGGTGTTGCCGGTTGGCGGCGGCGGCGGCGGC
>NZ_JADEWX010000316.1 GCF_015207395.1 Nodosilinea sp. LEGE 07088
CAACTTCAACCAGTCCATCCTTGACTCTCAGGGTCGGGTGATTGGCACTTGGGCGGATGTAATCAACCGGGCCAACCTGGGTATGGAAGTGATGCACGAGCGCAATGCTCACAACTTCCCCCTGGACCTGGCGACGGCTGAGGCTCCTGAAATCATCGGCTAGTCTTGAGCGACTACCCCCTTGATTGACACAGAAAGAGCGCTCCCTTCGGGGGGCGCTCTTTTTGAACAACACGATGCCAATTGCGCCGATACCCTCAGGCAATTGACTCAACTGCGCAACGTTCTTCAGCAAGAAGTTGAATCCAGCCCAAAATTCCGGCCATGCGATAATTAAGGATAGGCCAGCGCGGCCTAGTGAGGTTTAGGGAGACACGCCGTGTCCAGCCAAATTATCGACCCAGCGCTCCACGCCTATCGCGATGACCTCGATCGCCTGCTCAAGCGTGTGCAAACCTTGGCCGCCGCCATTAACAACCCCAACCTAAAACAGACCACCCACAACCTGCGGCGCAACATCAACGAGCCCTTTTTGTTTGTGGTGGTTGGTGAGGTCAAGGCGGGCAAGAGCAGCTTTGTCAACGCCCTGCTCGATGCCGAAGTCTGCGCCACCGACATTGAGCCCTGCACCGACTCGATTCAGCAGATCGTCTACGCCGACCAGGAGTTTGTCGAGCAGGTCGAGCCCAGCCTGCGCAAGATTGGCCGCCCCATCTCGATTCTGCAAGACATTTCTATTGTCGATACGCCGGGTACCAACACGGTGATTGCTGAGCACCAGATCATCACCGAGCGCTACATTCCCAATAGCGACCTGACCTTTTTTGTGCTGTTTGCCAAAAATCCCTATCAAAAGAGCGCCTGGGATTTTCTCGATTTTGTCAGCGCCGAGTGGCGCAAAAAAGTAGTGTTTATTTTGCAGCAGGCCGATCTGCTGCGCCCCGCCGATCTGCAAACCAACATCGAGCGGGTGAAGGAATACGCCTACCAAAAGCAGATCAAAGCACCGGTGATCTTTCCTACCTCGGCCACCCTAGAACAGGAGGGCGATCCGGCCAACAGCGGTTTTGAGCCGGTGAGACAGTACATTCAGGCTATGGTGTCGTCGGGGGAGAGCTACAAGATCAAGCTGCGATCGGTCAGCCAGACCACCCAGCAAATTATCGCTCTGCTCAACGGCGATGTGGCGGCGCTCAACCAGCAGCTGGCTGTCGATCGCGCCACCGCCCAGAGCATTCGCAGCAAAATAGATGCGGGTCGGGAGCGATCGCGCTACGAGGTCAACACCCTGGCCGATCGCCTGGCGGCTCGCTATGAGGTGATTTCGGCCCGCATCAAACGCGACTTTCGTGAAAGCCTAACGGTGCCCATGGTAATCCGGCGATCGTTTGTGGGGCTGTTTAACGAAGCGGCCTCGATGCAGGCCTGGGTCGATGAGTTTCAGGAGCGCTGCGCCCGTGACCTGCGGGCCTCCCTCGAAGAAGCCTCGAATGAGGGAGCCCAGCACTTTGTCGACGGCATTCGCCAGCTCTTTGACGGGCTAAACCAAGATTTAGAGAATGTTAAAGTCCAGCGCATCGAGAGTAGCCACATTTCGCTCAGGGTGCTGGAGCGTCGCCAGGAAGTGATCGAGAGCGTGCGAGCCAAGGTCGATAACCTGCTAGTCGATCAAGGTCTGGGGGATATGCTGGCGACCCAGGCGGGTGACATGGCCAACGAAATTGTCGGCGGGGCGATCATGGCGGTGTCGGGTACTATTCTGCACGTGATTCAGTTTGCGGTGGCGGAGGCAATTATGAGCGCCATTGGCATCGCTTTTGCCGGGGTGGGGGTAATCGTGCTGAGCATCGGTATTCTCTGGCAGCGCAACCGCATTGTTGCCAAGTTTGAGCAAGCCCTAGACAACGAAAAGACTCGGTTTCAAGAAGAGATTGCCAGCCGCCTGAACGAAAAGCTGGGGCTAATCTACGAAGAAGTGGAGCGCATTTTTACCCAGTTCTACGACCATGTGGAGCGCGAAGAAGCTGCGATACAGCCGATCATCAATCAGTACGGGGCGATTCAGCAGGAGGCGGCTGGGTTGTTGGGCTCCCATGTGCTGGATGAGCCGAGGGCCAGATCACAGTGAGAGTAAACGGTAGCATTGGCCTATCCATGCTGACATGGCCAGCCTGCGCGACAACAATTGGCGATGATCATTGTCAGCGATACATTGCCATCGGGCGAGCAGCGTTGAGGAATAGACCGATAGTCATTCAGTATCCTAAAAGCAGGCGGGCTTGGCGATGACGCCGAATGACCTTGCAAGAGTACGTTTTGATCAGTGCTACCGATCCGATAAACCTTCTGTTCAGTGCAACAAAGGTTTCGTAAGTGCGAAGAAAGCTGACGGAGAGGCTAATCAGGTGCCTGGGGCAGCGGATGAACCTGACGGGCCTCTCGAACGCTAGAAACCAATTTTCGCCCTGCTTGAAGAGGGCAACTCTTGTAACTATTACATTGTCGGTCTCCATGCTAGAGGAATTCCTCTTCCGGAAGGAGAATCGGCCACGCGGCCTAACGGAGTAGTGACCGGTGTACTCAACGGTGGCGTGCTAGTATCCCGCTGGGCAGAGCAAGCCAGAGCCATGCTAAATCAATGATGGAAAAGAACCCGTTTAACTCTATTGCACCAAACGATTACGTTGAGGCGATCGCAGCCACTCTGGGGCTATCTATCCCCGATGAGATCAAGCCGGGGGTAGTGGCGAATGTGGAGCAGATCTGGGCGATCGCCCAGCCCGTCATCACCTTCCCCCTCTCCGACACCGTAGAAAGCGCCGCCACCTTTGAGCCATGAGCAAATTTCAGAATGCTTTGGCGATCGCCACTGCGATTAAGCAAAAGAATCTAGCGGCGCGATCGCGCCTCGAAACCACCCTGGCCGATATTGCCGCCCGCAACCCAACGCTGAACTGCTTCACTGAGGTAACGGCGGAGCGATCGCGATCGCAGGCCCAGGCCATCGATCGCGCGATCGCCGCAGGCCAAGACCCTGGCCCCCTGGCCGGAGTCCCCTTCGCGGTCAAAAACCTGTTTGATATCCAGGGCCTCACCACCCTGGCGGGGGCCAAGCTGAACCAGAGCAATCCCCCAGCCCCCCAGGATGCCACCGCGATCGCTCGCCTGGAGCAGGCCGGGGCAGTGCTAATCGGCGCGCTAAATATGGATGAATATGCCTACGGCTTTGTCACCATCAACGCCCACTTTGGCACCACCCCCAACCCCCACGAC
>NZ_JADEWX010000056.1 GCF_015207395.1 Nodosilinea sp. LEGE 07088
GGCCAAGAACCATTCAAAGTGAGTAATCTCAGGATCGAGCAGTTCGATCAGTCGGTACCGGTCTTTTTCGGGAAGCTGCTGGGCCCTGGCTAGCAAGCTTGAATCGGCCTCTAGTAGGCGATCGAGCTGCCATACCTGGGGGTTTGAGAAGCCAACGAACGCTAGCTCCGAGGCCTCAATGAGCTCGAACAGGCTGTCGAGGGTGTAATCGACCTCTTGGGGATGCACATACATATCGGCGAAGCATTCATCTCGCTGATTTTCCATCGCCCAGCGATCGCGCTCCCGCTGCTTGAGGCGATTGCCCTCGGGCAGACTGGTAAAGATCTGTCGCCCGACTTGAACGCCATCGCGGTAGTCGCCTCGCCGATCGCCCTGCACCAGCGCGATCGCCCGCTGCATCAGCGAAATTTCCCACCGGCCAACGGCGGCATACACAAATAAATGCATCAAGCCGCCCGGGGCCAACTTAGTCGCCAGCGCCCGCAGCCCTCTGAGCGGGTCAGGCAGGTGATGAATGACACCGACACAGTTAATCCAATCAAACTCACCCTCGACTTGATCGACATCGTAGATACTGAGCTGGCGAAACTGAACATTGGTGGCACCAGAAGATTGACAGCGTTTAGTGGCCGTGGCGATCGCCGCCTCGCTCAAATCAATGCCCAGGACATCAGCCTCAGGATTTAGATGGCTAATGTACTCGGTACTCACGCCTGTGCCACAGCCCGCATCCAATACTCGTACTGTGTTGGCAGCTGGGGCGGTTCCGGTGCAAAAGCTATGCACCGTGGGCCAATACCAGCGCCAGTTATACCCTGGGGGAGCAGCGTCAAGAATCGGCTCAGGTGGGAAGGGATAGGTGTTGTAGAGGCGTGCCACCGCTTCGCTGACCGCCTGGCTCTTGGTCGAGTCGTCCATAGAATCTATTGGAATTAAACAAGTGGAATTAAACAAGTGAATTAATGAATTTTGCCAGACCAGTCTGGTTAACTGGTGCCCCAGCAGACAGAGTCCGCGTACCGCCCCAGGCTCGGCTAGCGTTACGGCTAAACTATCGATCAAACCCTGCCAAACAGGGTTTTTCAGCCGCCGAAGCCGCCAGATTTATCACGAAACGTTACAAAACTTATCTGCCCTCTCAGGAGTGTCATAGCCATCCCCTATGATGACCAAAGGCATTTGCCAGGTCGGATGTTTCACAGTTTTTAATAATCTGTGTTGCTGTCCTGAAACGGTTTAATCTGAATCCAGGTCAGTGAACAGCCCGCCACTCATAGATACCGCATTCGGTGCCTGACTTGGGTGGTCGGCAGGTGAGGTTAACAACGCTTTACCTCCGGGGGGTTCGACAGTTCTGTGCCAGTTGTGAGAGCGTTATTGCAATCAATGCTCCTGGGCAATTCAGAACCCTGACCATGACAACCGACTGATAGATTCTTTAATTTGATGCCGTCATTAGTCCGCATAGGGAGCCTTTGAAAACGCATGAGTGTTAAAGCAAGTGGTGGAAGTGCACCGGCGCGGCCCCAGCTCTACCAAACTCTGCCAGTGGCCACAATTTCCCAGGCCGAGCAGCAAGACCGCTACATGGGTCGAGGAGAGCTAGAGGAGCTATCGGGCTTTTTTAATTCTGGTCTGAAGCGGGTGCAAATCGCCGAGCTTCTGACTCGCTACTCTGAGCTAATCGTCTCCCAGGCGGCCAACCGTATCTTCACTGGTGGTTCTCCCCTGGCTTACCTGGAGCGGGTCGATGACGACCAGCCCATGGAAAAGAGCCGGGCCGGGACTGTGCTTAACGAGGCCGAGGCCTCGAAACTCGGCACCGCCACCTTTATTGAGAGCGGCGGCGGTCTGTTTTCAAACCTGTTTAGCTCGACCCCCTCTGGCCCTGTCCCCCCAGGATTTCGCCCCATCAGTGTGTCGCGCTACGGCCCCGGCAACATGACCAAGTCGCTCCGCGACATGAGTTGGTTCCTGCGCTACGTGACCTACGCGATCGTGGCGGGCGACCCCAACATCATCTCGGTGAACGTGCGGGGTCTGCGCGAAATCATTGAAAACGCCTGCTCATCGGCAGCCACGATTGTGGCGATTCAAACTATGCGGGCCGCCGCACTGCGCTATTTCAATAGCGATCCCGATGCCCAGGGCATTGTGGCTCAGTATTTTGAAGTGCTGCTGAGCGAGTTCAAGGCACCTACCCCCTCTAGCAAAGTGCGGCAACGGCCTTCTAGCGACTTGCAGGGTCTGCAGCTGCCTCAGATTTACTTCAATGCAGCGGAGCGACGCCCCAAATACGCTATGAAGCCCGGGCTGTCAGCGGTCGAGAAAAATGACGTAGTGAAGGCGGCCTATCGGCAGCTGTTTGAGCGTGACATTACTCGGGCTTATTCCCTTTCGGTCTCGGATCTAGAGTCGAAGGTGAAAAACAGCGAAATCTCTATGAAAGAGTTTGTTCGCCGGCTGGCCAAGTCCCCCCTCTACCGCAAAAATTTCTTCGATCCCTATATCAACAGCCGGGCGCTAGAACTGGCCTTTCGCCATATTCTGGGTCGGGCGCCCAGCTCCCGTGAAGAGGTGCGCAATTACTTTGCGATCGTCTCCAGGGGTGGTTTGGCGGCTCTGGTCGATGCCTTGGTCGATTCTAAAGAGTATGCCGACTATTTTGGCGAAGAGACAGTGCCTTACCTGCGGGGGCTAGGTCAAGAAGCCCAAGAGTGCCGTAACTGGGGACCTCAGTTTGACCTGTTTAACTACAGTGCCCCCTTCCGCAAAAAGCCGCAGTTCATTACGCTGTTTGCGGCTTACGAGCAGCCTTTACCCGATCAGCATCCCTATGGATCTGGCAACGATCCGCTAGAGATTCAGTTTGGAGCCATCTTTCCCAAGGAGACTCGCAACCCCAGTGCGACGCCAGCGTTCTTCAACAAAGACACTCGCCGGATTCTGATTCACCGTGGCGCCGGCATCAACAATCAGCTGAGTAACCCTGCGGCTCGGCCTGAGAATCCAGGTTCTCTGGGGGCTAAGGTATTTAAGCTAGATCAAATTCCCAGGACGGGGAATACCAAAGCTAGCATCCGCTACTCAGAAAGCTCGACCCAGACGTTGATCAGCGCCGCCTACCGCCAAGTATTTGGCCGTGAGGTGTACTCAGGCCAGCGCTCTAACGTTGCTGAAATCAAGCTGGAGAACGGCGAGATTACAGTGAAGGAGTTCATTCGAGCGATCGCCAAATCCGAGGCCTTCCGCAAGACCTACTGGACATCGCTCTACGTGATGAAGGCGGTGGAATATATTCATCGCAGGCTGTTGGGTCGCCCCACCTACGGGCGGAAGGAAACCAACGCCTACTTCGACATCTGCGCGAAGAAAGGTTTTTACGCCTTAGTCGATTCAATGATCGACAGCCAGGAGTATGTTGAGGCCTTTGGGGAGGACACCGTACCCTACGAGCGTTACCTGACGCCCAAGGGGCTAGCCATGCGCAGCATGCGGGCTGGTTCTCTGGCTGAAAAAGGGATGGTTCCCATCCCCGACACCAGCACGCCTCGTTTTGTGGAATTGGGAGCCGTCACTGAAGATCGGGCCATCCCAGATGTGCAGCGTCGCCTCAATCAGGGTGTCAATCGCCAGCGCCAACAAACCAAGGTCTTTAAGCTCACATCCTTGGCCGACAAGCCTAACCTCAAGCAGGTCACGGCTGCGGCTTACCGACAAATCTTTGAGCGCGATATTGCGCCTTACATTGTCAAGAGCGAGTTCACCGCTCTGGAAAGCAAGTTGGGCAATGGCGAAATCAACCTGAAAGAGTTTATTGAGGGCTTAGGTTGCTCAACGCTCTATATCAAAGAGTTCTACGCACCTTACCCCAATACCCAGGTAATCGAGTTTGGCACCAAGCACTTCCTCGGACGTGCGCCCATGGATCAGGCTGAGATTCGTAAGTACAACCAGATCTTGGCTAGCGAAGGTATTCGTGGGTTTATTCAGGCTATGCTCAACACCCCCGAGTACGCCGAGAACTTTGGCGAAGACACGGTGCCCTACCGTCGCTATCCCACTCTGCCAGCGGCCAACTTCCCCAACACCGAGCGTCTATACAACCGACTCACGAAGCAAAACCGCGATCTGATCGTGCCGAGCTTCAGCAGTGCTCCAGCCACCATGGATGTGGCCGACATGCCCTTGATGGCTGAGGCGGTGGCGGCGCAAGCCTCTACCTCAGCTCAACTAGCGGCTACCGTTGGGCGAGCAGCCGTGGAAGCTGACGTATCGCCGCAGGTGCTGTCTAGCACTCGGCTCTACCGTCACCAGTCGGGGATTGGCCCGGAGCACGTCAATCAGGTGCTCATGGCCGTCTATCGTCAGGTGATGCTACAACCCGAGGGAGAAATTCCTGCTGATTGGCGACTGCCAGAGGCTGAAGCGGCTCTACATTGCGATCGCATCACCCTGCGCGACTTCATTCGTCAGCTAGTGCAATCTCCTGCTTACCAGGAGCGATTTGTCGCCACCTACCCCATGCCAAAACTAGTGGCCATCATGGGCCGCCAGCTGCTGGGGCGCAACCTAGAGCCAACTGAATATGCCACAGTGGCTGCTGAGCAAGGCGCTATGGCTGCGGCTACCGCTATACTTAACTCCGCTGAGTATCTGCGCTACTTTGGCGAACAGGGCGTACCCTATCGACGCGTCTAGGCCGCAAATAATCTGAGGGAGCGATCGCTCCCTCAGATCTGACTTTTTTGGTCAAAAGCCATGGGACATCTTGGCATTTTGTCTCAGTTTATGCGGATGCTTAGTTTTGTTGCGAAATATTAAACCTGGGTTCTAAAATGCCCCAGGTCTGTGCCCTTTTAGGGCTTAGACTGTTCCCTTTAATTCCCCAGGATGGCGTTTTTACCAGCCCTCGGAGAAACTGAGGAAAACTATTACAAAATATTTCGCAGCTTTGAAGAAGGCTGACGCAATACCGGACAATTAATCGGGAAGGTTGCCAGATCTGAGGTTCTGTTTAGAGTTAGCTCTGGCCCTGCACCCTTAAATGCCAGTTTCATACTATCTGGTCATATTTTTCGGAGGAATCCATCAATGAGTATTGTCACGAAGTCAATCGTGAATGCCGATGCTGAGGCTCGTTACCTCAGCCCCGGCGAACTGGATCGCATCAAGGGCTTTGTTACCTCTGGCGAGCGTCGCCTGCGGATTGCTCAGGTACTGACTGAGTCCCGCGAGCGCATCGTTAAGGAAGCTGGCAACCAGCTCTTCCAAAAGCGCCCCGACGTCGTTTCTCCCGGTGGCAATGCCTACGGCGAAGAGATGACCGCCACCTGTCTGCGCGACATGGACTACTACCTGCGCCTCGTCACCTACGGTGTAGTGGCTGGTGATGTGACCCCCATCGAAGAAATTGGTCTGGTGGGTGTGCGTGAAATGTACAACTCGCTGGGTACCCCCATTCCCGCTGTGGCCGAAGCCGTGCGCTCCATGAAAGCCGTAGCGTCTTCGCTGCTGTCCAGCGACGATGCCGCTGAAGCCGCATCCTACTTCGACTATGTTGTCGGCGCTATGCAGTAGTCGCAGCTGCGCTACTCCGTCGATTCGTTGTTGAGAATACGTCAGTTCTAAGGAAGCTTCACCAATGCAAGACGCAATTACTTCTGTTATCAATTCCTCCGACGTGCAGGGCAAGTACCTGGACGGTTCCGCTCTAGACAAGCTCAAGGGCTACTTCGCAACCGGTGAGCTGCGCGTTCGTGCGGCAAGCACCATCAGCGCCAATGCTGCTGAGATCGTAAAGGAAGCTGTGGCTAAGTCCCTGTTGTACTCCGATATCACCCGTCCCGGCGGCAACATGTATACCACCCGTCGCTATGCTGCCTGCATCCGTGACCTCGACTACTACCTGCGCTACTCCACCTACGCCATGTTGGCTGGAGATCCCTCTATCCTCGATGAGCGGGTGCTGAACGGTCTGAAAGAAACCTACAACTCTCTGGGTGTGCCCATCGGCGCTACCGTCAACTCCATCCAAGCCATGAAAGAAGTAACCGCCAGCCTGGTGGGTGCCGATGCTGGCAAGGAAATGGGCGTTTACTTCGACTACATCTGCTCTGGCTTGAGCTAGTCCAGGCTCATCCATTGCGCTTTGGTCTTTGGCCAGAGCTAACCTAGGCCAGAGTCAGGGGCGAGTGTTGAGGACACCGGGTTGCGCTGTACTGTCTTCCTGATGTTCAAGCATTGGCTTTCGACTCTGGCTTTTGAGTGTTTACATCTGTGCAGTGAGATAGCAGGAGAGTTTTCGGCCATGCGCATGTTTAAGATCACCGCCTGTGTTCCTAGCCAAACTAGGATTCGTACCCAGCGTGAATTGCAAAATACCTTTTTTACTAAACTGGTACCCTACGATAACTGGTTCAAAGAGCAGCAGCGGATTCAAAAAATGGGCGGTAAAATCGTCAAAGTTGAGCTGGCTACCGGTCGGCAAGGGGCCAACACTGGCTTACTTTAGAGGTCTGGCTGCAACGCAACGTCTTCTAAATGAAATTTTTAGGCTGCCAACATGCAGGGCAAACCTATAGGTTTGCCCTGCATGTTGTGTTTTTGAGCCTGTTTTCACCCTCTCAAAATTCTGTCAGAGGGTGTGAAAATATACTTGCAATCACGAGCGGCTTTTGACCCCCTCCGCTATACTTAGCCCTTGAAAGACTTGGCCTAGGGCACACAGGATGGCAGGGTGAATATTGCTCGATTGATTCCATGGATTGACCCAACGGTGGGCCGATGGGCAGCGGAAGCTCGCTGGCTTCGCTGGCTGACTTTTGTATGGCTAGGGGGGGGGCTGCTGGTATTATTCTCAGCCTCCTATGCTGTGTCAGTAACCGAGCATGGCTATGGCTTACACTACGTTGCAGTGCAGCTACTGTGGGTTGCCATCGGGCTGGTGATTTTCAACCGCATTGTCCATACCTCGCTGGATCGACTCATTCAAGGTTCGGGCATTATCTTGCTGGTTTTGGTTGGGCTGGTGGCCCTGACGCTAATCCCAACCCTGGGAGTAACCGTGAATGGAGCGACTCGGTGGCTCCCGTTAGGGCCCTTTATGATTCAGCCTTCGGAGTTACTGAAACCCTGTTTAGTCTTGCAAGGAGCACGACTGTTTGGCCGCTGGCATCAGCTTACCTGGCCCACACGCCTCACCTGGTTAGGTATTTTTGCGGCCATTCTAGGGCTGATTTTAATGCAGCCCAATCTCAGTACAGCGGCGATCTGTGGACTGACGCTCTGGCTGATTGCTCTAGCGGCGGGCCTACCATACCTATATCTGCTGCTGACGGCTGGGGGTGGGTTGTTGATGGCAACTGTGAGTGTCAGCCTCAATACCTATCAACGCCAGAGAATTGTGTCATTTCTCAATCCCTGGGCTGACCCCGGTAACCAGGGCTATCAATTGGTTCAGAGCCTGCTTGCGATTGGCTCGGGTGGATTTTGGGGACAGGGATTTGGGTTATCCCAGCAGAAGCTATATTCATTGCCGATTCAGTACACTGACTTTATTTTTGCGGTCTTTGCCGAAGAGTTTGGCTTTGTGGGCTGTTTGGTATTGCTGCTTTTTCTTGGGGTTTATGCCTCGCTAGCGCTACTGGTGGCGATTAGGCTCAAGCAGCCGTTACATCGCTTGGTGGCGGTAGGCGGTATGGTGCTGCTAGTCGGCCAGGCGCTCTTAAATGTCGGAGTTGCTACTGGGGTGCTACCGACGACAGGGCTGCCGTTTCCACTGCTGAGCTATGGAGGCAGCTCCATGGTGGCCAGTTTATCGATCGCAGCGCTGTTGGTGCGGGCAGCACGAGAGATTAATCTGGAGGCCCCTTTGCCTTTGCGACGGCGAAAGACCCATCCTCCTGGGCCATCGTCGCTGAGGGTGATGGATGGCGGTAGCGTTCTTTCTTGAGCCCTAAGGCTGAGAGTAGTTGGCCAGATTGTTACAATGGTAACGGCTTGTCTCGGTCGTCACGCTAGCAATGTTTCAAAGCGTTCAGCTTTATTTATATGAGCTCACCCAGTGGGCCAATCAATTGGTGAGCAACCAGCTGACTGAGGTGTCTTGGGTGAGTCTAACGGTAGTTGGGCTAGCCGGTTTGCTCACCAGCCTGTCGCCCTGCCTATTGTCGATGCTGCCCATTATGGTGGGTTACATGGGCGGTTATGAGGAGGGAAGCCGAGGCGGGGCAGTGGTGCGATCGCTCTCGTTTGCCCTCGGCCTAGCCACGACTTTAGCCCTGCTAGGGCTGATTGCTGGGCTATTTGGCTATGTCTATGGCCAAGTAGCCTGGGGCCTGCCCGTGGTTGTCAGTCTGGTGGCCATCGTCATGGGGCTCAACCTGCTGGGGGTTGTCCCCATAGCTTTGCCCAGTGGCGTAGGCCCTACCTTTGACCGCTGGAATTTGCCTCCCTGGTTGCGAGCCTACGCGTTAGGCCTCACTTTTGGCATTGTGGCATCGCCCTGTAGCACCCCGGTGCTGGCTACTCTATTGGCCTGGATCTCGGCTACCCAAGATCCGGTGTTGGGCAGCGCACTCTTACTCGCCTACGCAGTAGGCTATGTCACGCCGCTGGTGCTGGCAGGTACATTTACCGCCAGCCTCAAACGTCTGCTGGAACTGCGGCAGTGGTCGAGCTGGGTCACCCCAGCTAGCGGGGCGCTGCTTCTAGGGTTTGGGGTGTTTTCACTGCTATCCCGACTCTTGCCCACCACTCTGATTTAGCTCCAGCCAGCCCAGTATTTTTGGCCCGTTGTAAGGGATATTATGGCCCCATCTGATTCAGCTCCCCAACCGACGCTCTGGGATGTCGTGCGTGACTATTTTCGCCAAGATCTGCTGCCTCTGTTGGCTGACCTACGACTCGCTATCGTGCTGCTGCTGGCGATCGCAGCTTTTAGCATTAGCGGCACCGTGATCGAGCAGGGCCAGACCCTGGAGTTTTACCAAACGAACTATCCCGCTGATCCAGCCCTGTTTGGCTTCCTCAGCTGGAAGGTGATTTTAATCAGCGGCCTCGATCACGTCTATCGCACCTGGTGGTTTTTGGCTCTGCTGATTTTGTTTGGGGCTAGCCTCACCGCCTGCACGTTTACTCGCCAATTTCCTGCCCTGGGAGCCGCCCAGAAATGGAAGTACTATAGCCAGCCGCGTCAGTTTCAAAAGCTGGCCCTCAGCGCTGAGCTATCGGCTACCCCCCTACCCGTACTGGCCCATAGCCTCACTCAAAAGCGGTATCGCATTTTTCAGGAGGGTACCCAACTCTACGGGCGCAAGGGAATTGTAGGGAGAATCGGCCCGATCGTGGTACATGCCAGCATGTTGCTGATTTTATTGGGGGCGATCGCAGGCGCCATGACCGGTTTTTTTGCCCAAGAGATCGTACCCAGTGGTAAAACCTTTCAAATTCGCAATATTTTTGACGCCGGCCCCTGGGCAGAGGCCTACATCCCCAAAGACTGGTCAGTACGAGTCAACCGCTTTTGGATTGACTACACGCCCGAAGGCCATATCGATCAGTTTTATTCTGACCTATCGGTGCTTAACCAGGCCGGGGATGAGGCCGATCGCAAGACCATCTACGTCAACGAACCGCTGCGCCACAAGGGTGTCACCCTATATCAGGCCGACTGGGGCATTGCGGCCGTTCAGGTAAAGCTCAACAACAGCCCCGTGCTGGAGCTGCCGATGCAGCTATTAGACTCTGACGGGCCTAGGTTTTGGGGCACCTGGCTACCCACTAAACCCGACATGAGCGAGGGCGTCACGCTACTGGCTAGCGACCTCCAGGGATCTGTTTTAATCTACGACAATGGTGGTCAGCTGATGGCCACCGTACGCCAGGGCATGGCCACGGAGGTCAACGGGGTCACCCTGTCGCTGGTAGATGTGGTGGGCAGTACTGGCCTACAAATCAAGGCAGACCCTGGCATTCCCCTGGTATATACCGGGTTTGGGTTACTCATGGTAGGGGTGATTATGAGCTATGTCTCCCACTCTCAGGTGTGGGCCTTAGAACAGGATGGCATTCTCTATATAGGCGGTAGAACCAACCGCGCCCAGGTCGCTTTTGAACGCGAGTTGCTGAGCCTGCTGGCAGAATTATCACCGACTATCCCTGAAGCAGAACTGGCCGCAGCACAGAGGATCTAGGTGGCTCCCATATCTATCGTGCTCTGGGCTAGGGCTGGCCTTGCAGGTAGTTCAAAATACCCTGGGCGATCGCCTGACCCATTTGGGCCTGCCAGCGAGGATCGCGCAGCTTCGGGGCATCGGTCGCCCCAGTGACAAAGCCAATTTCGATCAGCGCGGCGGGCATAGAGGTGCGACGTAGCACCCAAAAGCGGGCCTGGCGTACGCCGCGATCGTGGGTGGGTAGCACGCTCAACACATGGTTCTGGAGGGCTGTGGCCAACACCCGGCCCGCATCTGAGTAATAGTAGGTCTCCAGCCCATTCACCTCCGGGCGTTGCATATTCACCGCGTTGGCGTGAATACTCACAAACACCGTGGCCCGCGCTGCGTCCGCCATCTCGGTCCGAGGTTGCAGGTCAACGGTCTGGTCACCTTGGCGGGTAAACTGCACCGCCACACCCTGAGCTCGTAGGGCCGCCGCTGTGTGCTGGGCCACCGCCAGCACCACCCCCTTTTCCTGTAAACCACCAATTCCCACCGCTCCTGGATCCACGCCTCCGTGACCGGGGTCTAGCATCACCAAGACCTGACTGCGGTTGGGCACAGCGGCTTGCTGTACCGATGGACTAAGGGTGGGCTGGGGCGCAGCCGTAGATGAGCCAATGGGGACTGGGGCAGCCGCCTGTACCACGGGTAGCACCACCGTGGTGGGGGGGGCGGCAATCTGGCTAGGCGCTACACCAATGGGGGTCACCCATATACCACCGCTCGTCAGGGGCGTGATTTGCCAGTCAGGGCTATAGCCCTCTAGGGAAAGCGTAATTCTGACCGCTGGTGGGGCCGTAGCAAACTGGGTTAAGCTCCAGCTTTGAATGCCATAGCGTCCCTGGGGCAGCGCATCTGGGGCCAGCCCTGGCACGATGGCGGCATCCAGCACATCGATCACCAGCTGACGGGTCTGGTTGGCATCCCGAGTGCGGTATACCTGCACCTGCGGTATGGCCCCGGCACTGTGGATAAAAAATCCCTCTGCCGTTACCTGCACTCCCCGCAGCACCGTAGCAGTTGCCCGCACCGCCGTCGTATTCACCTGGTTGCGGCTCAGCCGTGGCGGCAGTGGGTCATCTCCTACTGCCGTTAGGGGACGCACGGCCGCTTTGGAGAAATCTGGAATCACTATGCTGTCGTTAGCAGGCGGTGCTGGCGTGGCCCCCGGCAGTTGCACCACCCACTGCTGACTGGTCAGCCCCCATACCTTCACCTGCTTGGGGTCGAGGTCGTAGCTAGGGTTAAGTTCTAACACCATGCGAGTCGTGTGGGCATCGACCTGAGTCACCCGCACGGCCTGCACCGCACCACCCACGAACTGATCGCCGAGGGCCGTCTCAGACAGAATACCGGGCAGGTCAATCACCAACCGACGAGGGTTGGTCAACCAGCTCACCTGGGGCTGTACACCACCCTCAGTGGTAAACACAAGTCGGTTTTGGCCCGTGTCAAACTGCCAGGTTTGCAGACGCGCTGTAGCCTTAGCCGGTAGGCTGCCAAACAGGCATACACCAGCCACCCCCACGACACCCGTCAAAACCTGCTTTAATCGCAATTGACCCGAACCCCTCACACATCATCGCCAGCTCTGTTACCTCGTCCATAGCCAACCGCCTGATTCTGAAAGCAGCTGGCTAAAAACGAGCAACTGAATCTGCCCCATAGCGTGGCGAATATGGCCCTATGGGGCCGAAGCAGCCGAATTGGCTTAGATATTAGCTCACTTTTGCCCAAACAACGCCTCTAATCCCCTGGGGGCCTGCGCAGATTGGGGCCGATAGGCCGCGCGTTAGGGCTGGTTGCGATCGCACCCTCCATGGACTGGCCCGCACCAACTGGCCCGCATCACGACAAAAAATCGGCAAAAAAACCGGGCTGCTGCGACAGCCCGGCTCATGGATCTACTATTTATCGGCTTCTAGAAGACCTATGACCTAGAAAAAAGAGGGTTGGTGACGAATCAAGCTGAGAAACTCTTCGCGGGTCTTAGAGTCTTCTTGAAAGACACCCAGCATGGCGCTGGTGACCGTCCAAGAGCCTGGCTTTTGCACCCCACGCATCACCATACACATGTGGCTGGCTTCAACCACCACAGCCACCCCCTTAGGATCGAGAATTTCCTGCACCGCTTCGGCAATCTGGCGATTGAGGCGCTCCTGCACCTGCAAGCGGCGAGAATACATTTCTACGATGCGGGCCAGTTTGCTGAGGCCCACTACCCGCTGGTTAGGAATGTAGGCCACGTGGGCGCGGCCCATAAAGGGCAGCATATGGTGCTCGCAAAGGCTAAACAAGTTAATGTCGCGCACCAGCACCATTTCATTGTGGCCTTCGTCAAAGATCGCCCCGTTGACGAGTTCTTCGAGGGACTGCTGATAGCCGCTGGTAAGAAACCGCATGGCTTCGGCCACCCGCTTCGGGGTCTTGAGCAACCCCTCCCGCTCAGGGTCTTCACCCACCGAGAGCAACATGGTGCGCACGGCGTCGCTCATGTCTTCGAAGCTAGTCTCGGGGATAGGGTATTGGTCAGCCTCTTCCCGATAGCTATGGGTGCGATCGGGCCGAACAGCCGCTTGGGAAATTGCCTTAGCACCAGCACCTTTGCCAGTGGCTCTGTCGTTAAGGCCGTTTGAGGATGCGATAGTCATAGGAATTCTAAACACTCCAGAGGTTCAACAAAATCAGGGCCACTCGCTGAGTTAGCCAGGTCACAACAGGGTAAAAAACTGGTTAGAGGGCACCGCCCGCAGGCATCAGGGTGAGGTCTTCGATCACCGCATGGGGAGGCAATAGAATCGTGTGGAGGATAGTTTGCGCCACCACCTCAGGGGTCAGCATCGACGAGCGATCAAAGTCAGCCTGCACGGTATCGGTATCCCAAATCGGGGTATTGACCGCCCCTGGCGATACCGTCACCACTCGAATACCGTGGCCCCGCTCTTCTACCGCCAGCACTCGAGACAACGCTACCAGGGCCGCCTTACTGACGGTGTAGGCACCCCAGTCGGGAAAGGCCGACTGGGCGGCGACTGAGGCCACATTGACGATGGTGCCGCCGCCCAGCCGCAGTGTGGGCAGCACCGCTTGAATGCACTGAAACACGCCGGTGAGATTCAAATCCATGACCTGTTGCCAGTCCGCTAGGGGCATGGTCGCCAGAGCACCGGTATAACCCATGCCAGCGTTGTTAACCACCACGCTGAAAGGGCCAAAATCAGCGATTACTTCTAACATACGACTGCGCACGCTATCCACCTTTGCTAAGTCGATAGCATAGGCTTTAGCGACAACGCCATAGTCAGCTAGTGCCGCCCGCACTGGCTCTAGCGTCTCAAGGGAGCGACTGAGCAGCGCTACGTCATAGCCAGCCTGGGCCAGAGCGTGGGCAACAGCCTCACCAATACCGCGGCTTGCCCCAGTTACCAGGGCCCGACGGGGTAGATCAGAAGGGATAGGATTCTGCAATGGAAATTACCAATCAACAAAGAACGTCAGCCGTCAGTACCCAAGTATCAGAGATTCAAGGAGCCCGACGCCCCTAGCAGAGACCCGATACGCGACTACCGTAATCATGTTAACAAATGTAAACACAGTCTTAACCAATTCTCATTTTCCGCCTGCAGGGCTCTTATTTACCCTAGCGCTGGCCTTAAACCCACACATTAATGAGAAATTAACTCCGCTTGAGGAATGGCTTTGAGCAGCAGTATCGGCGTGATAGAGGGCTAGGCCGCTTCAGCAAAAACGCCGATCTGGCGATATTTCTGGTAGCGCAGCTGCTGCAACCTCGCGGGTGGGAGTTGCGATAGCTCAGCGAGCTGTTGGACTAGGGCCTGCTTGAGCATTTCTGCCGCCTGAATGGGGTTAGCGTGGGCACCGCCGACGGGCTCAGGCAACAGGTGATCTAAAATGCCCAGCTGCTTGAGATCCCAGGAGGTAATTTTGAGGGCTTCGGCCGCCTCCCCAGACCGACCGGCATCTTTCCACAGAATGGCCGCGCAGGCTTCAGGGCTGGCAACGGTGTAAACCGAGTGCTCAAACATGAGCAGGCGATCGCCCACGCCAATGCCCAGGGCACCACCGGATCCGCCCTCGCCAATAATGGTGCAGACAATGGGCACCGTCAGGCCAAACATTTCCCGCAGGTTATAGGCGATCGCCTCGCCCTGGCCCATTTCCTCAGCTTCGTAGCCAGGAAAAGCTCCGGGAGTATCTATAAAGGTGATGATGGGCATGGCAAACCGATCGGCGTGGCGCATCAGCCGCATGGCTTTGCGGTAGCCCCCCGGCGATGCCATGCCAAAGTTACGCACCACATTGTCTTTGGTATCACGGCCTTTCTGGTGACCTAAAATCACCACGGATCGACCATCCAGACGCGCTACTCCCCCCACCAAAGCAGGGTCGTCTTTACCAGAGGCGCGATCGCCGTGCAGCTCAATCCATTCGTCGGTAATAGCCTGAATATAGTCAAGCGTGCTGGGCCGACGGGGATGACGGGCCACCTGTAGCCGCTGGGCAGGGGTCAGATTAGCAAAAATTTCTTGGCGCAGATGGGTTGCGCGGGCCTCTAGCTGACGGATCTGAGTCGAAACATCGACATCATTTTCTTCGGCTAGCTCTCGAATTTGGGTAATGCGCGCCTCCAGTTCAGCGAGAGGTTTTTCAAAGGACAACAAAATAGACTTGCGCTCAGGTAGGGCCATAGCCAGGAAAAAACAAGTAACACGCTAAGGTGAGCGAAGAATACCCTAGTTGCCCAGAAAATCCTTGCCCGTCTGCAATCTAGGATACCAAGCCGATGTCCCCTCTGCCTAAGGCTAACCATCTAACCCTACCGGCAGGACATCTCCCCTAGGAGGGTTTTGCTACCAACGGTACGACATTGAGGTCGAGAAGCGGACGAAACCCGTGGCGCTGAGATGCCTGGCCAATCATATCCATTTTCTCGAGGGTAATTTGGTTGCGCCCCCAGGAGAAGTTGGTGTACAGCTTCTCAAACTCCAGCAGCATAGCTTCGGCAAAACAGGCAAACAGCTGACGAGCCGGCACATCCATATTCACAATATTCATGATGTGCCAGTCGATATCGAGGGAGTGCTCCACAATGCCCCCCTTCAAAACGTGGACACCTTCGTAGTTAAACCGTTGGTCGAGGTTCTTGGGGTAGCCACCGTCGATCATCAGGCAGGGACGCTTAAGACTAAGGGGGTCGACCTCAACCCCCTTAGCCATGCTGGCGACCCACACCACGATATCGGCCTTGGTTAGGGCGGTATCAAGATCCATAGCGACCCCACAGCCCAATTCATCGCGCAGGCGCTGAATACGCTCCTGGTTACGAGCAATCAACAAAAGTTCTTTGATGTCGCTACGGGCGGTCAGCCACCGGCATACGGCACTGCCAATATCCCCCGTGGCACCGCACACGGCCACGGTGGCATCGGAGAGGTTGATGCCCAGCTTGGCAGCAGCGGCCACCACCTGTTTGCAAATGATGTAAGCAGTATGGGTGTTGCCGGTGGTAAACCGATCAAATTCAAGGGTGACGTTGCGCACCTGCTGAATTTGGCTGAGGTTAAAATTTTCAAAAATGATCGATGAGAACCCACCCAGGGCGGTGATGTCGATACCGTGCTTTTGGGCGTGGGCCATAGCGTTGATAATTTTGCGGGTAGCCGCTTTGATGCGTTTAGCCGCTAGCATTTCGGGCAAAAAGCACGATTCGACATAGTGACCTTCGATCTGCTGACCGGTCGCGCTGGTGACCTTAATGGTGTCGACAATTTGGGGCGGGGCACTGCACCAAAAGTCGAGCCCCTGATCGGCATACTCTGGATACCCCAGATCTCGAGCTACAAGCTGGGCATGGTCAAGGCTAGTTAAATGTCCAATGAGGCCAAACATCGCAAATCTAGGGTACTTAGGGTAAGGCGCCGGGGTAAGTGGTGCAGGTTAGCAATTTACCTACGATAAACTGCCCAGTGCTGGATTGAATAGAGCACCGGGCAGCAGAGAGATTAGCTAGCAAAGCAATCAAGGTGGCAACCGGCGTCGGGCGATCGCCCTAGACAGCCGCTAAACCCTGGGCCGAAAGCTTCATCACTTCACGGCTAGAGAACCCAATATTGGTCAACGCTTCACCGTAGGTAATCATGAAATCTTCGACCAGGGCGTCTTTCTCCATGCCCAGCACGGCGGCGTCGTCGGCCACCTGATTGAGCATAGACCAGACAATGGGAAGGTTTTGGCGGTTGGCCACTTCTAGTTCAGCCTTGGCGGATTCAAAGTTGGCCTTGAGCCATTCTTCGCCAAAGTTGAGATGGCTGTATTCGTCCTTAACCACACCCTCAGTAATTTTACGCGCAAAGTCGTCGGCGACTGGGATGTAAATGTTGTAGGCCGAGATAGCAAAGGTTTCAATAATCAGAGACTGAATCAAGAGGCAGGTAACAATTTTGCCCTCAGCCCAAGCCTGCTGAAAATTTTGGTGCAGTTGCGCAAAAAATTTGGCGGCAAACTCCATGTCGGGGGTGACGGCCAAATTTTTACCACAGGCTTGAAAGCCTTTCATATGGCGGTTTTCCATTTTGGCTAGGCGTAGAAGATCGTCTTTAGAGTCAGGTAGTGACTCCGACAGCTGGCGGTAGTTGTCGTAGGCTTCTTGTTCGCCCTCAATCACAATGGCATTAATGCGGCTGTAGGCATCTTTGTAATGCGCTGACTGGTAATCAAGGGTCGATGTCGTCTCAAGCTGTTGCATGGCCATGGGTTCCTGCTGAGTAGCGGATAAATTCCTCAATATTAATCGCAATAATACTATGCCAAAGTCAATGGTCATCGGGTTTACCTCTGGGGGCAAAACCTAGCTCCCATTGACCTACAACCTAGGCGTGGTTGCCCTGAAACAGCAAGCCTTATAGAGAAATCGGGCCTACTGCCAAGCAGTTCATAAGCATTGCTAATGAATAAGAGCAAGCCATGCGGGCGGCGAACAAGGTGGCGCTTCTAGACCAGCTTGAATCACGGAGATGGACCAAAATTTTCTCTGGACTAGGCTCTGGATAAGCGGTTTGATTTTGCCCTCTCAATTACCCACAAAAAAATTGCCCGCCGAGACGCACAGATGCTCAAAAAAAGCTTTGGCTAACCATTGAGCCAAGACTAGGGGTGCTGGACAAAAACAGCGGTACAGAGCTGAGCGGAGCGGGCACCATGTCGCCACGGAAATCGAGCATCTGTACCAGTATCAAATAGCCCATGGCCAGCAGTAGAGAAATAGCCCCGGTCAAAATAGCAATTAGCTTAGAGCGATCCATAGCAGTGTCTTGGTTTCAGTGAATGGCATTGCGCCTCGGGTCAGTCGATTTTACCTGGCTCAGAGCTGGAGTTGAGCCCCTGGGTTATTACCATAGTGCCATTGGGTGGGTACCCTAACAGCGCTATGCTGGCATCACTCCTAGGAGCTGAGGCAGTTTTATCCAGTTCTACAGGCAAGTCTCATGGGCACTGCATCGTCACCAGCTGGGCTAACTAACAAACCCGACGCCGCTCCGGCTATTGTGCACACCCAAGGGCTAAGTAAAACCTACCGTACTGGGTTTTGGCTCAACCAACGGGTCACCGCCCTCCAGCCCTGTTCTCTCACAGTTCACCGGGGTGAGACGTTTGGTTTGCTGGGCCCTAACGGGGCTGGAAAAACTACCTTGCTGAAGGTTTTGCTCGGTATTATTCGCCCGACAGCGGGCACAGCGACGCTACTGGGCCATCCACTGGGCCACAGTAGCGTCAAGCAGCGCATTGGCTACCTACCGGAGAATGCCTACTTCTACGATTTTTTGACCGGGTGGGAGTTTTTGCAGTATAGCGCTGGGTTATTTGGCCTATCGCGGGCGACCCAACAGCGCCGCATCACCGAGCTGCTAGATTTGGTGGGGCTCCCCCAGGCGGCGGCTAAGAAGAAGCAGTTGCGGCATTATTCTAAGGGCATGGTGCAGCGGGTGGGCATGGCCCAGGCGCTGATCAACGACCCGGACATGGTGTTTCTCGACGAGCCGATGTCGGGGCTGGATCCCACCGGACGGTTTCAGGTGAGGGAGATCATTTTGGCCCTGAAGCGCGAGGGCAAGACTATATTTTTTAACAGCCACATTCTGTCGGATGTGGAGGTCATCTGCGATCGCATCGCCATTCTCGATCAGGGAGAGCTGATTGCCAATGGCAGCCTTGACCAGCTGTTGGGCAGCGCCGACCAGTATGTGGTGAAAGGCCGGGGCGGTCGGCTTGACGAGCTGGCCCCCCGACTTGAGCAAATAACGGTGCAGGGCGACCTGTGGCAGGGCCATGTGAAGGGGGATCCCTACGATTTTGCCCATCAGATTCCCCTGGCCGGTGGAGAGCTGATTGCCTTGCAGCAGACGCGCCCGACCCTCGAAGATTTCTTTATTGCCAAAGTTGGACAGCGGCGCGGGGCCAAGGCCACCCTTGAATGAGCAGTAGACCCTGGGGCGGTGATCTGGGAAGTCTACCCCTCAGGGCTAGGGAATTGAACGCTGGGGGGCAGGCTATAATCGCCTTACGTTACTGGCTTCACTCTAAAACCTCCTGCTGTGACCCCATTCACCGGTGCCCTAGGGCATTAATTCACTTTTATGGGCACAACTACCGCCGACAGCGGCAATCAGATTCTGCTCGTTGGCACCAACGAGAGCCAGACTCGCCAGATGGCGTTTGATCTCCAGGAGGCCGGCTACAAGTCTGTGGTTGCCACCAGCACCAAGGCAGGTCTGGCCCTGGCCAGGGAGATCGCCCCGGCGCTGATTGTGGTCGATCGCCTGCTGGGCGGTGAGTCGGGGCTAGCGCTGTGTCAAACCCTGCGCAGTCAGGGCATTAAAGCACCTATGGTGCTGCTGATGGTGAAAGACACCCTAGAAGACCGGGTTGCCTGCCTAGAATGCGGTGCCGACGACTATTTTCTCAAGCCCTACCGGGCCGACGCTTTCTTAAGAATGGTGCAGCTCTACCTACAGACCACCCCCGGAGAGACAGCAAGTCTGCGCTTTGGCGATCTGGCGCTAGATTTGGAGAGCCGCCACGCCCTCAGGAGCGATCGCGTGATCGAACTCACCATGAAAGAATTTGAGCTCCTCAAGTACTTGATGGAGCACCCGCGGGAGGTGCTGTCCCGCGAGCAAATTTTAGAGAACGTATGGGGCTACGACTTCATCGGCGAATCAAACGTAATTGAAGTGTACGTGCGCTACCTGCGGCTCAAAATTGACGGCGAAGACGACAAGCGGCTGATTCAAACGGTGCGGGGCGTCGGTTATGTGCTGCGCGAAAGTTAGCCGAGCCAAGGCTAGAATAAAACCGCCTCAAGTGAGCGGCTGTCGTTCTTATAGTTTGGTTTTTATCATGCCCTACGGCTTTGATCGCCGGATGGTCTCCCGATCACACCTCTGGTTTCAGCGCGGGCTGATGTGCAGTCTGGTCATGGGCACCCTAGTACTGGCATCAGGGTGCGGGCCGACCCAGTCTACGGCCATCTCGACCCCCGCTGCATCGACGCCCGTTACGACCACAGCTCCTACGGCTACAGCACCGATGGCATCTTCCCGTGGCCAACAGTTAGCCGTTACTGCCGTGACCACCCTCGGCGGTGAGGAGATTTTTTTGGAGGTGGCCGCTACCCCTCAACAACAGGCCATGGGGCTAATGTATCGCGACGCCCTGCCCGACGACCGAGGCATGCTGTTCCCGATGGGGCGGCCACGGCCGGTGAGCTTTTGGATGAAGAACGTGCCGGTACCGCTAGATATGGTGTTTATCTACAACGGCACCATTCAGGCGATCGCCGCAGATGTCCCCCCCTGCGCCGCTGACCCCTGCCCCACCTACGGCCCCGGCAGCCAGCTAATCGATCAGGTGATTGAGTTGCGGGCGGGGCGAGCTGCCGAACTCGGGCTGGCCGCAGGGGATGTAGTAGTGATTTCACAGCTGTAACGGTGGGTTTAGGCGATCAGCCCTAGATAGCGTCATTTTCCCTGGCCAAACGTTGCTAAACCCATCACCTACCGGCCTCGCATCGCCATACCCCCAGTGCGGTTTTGGAGGTGACCCCGGTGGATATCAGCCGAGCCGATGCCCCAGCCATTGTGTTGGCCTCCCAAAGCGCTATTTTTGGCGAGCGACAGGTACCAATTCCCTTTGAACTGGTCTATGACCCCGAGCAGATTGACCCACGTTTTTCCTACGAAGGTTGAGCCCGTGACGCCCTAGGGCGATGCCTAACTTCAGGCCAAAACACAACGAAACTCTATCGAGACTGTCCAGTTTTCTCTATGCTGTGTATATAAATTGGATGAATCTGGGATACGGGTAAACAGCCTTGCCAGGGCGCTTGTTACACTAGCGCCAGTCCCTATATGGCGATGCGATGGTTATGGGTATAGCTCCTCACTACTGCCCTACCAGGTCATCGTGCCGTAGCAACCTGTCAATCTACCTTTAGAGCCTAGAACCCCCGTGACCGTCAAAGACTCAGCACCTACCCTGCCAACCGTGGCCCAGCCCCCGCTGCAACCCCTGGTTTATTTGATCGAAGACGAAACCCAGACGGTGCTCGACTGGGCGGCGACAGTAGCCAGTTCAGACGACACCTACTTTCGGCGAGGTCAGCAGCTGGCCCGGCGACTGGGGGCCCACTACCGCCGCGATGGCCTGACGGAGTTTGGCTTTTGGGCACCGGCCCTGGTGGCCGACATCATTCAGTCGGAGCGCACCCTGGAGCTAGAAATTCTCACGCCGCTCGAGCCCATTGACTTTAGAGCGCCCCAACAGACGCTGCGGTTTCAGCGCGATCGCCTGCCGGCCATGCAGCAGGGCGAGTTTGTCTGGGCCGTAGTAGCCGGGGTCAAGCCGGGCAGCTGCAAGCGAGCGGGAAGTTTTTACTGGCTGCGCTATATCGATGCCGAGGGGCGACTCAACTATATTCGCGACCCGCTGGCCTACTCGCTGCCCTACGGGGTCTTTGCCCCCGCCGAAGTCTACGATCTCAAACGGCTCCAGCAGCGGCGAGCTGACCTGGGTTACCTGGCCCGCAGCGCCGCCCCCAAAGGCGGTATCGATCCTGAGATTCCTCGGGTGCCTGCCCCCACGAACATTCTGCAAATTCATGTTAAAACGGCCTCTGCCGAAGGCACCCTTGAAGGGCTAACCCGCATTTACCAGGGCATTGCCGAGAAGGTCATAGCAGGCGAAGCGCTCACCCCCGCCGAAGCCGCCTACACGGGCTATGACGCCATCCAGCTCTTGCCGGTCGAACCCACCATTGAGTATCGCCGCGAAGACACCAACATCGAGCACGAGTTTTTTGCCATTGTCGAAAACGGCAACAGCGAGGCCCTCAACACCGGCCTCACGATTACCCTGCGCCAACCCAATACCCAAAATTGGGGCTACGACGTGCCGATTCTAGGATCTGCCGCCACTAATCCGGCGGTACTGGGCAGCCTGCGCCCCGATGAAATCGTGGACTTCATTGCGACTCTGCACACCTTCCCGGAAGAGCCAATTCAGCTGATTTATGACCTGGTCTATGGCCACGCCGACAACCAGGGTTTAGAACTGCTCACCCAGCAGTTCTTTAAAGGCCCCAACATGTATGGCCAAGACCTCAACCACCAGCTGCCCCAGGTGCGAGCCATTTTGCTGGAGATGCAGCGGCGCAAAATCAACACCGGGGCCGACGGCATTCGCGTCGATGGCGGCCAAGACTTTCGTTTTTTTAACCCCCTCAGCGGGCGGGTAGAGCAAGACGATGTTTACCTGCTCGCCATGAGCGATGTGGTGCAAGACATTCAGGGCTATCGGCGACGGCTGTTCACGATTTTTGAAGACGGTCGCCCCTGGCCCGAACCGGGCTGGGAAGAAAAGTCGACCTACCGCGAGCTAATTGATGCCAAGCCCGGCTCATTTCAGTGGGGGCCGTTGATCTTTGCCCATAACACCCCGACGCTGAAAGGCTTTTGGGATCGCAAGTGGCGACGGGTGTGCGAGGTCATCTTTCAGGGCGACCACTGGATTACCGGCTGCGGCAACCACGACACCGTGCGCCGGGGCAACCAGATCGATCTCGATGCCGACATCAACTGGAACCTGGGCAACACCCTACCCCAGGCCCTCAATCGGGCCTATAACAATTCGGCCACCCTGCTTTGGGTACATGGCTTTAGCCCCGGCCTGCCGATGGATTTTCTCAACGCCACTCTGGAGACGCCCTGGGGGTTTTTTCGCAACACCGACGATCGCTACGGGGTCAAGGTGGTGTCGGAGGAAGTGGGCTTTTTAGACTGGGAAGTTGAGCCAGAGCTGTACCTAGAACCCCACGCCTTTCTTCAGCTGAAGGCGCTGGGGTTTGCCACGCTGGAGCAACTCCAAGACTTTGCCAAGGCGCTGCGGGAGGCGATGGTCGAAACCGACTACAACCTCCAGGAAGTCGCTGCGATCTGTCAGCACTGCCTGGGCACCGGGGTAGATGGGGTAGCCTGTGAGGTACCCGCCCTAGAGGAGCTCAACCAGCCCAGCTTGCCTCGGTTTTTGGCCACCCTAGATGTGCCTAAGCTGAAGCAGTTTGCCATGGCCTTTATGGAAGACAGCCACGACATTTGCAATGTGTCGCACTATTTTGACATCGCGAACCCAGAGATCTGCCAGTTTGGGGTAGCCCTGCGACAGTTTCGGCGGCAGCGACCCTGGCTGCGAGAGAACCTGATTGGCCGCGATCGCTTCAACCGCATCAGCGACGACGAACGCACTATTTTCTATGGCTACCGCATCGAGCCCCACCCGCCGAGCGATCGCGCCCCGGAAGAAGTGGTGATGGTAGCCCACATGGGAGGAACACCGATGACGGTCAATCTGGGCGACTGGCTGCAACTCGATCTAGACGCCTGGCAGGTCAAGTTAACCACGCCCGGCATGTCGGTGGGCGATGACCTGCGCTCCTTTGAGCTACACGATGGGGAAGGCCTACTGCTGGTGAATGCCGCTACGGCCCAATGAAGGCGCACAGGGCTACAACCCTGAACTCCCCTGAGGGATTACCCTAGGGCTGGTAGCGATCGCATCAGGGTCACATTTATGATGAAATCGGCGGCATTGGCGCTGCGATCGGGAATCCAGCTCTGGAGTTGGGAGCGGGCCGGGCTGGTAGTCTTCAGCGGCTTGGTGGTGACCCTGGCATTGCCACCATGGAGCCTGTGGAGTCTGGCCTGGCTGGGGTTGGTGCCGCTGTGGTGGGTGGTGCAGGCTACCCAACCGGGGCTGGCAGCGGTCTATGGGCTGCTGTGGGGGCTGGTGTACTACGGCATTTCGCTAGCCTGGATCACCCACCTGCACCCGCTGATGTGGATGGGGGTGCCCTGGCTGAGCAGCGTTGCGATCGCAATTTTTGCCTGGATTTTCATTGTGTTTTGGGGTGCCGCCTGCATTGCTGTCTGGGGCACGGCAATTGCCTGGGCCACTCGCCACTGGCCCGATCAACGCCTCTGGCTAGTGCTAGCCGGTACCGCTCTCTGGTGTGCCCTTGAGGCGCTGCGCAACCAGACTCCCCTCGACTGGTCGCCCCTCGGCCTCACCCAAAGCCCCAGTAATCTTTGGATTTTGCACCTGACCCGCCTATCGGGACCGTCGGCGATCACTGCCATTTTGGTCGCCACCAACGGTCTGCTGGCGATCGCGATTCCCTGCCCTTTTCCCAGTTTTCCATTGCCCGCGTTGCGCCGCCGTAGGGTTGGGCTGATAGCCCTAGCGCTGGTCATGGCCGGGCACCTCGTGGGGGCTAGCCTATTCGCCACCACCGCAGCGGCACCAGCGCGCGCAGCGCTCACCCTCGGCCTCATTCAGGGCGACGTGCCCACCCGCGAAAAGCTGACGCCCCAGGGGGTTAACCAGGCTCTTCAACGGTATACCGATGGCTATCGTGCCCTGGCCGAGCAGGGAGCAACGGCGGTGATTACCCCCGAAGGCGCGCTACCCCAATTGTGGAATCCAAATTCACCCCAAATTGCAGCCCTGCTGCAAACCGTTAGCCAGGTCGGGGTGCCGCTGTGGCTGGGTACCTTTGCCCCCGAACCGGGGGCAGAGCACACCGAGTACACCCAAAGCCTGCTCGAAATCCGCTCCGATGGCCAATATCACGGGCGCTACGACAAAGTGCAGCTGGTGCCCCTGGGAGAGTACATTCCTTTTGAGGCGGTGCTGGGTCGGTTGATCAAGCGGCTCTCCCCGTTAGGTAGTTACCTGGTACCGGGCCAGCCAGGGCAGTCATTTATCACCTCTGTCGGCCAGGGCATTGTGGGGATTTGCTACGAGTCGGCCTACAGCCGCCTGTTTCGCCGCCAGGCCAAGGCGGGGGGCGAGTTCATTGTCACCGCGTCGAATAATGACCCCTACCCGGTGTGGATGATGGTGCAGCACCACGGCTTTGACGTGCTGCGGGCGGTGGAGAGCGATCGCTGGGCGCTGCGGGTTACCAATACCGGCCTCTCGGGCCTGGTGGATAACCACGGTCGCACAATCTGGCTGGGGCAACCTCAGACCTATCTCACCCACTCCGCCACCCTAGAGCGCCGCCAAACCCTGACCCCCTACCTTCGTTGGGGCGACTGGCTGACGCCGCTGCTGCTGGGGCTGACGCTGGTGTTGGGTTGGCGAGGCGCTGATTAACGACCGGCTCTGGGGGGCGATCGCCGCTCTCGGAGCCTAGGCCCACCGCTCAACCGGGGTTTGAATCTCAGGCAGATCGGCGGCGCTGACTCCATCGACCAGGGTACGCCGCAGCATAGGATTGTCGCGGTGGGTAAAGCCACCCTCGCTGTCGGGGTGAAACACCACGATGGTCAGGGGATGCTCGGCGGTGCAGAAGCGATGCAGCTGGCCCGCCGAAATCCAGAAAATGTCGCCAGGGCCAACCCCGGCAGTGGTTTCCGGAGTTTCAACGATCCCGGCCCCGGCTATGACTAAACCCAGGCGATCGCTGGGATGGGTGTGCAGCGTTTGCTCAACCCCAGCCGGGAAGTACATGGCGTTTAAGCAGGGGTCACCCACAATCACCGGGGGAAGCAGCAAACTGCTGGTGCCGCCATTGATATAGGCCAATCGCCCCGCCGACTCCAGGGGGCCACCCAGGCTAAACATCCCCCGGTAGGTCGGACAGGTGATGACTAAGCCGCTGGCATTGTGCCCTTTGAGCTGACCTGCCTCGGGCAGACAAAAATACATGCCCTGGGCGAGTCCAAAGGATTGCGTGGTTTTACCCCGGCCATCGTCCAGCTGCCGTTCTAGCGTCGGCGACCCGGCGTAGATGAACCCAAAATGCGTACCGGAGTTAGGGAGCGACAGAGTACCACCCTGCCAGGTGCCCATGCTGCCTGGATAGCCCTCAGGCCCCAAGCGTTTGACCGCAGGCGTTGCAACAGAATAGAGCGTGAAAGTCATCGCAGGTATGGTGGTGAGTTGGCACAGGGTTCAGCCTTTTGGCCCCCTTGCTTAGACCCTACCCTATGCTAAGGCAGGGGCAAAAACAGAGCGGCTTGCAGCGACTGACGCAGCTTGGGAGACAGCATACAGCCATCGCTATTGAGACATTGAACCAGGAGCAGCGTGGTCGCGTAGTACTGCTTGAGCTGAGTTTTTTCCTGGGGGGTGAAATGCCAGTCCTGGCCGATGTGGTGGCGGCTTTTGGCGACTTCTCGGGCCTGATCGGCCACCTGCCGCACGGTGTCATCGTCGGCGGCATGACCTTTGAGCCGCTGCCACAGGGTTTTGAGGGTTTGGCGGGCCGGATTGTCTAACCCCCCCGAGTCCAGGGCAATTTGAATGGCGATCAGCATGACGGCATTGGCCGAACTGGCGTTAATAATTTTGGCCTCGCGATCGGCACGAGCATCGTGAGCTTGGGCAACGGCAATGGCCTCGGCCAGGCTCATATCCTCCAGCATGCGGGTGAGAAAGCTAGCGCAGACCAGCAGGTTAACGGTTTTGTCGAGGGCCAGGGCAGCGGCGCGGTTTTCGTCGATGTCAAAATCGATATCGAAGCAGAAGGCGCGAGCAGCGGCGGGGTTAAAGGCAGCAAATTCGGGGGCGGTGGCGCGATCGCATACCTCCTGCAAAAACCGCTGTAACCGGGGCGAATCGGCCAAAAGCTGGTCGATGGTCTGCTTGAGGGGCAGCAGCAGCCGCGAGGCATCTCGCAGCATTTCTGTCGTGAGCAAAATCACCTCCTGCCAGCGTCGGTCGGTGCCGTAGCTGGCTAGATCTTGAAGAGCCTGCTCCAGAGAGAGACTATTGACGGCGATCTCGCGGGCCACAAAAAATTCGTGAAACGTGAGGTGAGAAAAGGAGTAAATTCCCTTTGCCCGCTCGATCAAAAGGCCATGCTGAGCCTCGATCGACTGTAAGATCACCTCACTGTCGATTTGCAGTGCCTCAGGGTCGGCATCGGTATCGGCCAGGTTGCAGATATAGTCGGCAATATACTGCTCAGCAACGCTTTTTTTAAAAAATAGTTCTTTGCCTTTGAACGTAATCAGAGCCAGATAGCTCAGCAGATCTTCTTTACGCAGATGAGACAGATTTTTATACACCTGATCGCGCTGAATGCCCCGTTTTGCATCCCACTTCTTCAGCAGCGCATCAATTCCTTCCCGATACAGTTCTGAACGGCTGCTGGGAAAGCCCCCCGACTCTTCGAAGGCCAGACAGATCAGGGTCAGCAGCAGCGGGCTGACCGCTAACTGCTGAATGCGAGGATGCTGGTTTAGCTGCCTGATAAACTGGCCTGGACTGACCGGCTTCTGGTTAAACCACTTAGCAGCAAATGCCTCTATTTGGCTCTCGTCAAAATCAGCGACCTCAACCTCGGTAAATTTCTCAAACACATAGTCCCAGGCCGCGATTCGGCAGGTCATAATAAATTGATTCTGCCAAAACTGTTCCGAAAAGCCTCGAATTTCTTTGATGACACGCTGGTGATCCTCACGCCGGACTTCATCCAGACCGTCGAGTAAAATCAGCGCTTTACCGGCGGCAAAAACCTGCTGAAAACTATCAACCAGGGCTGGATAAACCGCCTCAGGGACGTGGTAGCAGTCAGCAATATAGTCCAATAGGCTAGCGGCTTCATTCGCCTCAGCAAAGTCCTTAAGGGTAATAAAAATGGGTACGCGATCGGGCTCAAATTTTCCTTCGTTACACTGAATGGCCAGGTATTTCAGGAAGGTGGTTTTTCCGGCTCCGGGCTTACCCAAGATGATTAATTTTTTGTGGGTTTTAACGGCCTCTAAAGCGGGCATCCGTTCTTCAACAATGGCCCCCAAACCGATGCGCTCAAAATCGTTAGTATCGCAACTGTGCAGCAGTTCTTCTATGTGCCGGTAGCGACGGCCAGAAATTTGCTCCAGGATATTGACGCTGGCATAAATGTCGTTGACCTCGACGGGGTGAGACATATCGAGCACCCGCATGGTGCCGCAGCGCTCGCGGATACTGGGGTAGACCTGCTGCCGCAGGGTTTGCACCTGGGCATCGAGACCGAGTTGAGGTATGGCAACTGCCGGTGGGCTGGGGGCAAGGGTTGGAGGGTTAGCTAGGCCCGCGATCGCCTGCCAGTCGAGGCCCAGGCGATCGCAAATCTGCATAAAAATCGCCTGGGAAATGGCCTCGCCCTTAAAGAAATTGGTGATCGGCTGGCGGCTACAGCCCACCTGCTCAGCCAGGCGAGCCTGAGTCAGTCCCGCGCGGGTGAGGGCCTGAGCGGCCAACTCGACCCCCGGGGGCGTGGCCCTGAGGGAGGGCTTCGCCATGGCAACATTCCTCACCCAACAACAGCCTTATTCTACTTAGCCCAGCCAAAACTCAGACATTACCCTTACAAAAGCTTAGCTTCACGGCGTTTGAAAGGATTTAATCAAACTTTACTTTACTTTTACTCATGATTTAAGTAGGATTTATTGTGTCAGCTCCACAGGGTTTGTTGACAGGAACTCCTGCCAGGCCTGATCTACCCTGAACGGCTCCGGAGCTGTTTATCTGGTTCAGGGTGCGCAGGTTCGAGGAAAACCCTTGCCCGCCGTTGCTAGTTCTGCGGTGTACACCATGGCCAATCCACCCGCTGACCCCCAGGGGCGATCGCCCACTCGGCTACAAGCGCCTGACCCGCCCGATATCTCTCCCTTTTCAAACCTGATTCCCTGGTTTTGGCTGGGCTTGATAACGGTTTGGGTTGCGTTCTACATCTTCGGCACGCTCTGGCACGGTAGCCCAACCGCGGTCAGGTGTGGGGCGCTTAACTCTGGCCAAATTGACTGCACCCTAACCTATAGGGCTTTGCTGCGATCGTGGGATTGGCCGATTGCAGAGGTCGAAACCATCGCGATCGAGACCCGGATTGACACGGCGGAAGACGCAGGCAAAAGAACTAGCTACGTGGCGCTTTTGCGATCGCAGGGTGAGGAGTATGTAGTCAAGACCTATACCCGAGCAAATGATCCAGAACTGGAGATTTGGCATCACCGTCTCCAAACATTTATGGAACAGCCCGAGGTGGGTCTATCCATTGCTGTTCACTACAATCCCTGGCAGCCGATCATCAATGTCCTGGTAGTGATTGGCTTTCTTGGCAGCTTCCTGGGCCTGGCTTTGCTGCTGCCAATTCTGGCCGGTTGTTGGCTATTGATATTTTGCTGGGCCAATTGGTTTATCGATCGCCTCAGAGCCACTGACTATCGGCGCCTGGCAACCCATGCCTATCGTGCTGGTCTCAACGCTCTGGCTTCAGGCCTATCGTTCACAAGCCTCAAAATTCGTCATTTTGGACTCTCCGCCATGGCTCTCTATTCCCGACACTATAGGCATCATCTCCCTCAAACGCTGATTTTACTGGTAGCGCTGACCCTGGGCAGTTTTGGCGTTGTGCTGTGGGTGGGGTTGCGCTGGGTTGTGGTCACTAGCGTTTTGATCATTAGCGGGGCGGCTGTCGCCACCTGGCAGCAACAGATCGATCGGCACAGGCGACTGCTTTCAGCGCCATCCAATGCGGCTAATCTGCTGCAAAAAGACGTTTTTCTAAGCCACCTGAATCATGTGGAGCACCAGTATTCAGATATTCCTCAGTCGCTGTGGGTATCGGCTCGTCAACAAGCAGAGGCGATTCAAGCCGTTGCGGCCCAAATTGCGCAAACAGAGTCAGCCTTTATCCCCGACTTGCTAGAGACTCTGCACACGGTTTTGGATCTAGTCGAGCAGTTAGCCCAGGCTTTGAGGGCCGTGCGGGAGGTAAAAACCTACCGTTATCAACAGCTTGCTCAGCAGCAGCTCTACAGCAGCCAAAAGCGCCTTGAGCAAACCCGCGCCCGGCTACAAGAGCTGTGCGACCAGATGACGTTAACCACCCTGCAGCAGTCGTCAACGCCGCCGACTGAAATTTCGACCTGGCTACAGACCCTGATCGCAGAAAACGAAAACGGCATTTTAGGAGAGTAGAGAACCATGAAACCACGGCGCTTCAAATTGTGGCTGGGGGTAGGGCTATGCCTGAGCGGGCTATGGGCCTGTAGCTCTCTGCTGCTTACTTCCAGCGGATCAATACAGTCGTTTGAATCTGCCGATCGCTACCTGCACCAGCGGCTGCTGCCCAACATTCAGGTTGAGTCGCAGCTCGTTTCAGATACCGCCGCCTACAACGCGGTCATTCCGCCCCTGGCTGACGCGGTGCCCGACCCCGACGCCTATCCGCTGTACGGGGCGCAGCCCACCAGCGATACCGAGGTTGTCTATATCGAGATCTACAGCTCTGCCGAAAAGGCCAACGGCAGTCGAGCCGACGAGCGCTGGCTGGTGGATGTGGCGGAGGCGTTTAACCAGCAGCGGCAAACGATTTCCTCCGGGCAGGTGATTCAGGTGGGGGTGCGCAACATTCCGTCGGGTCTGGGGGCGCAGATTTTAGCAGCAGGCAAGGGTAAGCCCGCTGGCTATACCCCGGCCCACGGGCTATGGCTAGAACTGCTGAAGGCCGATGGCATAGTAACGACCCCGATCGCGCCAGCTTTAGTCGCTAACCAGGCGATCTTTGCCCTCCAGCCCCAGGTGTACGAAGCCCTGGCCGAGGCAGGAGAGGTGACCTTCGATCGCGTGGTTGCAGCCATTCTGGCGGGAGAGTTTGAGGTCGGGTTTTGCAACCCCTACATCGCCTCCCCGGCAATTAATTTTCTGTACACGCTGCTGTGGCGGGCGGCGGGCCACGACCAGACCGGTGCCCCACTGCTGGTAGAAGATTTAGACGACCCGGCGGTGAATTCGGTGTTTGCCGCCTTTCAGCAGCAGATTGCCCTGACAACTCCCACCTACCTCGATCTGAAGCAAATCTGGCAGCAGGATCCCGACGCCTTTCAGGCCATCGTTATGTCGCGTCAGAGCTTTGTGAACCTGAAAAAGGAGCCGGAGTTTGCCCAACTGGCGGAAGTACCCTTTGGAGTTCCCGAAACCTCGCCCCTGGTCGCCTTCAACTGGACCAGCCCCACCGAGCGCGAGGCGCTCAAAGCCTTTGCGGCCTTTGCCACCACTGCCCCCATGCAGCAACTGGCGGTCCAGCAGGGGCACATTCAGACTGACTATCTCCAGCAGGGCGACTTTCCGCCGCTGCCCTCGGGAGAAGTGCTGAAGGCCGCCCAAACCTTCTGGAAGCAGCGCAAAGACGGCGGTCGCACCGTCTATATGGAACTGGTGGTAGATACCAGCGGCTCGATGGATCAAAACAACCGACTCAAGGCGGTGCAGGAGGCGCTGCGGTTCGCCAGCCAGCAGATTAACCCCGGCAACCAGATCGGGCTGGTGACCTTTAGCGATCGCCCCATCCGCCGCATTCACCTGGCACCCTTTAATGAGCTAGAGCAAAAGCGGCTGTTTACCGCCATCGACCAGCTCCAGCCCGATGGCTCTACAGCCCTCTACGACGGTGTGGCGGTGGCCCTGGCCGAGCTGATGGAGAAACAAAAAACCGACCCTGACGGCCAGTTTTATCTGCTGCTGCTCACCGATGGCGATCGCACCGACGGCCTAACCCTCAATCAGATTCAGGCTGTCATCCAGCAGAGCGGCGTGCGGGTTTACCCCATCGCCTACGGCGAAGTCAACCACCGGGAGCTGGCGGCGATCGCGGCGCTGCGGGAGGGGGCGGTCTACGAAGGCACCCCTGAACGGGTGCAGGTGCTGTTGCAAGACTTGTTTCAAACCAATCTATAAGCAGGCCAGATTGCCAATAGGAGAACAACCCATGGCCCTCAATACAGCGCTATGCAAGACCCTAGGAGTAAGCTGGCTGGCATTTATGGGAGCTGGCCTGCTCATGAGTCGGGTCTTGCCGATTCCAGAACTCACCCTGCTGATCGACCACAGCTATTGCCCCGATGCCCAGTGGCAGCCTGTTGCCCATGCCTATGGCCAGATCTATCGCCAGCATCAGCGCCGACAGATACGGATTAAGCAGGTCATTTTATTTAACCCGCTGGGTTCAGAACTGGGCAGTCCTAAGTTCTTGATTGGATTTCTAGGCCGCCAAGTCAGGTGCACCAGCGCTGGGGCAGGAGTCTAGCTTAGCGGCGATGAATTTAGACAAAAGTAGAGTGGGCGGACTGTTGGGAAAA